>NZ_JBSGAH010000032.1:0-48747 GCF_053600675.1 Streptomyces sp. NPDC005004
CGCACGATCTGACAGCCCGACGCCGTCAGCTCCGCGATCTGCTGCAACGTCGACCCGATGTCCGACGTACGCGTCGTCGTCATGGACTGCACCGAGACGGGGGCGTCGCCGCCGACCGCGACGGTGCCGACCTGGATCTGCCGGCTCTTGCGACGCTCGGCGATCTTGGTCGGGATGGACGGCATACCGAGAGAAATCGCAGTCATCTGCTGTGCAACCCCAAGTCGTGGATGAAGATCCGGCCCCATGAAACGCCGGGCTCCAGGCTCTGAGATTACGGTACGGCCCCGCGCGCGAGCACATCCCACCCGGCAAACCCACTCAATGGAAGGCGGCCCGGGGCAGAGCGCTCCGGGCCGCCTTCCAGGTGCCGTACCGCTAGGAGATCTTGACCGGGTTCACGACGTCCGCGATCAGCACGAGGAGCGTGAAGCAGACGAAGATTCCCGCCACGACGTAGGCCACCGGCATCAGCTTGGCCACGTCGAAGGGGCCCGGGTCGGGGCGGCGCAGCACCCGGGCGAGGTTGCGCCGCAGCGACTCCCACAGCGCGCCCGCGATGTGCCCGCCGTCGAGCGGGAGCAGCGGGAGCATGTTGAAGAGGAACAGCGAGAGGTTGAACCCGGCGAGCACGAACACGAACATGGCGACCTGCTGCGAGGCCGGGATGTTCAGCGTGGCGATCTCACCGGTGACGCGGGCGGCGCCGACGATGCCCATCGGGGAGTCCGGCTCACGCGGACCGTCGCCGAAGGCGGCGTTCCACAGGGCCGGGATCTTGCCGGGCAGCGCGACGAGGGAGTCCACCGCGTTGCCGACCTGGTCGCCCATCCAGACCACCGAGTCGCCGAAGCCGAGCTGGACGACGCCGGTCGCGGCGCTGAAGCCGAGGAAGCCCGCCTTGACGTACTGCCCCTGGACGTAGGTGCCGCTCGCGTCCTTCTTGGCGACCTGGTTGGTGGCGATGGTGGCGTGCAGGGTGAGCTGCTTGCCGTCGCGCTCGACCAGGATCGGGACGCTCTTGCCCGCGCTGTCGCGGATGAGGTCGGACAGCGTGTTCCAGTCCTTGGTCGGCTTGCCGTCGAAGGAGAGGATCTTGTCGTGCGCCTTGAGCCCCGCCGCCTCGGCCGGGGAGGCCGGGTCGGACTTCTTGCAGGTGTCGCGGTGCTGGCTCTGCGCGATGACGCAGGGCGAGACCGAGGCGACCGTGTTGGTCTGCTGCTGGATGCCGAAGCCCATGAGCACGGTGAAGAACAGTCCGACCGCGAGGATCAGGTTCATGAAGGGGCCGGCGAACATGACGATGACGCGTTTCCACGGCTTGCGCGTGTAGAACATGCGCGTCTCGTCACCGGGCTGGAGCTCCTCGAAGGCCGCCGAGCGGGCGTCCTCGATCATGCCGCGCCACGGGGAGGTGGAGCGGGCGGAGACCCGGCCCGCGTCGTCCGGCGGGAACATGCCGATCATGCGGATGTAGCCGCCGAGCGGGACGGCCTTGATGCCGTACTCGGTGTCGCCCTTGTGCCGCGACCAGATGGTGGGGCCGAAGCCGACCATGTACTGCGGGACGCGGATGCCGAAGAGCTTGGCGGTCGACAGGTGCCCCAGCTCGTGCCAGGCGATCGAGACGAGCAGGCCGACCGCGAAGACCGCTATACCGAGGATGAACATCAGGGTCGTCATGCACGCGCCTCCGCGGTCGCCGTCGTGGCTGTCAGTTCGCGGGCCCGGGCGCGGGCCCAGGTCTCCGCTTCGAGGACGTCCGACACCGTGAGTGAAGTTCCCGATACCGGGGTGCCGTGCTCCTCGACGACCCGGGTGACGGTCTCCATGATCCCGTTGAAGGGCAGCGCGCCGCTCAGGAAGGCCGCGACGCACTCCTCGTTGGCGGCATTGAACACCGCCGGAGCGGTCCCCGCGAGCCGCCCCACGTGCCGGGCGAGGTTCACCGAGGGGAAGGCGTCGTTGTCCAGCGGGAAGAATTCCCATGTGGACGCCTTGCTCCAGTCGAAGGCCGGGGCGGCGTCGGGGACCCGCTCGGGCCAGCCGAGACCGATGGCGATGGGCCCGCTCATGTCGGGGGGCGTCGCCTGGGCGATCGTGGAGCCGTCGGTGAACTCGATCATCGAGTGGACATACGACTGGGGATGCACGACCACCTCAATGTGGTCGAAGGAAATGTCGTAGAGGAGGTGCGCCTCGATGACCTCCAGGCCCTTGTTGACGAGGGTCGCGGAGTTGACGGTGATGACCGGGCCCATGGCCCAGGTGGGGTGCGCGAGGGCGTCGGCGACGGTGACGTTCGCCAGCTCCGCCTTCGTACGGCCGCGGAAGGGGCCGCCGGAGGCGGTGACGACCAGCTTGCGGACGTCGGCGCGGGTGCCGGCGGCGAGGGCCTGGAAGAGGGCGGCGTGCTCGGAGTCCACGGGGATGATCTGGCCCGGCTTGGCGAGCGCCTTGACCAGCGGGCCGCCGACGATCAGCGACTCCTTGTTGGCGAGCGCGAGGGTGCGGCCCGCCTCCAGGGCGGCCAGCGTCGGCGCGAGACCGATCGAGCCGGTGATGCCGTTCAGCACGGTGTGGCAGTCGGACGCGGCGAGCTGCGCGGCCGCGTCGGGCCCGGCGAGGATCTCCGGCAGCGGCTCGCCGCCGTAGTGCCCGGCCAGCGCCTCGCGCAGCTCCGGCACGGCGTCCTCCCGCGCCACCGCCACGGTCCGCACCCGCAGTCGGTACGCCTGCTCGGCGAGCAGCGCCGCCCGCCCGCCGTTGGCGGACAGCGCGGTCACCCGGAAACGGTCGGGATTGCGCAGCACGAGGTCGATGGCCTGCCTGCCGATCGACCCGGTGGACCCCAGGATCACCACATCCTTCGGCCCGCCACCGGCGAGCGGGTCGTACACCAGGTGCGGATCGGCGAGGGGCGCGGGGCTGACGAGACTGTCGGTCATCCACCTATTGTGTCCGCCCGCGACACCGGCTCGGACAGCGCGTCCGGTGTTCGCGGGCGGTGGGTCGTGCGGCGGGCGTCACACGAAGGGACGACGGGCGCTCGGCTGCGTACTCGCGCCGGGCGTCGCGTCCGCGATCCACGGGCCCTCGGTCGAGGGGTCGAGGATGCCGTCCTCCAGCCAGTCGTAGGAGCCGTTGAGGACGCCCTTGACGACCTTGCGGTCCAGGTCGTCGGTGTTGGACCAGAGGCGGGTGAAGAGGTCGTCGACGCGGAGGCGGGACTGGTGGCAGAAGGCGTCGGCGAGCTGGTAGGCCTCGCGGCCGTGATCGCCCTCGCGGCGCAGGCGTTCGGCGCGGACGCAGGCGGCGCTCATGGCGAAGAGTTCGGCGCCGATGTCCACGATGCGGCCGAGGAAGCCCTGCTTGGTCTCCATGCGGCCCTGCCAGCGGGACATGCCGTAGAAGGTGGCGCGGGCGAGCTTGCGGGAGTGCCGTTCGACGAAGCGCAGGTGGCCGGAGAGGTCGATGCCGTGCTTGAACTCACCGTAGGAGGTGGGGAGCTGGCCCGGGCCCGCGACCAGCTTCGGGAGCCACTTGGCGTAGAAGACGCCCGCGTCGGCGGCGGCCTTCGCCTTGTCCTGGAGGGTGGTGTCGGGGTCGATGAGGTCACCGGCGACGGAGAGGTGGGCGTCGACGGCCTCGCGCGCGATCAGCAGGTGCATGATCTCGGTCGAGCCCTCGAAGATGCGGTTGATGCGCAGGTCGCGCAGCATCTGCTCGGCCGGTACGCCCCGCTCGCCGCGCGCCGCGAGGGACTCGGCGGTCTCGTAGCCCCGGCCGCCGCGGATCTGGACCAGCTCGTCGGCCATCAGCCAGGACATCTCGGAGCCGTAGAGCTTGGCGAGCGCGGCCTCGATGCGGATGTCGTTGCGGTCCTCGTCGGCCATCTGGGAGGCGAGGTCCACGACGGCCTCCAGCGCGAACGTGGTCGCCGCGATGAAGCTGATCTTGGACCCGACCGCCTCGTGCAGCGCGACCGGTTTGCCCCACTGCTCGCGCTCGGCCGCCCACTGCCGGGCGATCTTCAGACACCACTTGCCCGCGCCCGCGCACATCGCGGGCAGCGAGAGGCGCCCGGTGTTGAGCGTGGTCAGCGCGATCTTCAGGCCCGCGCCCTCGGGCCCGATGCGATGGGCCGCCGGTACCCGCACCCGGTGGAGGCGGGTCACGCCGTTCTCGATGCCGCGCAGCCCCATGAAGGCGTTGCGGTGCTCGACGGTGACGCCCTCGGCGGTGCCCTCCACCACGAACGCGGTGATGCCGCCGGGGTGCCCCTCGGACTTCGGCACCCGCGCCATGACGACCAGCAGGTCCGCGACCACGCCGTTGGTGGTCCACAGCTTCACGCCGTCGAGGACGTAGTCGTCCCCGTCCGGCACGGCGGTGGTCGCCAGCCGCGCCGGGTCCGAGCCCACGTCCGGCTCGGTGAGCAGGAACGCCGAGATGTCGGTGCTCGCGCAGCGCGGCAGGAAAGCGTCCTTCTGCTCCTGGGTGCCGAAGATCTTCAGCGGCTGCGGCACACCGATCGACTGGTGCGCGGAGAGCAGCGCGCCGATCGCCGGGCTGACCGAGCCGGCCAGCGCGAGCGCCTTGTTGTAGTAGAGCTGGGACAGGCCGAGGCCGCCGTACTTGGGGTCGATCTTCATGCCGAGCGCGCCGAGCCGCTTGAGCCCGGCCACGACCTCGTCGGGGATGCGGGCCTCGCGCTCGATGCGGGCCGCGTCGATCTCGTTCTCGCAGAAGGCGCGCAGCTCCGCGAGGAAGGTCTCACCGCGCCGCACGCTCTCGGGGTCCGGGAGCGGGTGGGGGTGGATGAGGTCCAGCCGGAAGCGTCCGAGGAACAGTTCCTTGGCGAAGCTCGGTTTGCGCCAGCCCTGCTCCCGGGCGGCCTCCGCCACCTGGCGGGCCTCGCGCTCGGAGACGGTGGTGCGTTGAGTGGTGGGAGCGGACATGAGGCTCACCTCACCGCGAAGAGGGACGGATGCGGTCCGTGCGGTACCGACCGTTGCTGCCTGATCCGGATCACCCGGAAAGGGGTGCTACTGGATCGTTGGTACCGGAAACGCGGCGCCCCCACCACCCCTCACGCGTCCAGTGCGGCGAACGGGTGAAGTGTGGCGGGGGCGGGGTGAGTCGCGGGCGTCTCGGGGGATCGTGCCGGACAGGGTCTCGGACCGTCGGGGACGTCGGACTGTCGCGGGCCTCAGACCTTCTCGGCCACCGGGGCCGCGGCTGCCGGGACGTCCCCGGCGCGCGGTGCGGGCACGGTGGTCGCGGGAGCGACGGGCTTCGCACGGCGTCCGCTGTACGCGTACGCCACGCCCACCAGCAGTCCGCCGCCGACCAGGTTGCCGAGGCCCACGAAGAGCAGGTTGTGGGCGAAGGCGCCCACGGTCACGCCGGGGACGTGCTCGAACAGGCCGAGCGAGAAGGTCGTCATGTTGGCGACCACGTGCTCGAAGCCGGAGGCGACGAAGGCCAGGATGCCCGCGAAGATCAGCAGGATCTTGGTGGCGTCGGAGCGGGTGCGCATCCCCATCCACACGGTCAGGCAGACCAGGAAGTTGCAGAGCACGCCGCGGAAGAACATCGCCTCGCCGCTCTCGGCCATCTTGGCGGTGAGCATGCCGGTCAGACCGGCCAGACCCGGGGCGGGCGCTCCGGGGGCGGGCGCGACGCCCAGCACGCCGGAGCAGTGGACCAGCCAGGCGAAGCCGACCGAGCCGACCAGGTTGCCCACGAAGGAGCCGACGATCACGGCGAGCGCCACGAGGGGCGAGAAGGCGCGACGGACCGCGCCCTGGACCATCGTCATCATGTTGCTGGTGGCCAGCTCTCCGCCGGCGAAGATCACCAGAGTCAGCGCGACACCGAAGACGAGGCCCTGGATCAGCTTGACCCAGGGAGAGTGCGCGAGGGTGAGCGGGGCGGACACCATGACCATCAGAACGACGCCCACGCCGATGAAGGCACCGGCGAGCGCGGAGAGCACCAGGTAGCGCCCGGGAGAGCGGAGCAGCTTCGCCTTGCCGCGCGCTGCCGCGATCTGGTCGTCCAGGGCTTCTTCAAGGGGTATCGGCACGGTGGCCCTCTCATGCTGCTCACTCGTGGTCGGATTGTCCGACTGTCACGCGTGGAGCAGTGTGCGCCCGCAGACCGGGAAATGTCAAAAGTCGAATTAATGACGTGATAGGCATTACTTATCCCGACTTAATCGGTCAAATCTATCGCGTCATCGGCCGTGCCTATCACTGGTGGCTGGGCGAGCAGCCCGTCCAGCTCCGCGAAGGACAGGGCGTCGCCGGGCGCGGTGACCGCACCGGTACCGAACAACTCCCGCGCGGTCCGGCGGGCGGCGGCGTACGCGGCCAGCGCCACGCCCGGCCCGAGGCTCACCCTGGCCACGCCGAGGGTGCCCAGCTCGGCGACGGACGGCGCCCCTGGACCCGCCAGGACGTTGAGCGGTACGGCGATGCCCTCGGCCAGCGCCTTGAGGGTGGAGAGATCGGTGACGCCGGGGACGAAGACGCCGTCGGCGCCCGCCTCGACGTACCGCCGGGCCCGGGCCAGGGTCTCCGCGAGGCGGGTCTCCGGGTCGCCCAGGCCCAGCAGATAGGTGTCGACCCGGGCGTTGAGGAACAGGTCCGTGCCCGCCCGCTCGGCGGTCCGCCGGGCCGCGGTGAGCCGGGCGCCCAGCTCGGCCGGAGGCCGGGTGCCGTCCTCGATGTTGACGCCGACGGCGCCCGCCTCGATCACCCCGGCGACGGTCCTGGCCACGGCGGAGGCGTCCGCGCCGTACCCGTCCTCGATGTCGGCGGTGACCGGCACCGTGACGGCGGCGGTGACACGGGCGATCACCTCAAGGGCGCGCTCCCGGGTGAGCGTGCCGCCGTCGGGCCAACCGAGCGCCCAGGAGACCCCGGCGCTGGTGGTGGCGATGGCACTGGCGCCCGCCGCCTCGACGAGACGGGCGCTCGCCGCGTCCCACGCGTTGGCGAGCGCGAGCGGGGCGGAGGGGATGTGCAGGGAGCGGAAGAGGCGGGCGTCGGCCGCGCGCGTGTGCGTCATGACGGCAGTCAAGCACCCTGCGCGGCCCGCCCTCTGGCCGGAATCCGACATGAACCGCGCCTGGAATCAGGCTGGTTGGTGTGAGGAAAACGCCAACGGCCGGAGCCCCCGCACAGTGTGGGCTCCGGCCGTCGTGGCGACCTGTCGGTGTCAGGTCAGAGAGCGAGTCCGGTGAGGACCAGGACGCGCTCGTAGGTGTAGTCGTCCATCGCGGAGCGGACGCCCTCGCGGCCGACGCCGGACTGCTTGACGCCGCCGTACGGCATCTGGTCGGCGCGGTAGGAGGGGACGTCGCCGATGACGACGCCGCCGACCTCGAGGGCGCGGTGGGCGCGGAAGGCGGCCTGGATGTCGTGGGTGAACACGCCTGCCTGGAGGCCGTACTTGGAGTCGTTGACGGCCGCGAATGCCTCGGCCTCGCCGGCCACCTTCTGGACGGTGAGGACGGGTCCGAAGACCTCCTCGGTGGCGAGGGTGACACCGGCCGGGACATCGGTGAGGACGGTCGGGGCGTAGGTGGCGCCCTCGCGCTTGCCGCCGGCGAGCAGGGTGGCGCCCGCCTCGACGGCCTCGTTCACCCAGGACTCGACGCGCTGCGCGGCGTCCTCGCTGACCAGCGGGCCGACCTCGGTGCGCTCGTCGGCCGGGTCGCCGGTGACCTGCGCCTCGACGGCGGCGACGACGCGCTCCAGGAGGCGGTCGTACACGGAGGCGTCCGCGATCACGCGCTGCACCGAGATGCAGGACTGGCCGCCCTGGTAGTTGGAGAAGGTCGCGATGCGGGACGCGGCCCAGTCCAGGTCGGCGTCGCTCGACCAGTCGCCGAGGACGACGGCCGCGCCGTTGCCGCCCAGCTCCAGGGTGCAGTGCTTGCGCGGCACCGAGTCCATGATCGCGTAGCCGACCTTCTCGGACCCGGTGAAGGAGATCACCGGCAGGCGCTCGTCCTGGACCAGCGCGGGCATCTTGTCGTTGGCGACCGGCAGGATGCTCCAGGAACCGGCGGGCAGGTCCGTCTCGGCCAGGAAGTCACCGATGACCAGGCCGGACAGCGGGGTGGCCGGGGCGGGCTTGAGGATGATCGGGACACCGGCGGCGATGGCCGGGGCGACCTTGTGCGCGCACAGGTTCAGCGGGAAGTTGAACGGCGCGATGCCGAGGACGACGCCCTTGGGGAAGCGGCGGATCAGCGCCATGCGGCCCTGGCCGCCCGCGTCGGTGTCGAGCCGCTGGGCCTCGCCGCCGTTGAACCGGCGGGCCTCCTCGGCCGCGAGCCGGAACACGGAGACGGCACGGCCGACCTCGCCCCGGGCCCACTTGATCGGCTTGCCGTTCTCGCCCGAGATGAGCTGGGCGATCTCCTCGGCACGCTCGGTCAGCCGCTTCGCCACGTGGTCGAGGGCGGCGGCGCGCACGTGCGCGGGCACGGCGGCGAAGTCGTCGCGGACGGCGTACGCGGCGGCCACGGCCTCCTCGACCTGGGCGTCGGTCGGCACACTGGCCCGGCCGACCAGGCGCCCGTCCCACGGGTTGGTGACGTCGAAGCTGTCCTCGCCGGTGACCTGGCGGCCGGCGAGCCAGAAGGCGTGGGTGGAAGTCATTTGACGGGTCCCGGCCCTTCCGCGTTGTCGGAGTTGTTCTTCGGTGCGTGGTCCACGGTAGGGCGGCCGTGCGGGGGCGTCGCTTGTCCGAGTCGTACGGATGCGGGGCGGTGATGCTCCGGTTTGGCGTGAAGAGGCAGGTCGCGCCCCGCACGTGGCCCTACGGCTGTTCCGCGCCCGTCGTCTTCAGCGCCAGCCACAGCTCCATGCGCACGTCCGGGTCGTCCAGGGAGCGGCCGAGGATCTCCTCGACGCGGCGCATCCGGTAGCGCAGGGTGTGGCGGTGGACGCCGAGGTCGGCGGCGGCCGCGTCCCACTGGCCGTGCCGGGACAGCCAGGCGCGCAGCGAGGCGACGAGATCGCCGCGCCCGGTGGCGTCGTGCTCGCGCAGCGCGCGCAGCAGGCCGTCGGCGAAGGCGCGTACGGCGTCGTCGGCGAGCAGTGGCAGCACCGAGCCGGCCGCGAGGTGCTCGTGCTCCACGAGGACCCGGCCGCGGCGCCGGGCGACCGACAGCGCCTGTTCGGCCTGGCGGTGGGCGGCGGCCGCCGCGCTGGGACCCGCCGGTGCCGACAGCCCCACGACCAGCGCGTTCTCGTCGCCGGCCCGTGTCTCGGCGGCCGTACGGGTGGTCTCCAGGACGCCCGCGTGGGCGAGACAGGCGGCGACCGCCGCTCCCCCGTCGGCGGCCAGCACCACCAGGCGCTCCCCGTCGGACACGGCGAGGACGGCTTCGCCGGAGCGGGCGGCGGCCGACTCCACGGCCTCCGTGAGCGCGCCGAGCGGATCGCCGTCGGCTCCGGTGCCCGCCTCGGCGACCAGTACGCGGAACGGCGCGTCGAGGAGCCCTCCGTACAGGTCCCCGGCGACGGCGCGGGCGTGGTCCGGTTCCCCGGCCAGCAACATGCGCAGCACGGCGGCGCCGACGCGCTGTTCGGCGGCGTGCAGGGAGCGGGAGCGTTCGGTGGTGAGGGTGAGCAGGGCGATGGCGGAGTGGACGGCGTAGCGCTCGGCGGTGCCGGGGGCGGCGGCGGTGCCGACGGCGAGCGCGGCGCGCGGGCGGCGGCCGGTGCCGAGGGAGTGCAGCTCGACGCGGTCCTCGTTGTCGGGGCCGCCGACGACGGAGGAGGCGGGTGCGGGGCGCTCCCGCAGCCGTTCGACCTCGGCGGTGAGCCGGGCGGCCCTGCGGTGGGCCCACTCGGGCGCGGCGGCGACGACGGCGCCCGAGGCGTCGTACAGCGCGGCCCATCCGTCGAGCTGGGCGGCGAGCGCGCCGAGCAGGCCCTCGGGGCCGGTGGTCAGGGCCTGCCGGGTCAGCTCGCGCTGGGCGGCGAAGCCGGCGGTGACGGCGCGGTACTGCTCCGCGGCGATGGCGGCGGAGACGGCCTTGCTGATCGCGAGGAACGGGGTGCGGCGGGGCACCTCCAGGAGCGGCAGCCCTTCCTCGCGGGCGGCGTCCAGCAGCGCCTCGGGGATCTCGTCGTAGTTGACCCCGACGGCGAAGCCGATCCCGACGACCCCCGCTCCGGCCAGCCGCTTGACGTACCGGCGCATCGCCTCGGGGTCCTCGGCGTCCAGCTTCAGCGCGGTGACGAGGAGCAGTTCCCCGCCCTCCATGTACGGAACGGGGTCGGCCAGCTCGCTGACGTGCGCCCAGCGGACCGGCACGTCGAGCCGGTCCTCCCCCGCGCGGACCGTGAGCTTGAGCGCGGAGTGGTGGACGAGCGAGGCGAGGGTCGGGGGCATGGGGCCTTCAGGTCGAAGCGGTCCGGTGTGACGCCACCGGAGATCAATTGGCCGCCGCGTACGAACGGCCCACCCCGATTCTGCCTCACCGTACGATCCCGCACCTCACCCCCGCAGATCCACCAGCAACGGCGGCGCGTGCTCCCCCCGCACGGTGGTCAACGACAGCACCGCATGTCCCGGCGGCACCCCGTGCGCGAGCTCGGAGGCGGACCACCGCTCGCGTTCGACTTGGCGGACGGTGACCGCGCGGGCGGTGGGCGCCTTGCCGGTGATGACGCGGCGCAGCATGTGCACGGCCTTGCCCGCCGGGGTCTCGGCGATGATCTGGCGGTCGGTGACGTCGCGGGTCTCGATCCACTCCTTGCCCCACACCTCGGCGAAGTCCTGCCCGTCCCAGGGAGTGAGGCCGGACAGGGCCACGCGGCAGCCGGTGGCGCCGATCAGCGGGCCGCGCAGCGGCCGGGGGGCGTCGTCCAGGGTCCGCAGGGTGAGCACGATGCCCGCGTTGGCGGAGCGCAGCCGCTGGATGCCGCGCACGGCCTCGGGGGTGACGACCCCGCCCGCGTCGTCGAGGAGCAGACAGGCGAAGAGGGAGCGGTCCTCGCGGGCCGTCACGCTCGCCGTGAACTGGGCGAGAACGAGCCGGGCCAGGATGCGCGAGGCGTCGGCGTGGCCGCGCTGGGGCAGGTCGACGCGGACCCGGACAGGGTGGTCGAGGGCCTTGAGCGAGAACGGCCGGGACTGCCCGGAGGTGTCGAAGAAGGAGGCGAAGGCAGGCCGGTCCAGCAGCGCGATCCGGTCCGCGAGCACCGCGCCCACGTCGTCGGGGTGGGCCGACTGGCGTTCGCGGGCGTCGAGTTCGCGCAGCAGCGAGGCGTGCCCGGTCTCGGTGAGCGCCTTGCGGAGCGCGGCGAGCGGCCCGGGGGCACCGTCGAGGAGCCCGCGCAGTTCGGGCACGGAAGGAAAGCGGCCGTGGACCGCGTGGAAGGGGCCGAGGAGCTGGGCGAGGACGGTGGTGGAGCGGCGGCTGTCGCTGCCGGGGTGCGGGTCGGCCAGGTCGCCGACCAGGGCCTCGGCGAGTATGGCGGCGGCCTCGTCCGGGTCGGTGGTGCCGCCGTAGAGGTCGAGGTCGTAGGCGGAGTCGGGGTGGCCGATCCGGATGACGACGTCGTACGCCTCGGCGGGTCCCAGGCTGGCGCCCGCCGCGCCGACGACCACCACCGCGGCCCGGCCGGCCAGCGCATGCAGGCACATCGACTCCGCGAGCGGGCGGATCAGGCTGCCGGTCTTGCCGGAGCCCGCCGGGCCGACCGCGAGCAGCGAGGTGCCGAGCAGCTCGGGATCGAGGGCGAGCCCGGCGCCGCGGTAGCGGTAGGGGTTGCGCGGGTCGTCGGCGGCGGTGCCGACCCGGACCTGACCGGTGAGCAGGTCGTGGCGGGCCTGCCGCACGGGCAGGTCGCGTTCGCCGGAGGGGTGCGGACAGGCGGCGGCGCCGTCCCGCACCACCGCGCCGGTGAAGGCGGCCAGGGTGTGCAGGCCGGAGCGCACGCCCTGCCAGGCGCGGCCGATCCGCGCCTGGTCCACGTCGCGCATGTGTCCCGCCTGTGCGTCGGCGGCAAGCCGGTCGGCGGCCTCGTGCGCGCCCGCGGCCCGCAGCTCGGGCCAGCTCGCGGGGTCCTGCCCCGGGGTGGGCGGCGGCGGCTCGGGCGGGGTGGCGGACATCCAGGCGGGGGGTCCGTAGCGCCGCCAGACCTCGGCCCAGCGGCCGAGCCGGAAGACGACGAGGAGCAGGGTGCCGCCGATGAGCGTGTAGTACGAGTACCAGAGGACGGCGGTGCCGATCCGGCTCTCGGTCTCCAGCCAGGCGTCGGGCGCGAGCAGCTCCAGGGGCAGGGTCCACCAGCCGCCGAGGTAGCCGTTCCACAGCAGGGACCACACCAGCCAGCCGACGAGGAACGAGATCAGCGCACCGCTCAGCAACTGGCGGCCGGGGATCACCTCGGGCTCCTCCTCGGGCCGGGGCCGGTGGCCGAAGCGCCAGACGCCGGGCGGGGCGGCGGGGCGGGGAGCGCGCAGCCAGGCCAGGAAGGCGTTGCCGTCGGACCTGGGCGAGATGCCGGGCGGCGCCGACGGCATGGGCGGCACGGCAGGCCCCTGGGCCGGTACCGCCGGACGTGGGACCGGTCCGGCTCCCGTGCCGTGCGTGTCCCGCGTGCCGTCGCTCTCCATCGCCGTTGCCCCCTGAGCAGCCGCTCCGTCCACCGTCAGCGAGTCAATCTAACGCCCCGGAAAGGGGAGTTCACCGGTTACGCGGCCGGTGTCCGGGACCGGTCGGGCGGGGCTCCCACCCACTGCTATGTCCACGGCGGACAACCGCCATGCCGGACAACGCCCACATGGAGCATGACCGCCCCCCGGCAACGGTCCTAACCTGCGAGAAAAGAAGACAAGCGTCCGTAATCACCCCCCAGGAGCCCCGCATGACCGCACTTCCGCAGGAGCGCCGCGTCGTCACCGCCATCCCCGGCCCGAAGTCGCAGGAGCTTCAGGCCCGCCGCACCGCGGTCGTCGCCCAGGGCGTGGGCTCCACGCTGCCCGTCTTCGTGACGCGCGCCGGCGGCGGCGTCATCGAGGACGTGGACGGCAACAGCCTGATCGACTTCGGTTCCGGCATCGCCGTGACCTCGGTGGGCGCCTCCGCCGAGGCCGTCGTGCGCCGCGCGAGCGCCCAGCTCGCCGACTTCACCCACACCTGTTTCATGGTCACCCCGTACGAGGGCTACGTCGCCGTCGCCGAGGCGCTGGCCGAGCTGACCCCGGGTGACCACGCCAAGAAGTCCGCGCTGTTCAACTCCGGCGCCGAGGCCGTCGAGAACGCGGTGAAGATCGCCCGCGCGTACACCAAGCGCCAGGCGGTCGTGGTGTTCGACCACGGCTACCACGGCCGTACCAACCTCACGATGGCGCTGACGGCGAAGAACATGCCGTACAAGAACGGCTTCGGTCCGTTCGCGCCCGAGGTCTACCGCGTCCCGGTCGCCTACGGCTACCGCTGGCCGACCGGCGCCGAGAACGCGGGCCCCGAGGCCGCCAAGATGGCGATCGACCAGATCACCAAGCAGGTCGGCGCGGACAACGTGGCCGCGATCATCATCGAGCCGGTGCTCGGTGAGGGCGGCTTCATCGAGCCGGCCAAGGGCTTCCTGCCGGAGATCGTGAAGTTCGCGAACGACAACGGCATCGTGTTCGTGGCCGACGAGATCCAGTCCGGCTTCTGCCGCACCGGCCAGTGGTTCGCGTGCGAGGACGAGGGCATCGTCCCGGACCTGATCACCACCGCCAAGGGCATCGCGGGCGGTCTGCCGCTCGCCGCCGTCACGGGCCGCGCCGAGATCATGGACGCCGCGCACGCGGGCGGACTCGGCGGCACCTACGGCGGCAACCCGGTGGCCTGCGCCGCCGCGCTCGGCGCCATCGAGACGATGAAGGAGCAGGACCTCAACGGCAAGGCCAAGCGCATCGAGGAGGTCATGAAGGGCCGCCTGGAGGCGATGGCCGAGAAGTTCGACATCATCGGCGACATCCGCGGCCGCGGCGCCATGATCGCCATCGAGCTGGTCAAGGACCGCGGGACCAAGGAGCCGAACGCCGAGGCCGCCGCCGCGCTGGCCAAGGCGTGCCACCAGGAGGGTCTGCTGGTCCTGACCTGCGGCACCTACGGCAACGTGCTCCGTTTCCTGCCCCCGCTGGTCATCGGCGAGGACCTGCTGAACGAGGGTCTGGACATCATCGAGCAGGCCTTCACCCGCATCTGAGCCGGAGCGGACACGGCCCCGGACCCGGCCCGGGCAGTAGGCCGGTCCGGCCGGGTGCGGCGCCCCCGGGCGCCGTACCCGCAGGCCGTGTGAAGAAGGTGTGCGGGGTGGATGGCGGGACCGGATTCCGGCTGCCCAAGCGGCGAGGACTGCCGTAGGTTCTCGTCCAGAAGAGAGATACACCTCGCCCCCAGGGGACTGCGGGCGGGTTCAGGCCGGGGCCTCCCCAGCTTCGACCTGGTCGTGCCCTCGCGCACACAGCCGGGGCCCGACGGCTCCGGGATCTCCTCACCGATCGGACGGCCGCCGCCCCAAACCCCCCGGGGCGTGCGGCGTTTCCGGTCCGGACGGCCGCCTCGGAACCACCCCCCCCTGTTCCGGGGCGGCCGACCTCCTCCTCGGACAAAACGCGCCGACCTGCGAAGCTGGGTCCCGTGTCCCTCCCCCGCCGCACCCCGTACGCCGCCCTGATCGCGCTGCCCGGTCTGCTGTTCGCGCTGCTCACCTGGCAGGTGCTGGTCCACGGCCCGCTGCTGCGGGAGGACGCCCGGCTCAGCCGGGACCTGGTCCACCCGGACCGCTTCTCGGAGCTGCTCTCCGACCTCGGCGACATCCAGGTCGCCGTCCCGGTGCTGCTCCTCGCGGCCGGCTACGCCGCGGTGCGCGGACGCTCGGCCGGTGCGCCCCGCTGGTGGCTGCCCCCGCTCGCGGCGGCCCTGCCGATGGCCCTGCTGCCCGCGCTGGTCGTGCCGCTGAAGCTGTGGACCGCGCGGCCGGGAACCCCCGCGGTGCCCCCGGCCACCGGCTACTTCCCGTCCGGGCACACGGCGACGGCGTGCGTCGCCTACGGCTCGGCGGTGCTGCTGCTCCTCCCCTGGTGCCGCACACCGACCAGCCGCCGCACCGTGCCGGCCGTCGGCGCCGCACTGGTGCTCGCGGTGTCGTACGGCCTGGTACGGCGCGGCTTCCACTGGCCGCTGGACGTGCTGGCCTCCTGGTGCCTGGGCACGGTGCTGCTGACGGCGCTCGCGTGGACGCTCAGCCGAAGTAGCCGTCGAAGGTCCGCTGGAACTCCCAGTTCGCGAAGCGGTCCCAGTTCACCGACCACGTCATCAGACCGCGCAGCGCGGGCCAGGTTCCGTGGGTCGCGTACGAGCCGCAGTTCGTCCGCTTCGTGAGGCAGTCCAGGGTCTTGGTGACCTCGGCGGGGGCGACATAGCCGTTGCCCGCGTTCACGGAGGCGGGCATGCCGATGGCGACCTGGTCGGGGCGCAGCGGCGGGAAGACGTTGTTCGCGTCGCCCGCGACCGGGAAGCCCGTGAGCAGCATGTCGGTCATGGCGATGTGGAAGTCGGCGCCGCCCATGGAGTGGTACTGGTTGTCCAGGCCCATGATCGGTCCGGAGTTGTAGTCCTGGACGTGCAGCAGGGTGAGGTCGTCGCGCAGGGCGTAGATCACCGGGAGGTAGGCGCCGCAGCGCGGGTCCTGCCCGCCCCACTTGCCGCTGCCGTAGAACTGGTAGCCGTTCTGCACGAAGAAGGTCTCGGGCGCCATGGTGAGCACGAACTTGCCGCCGTACTTGGCCTTGAGGGTCTTCAGCGCGGAGATCAGGTTGACGATCACCGGGGTGGTCGGGTTCTTGAAGTCGGTGTCGCCGGTGTTCAGGGAGAGCGAGTGGCCCTCGAAGTCGATGTCGAGCCCGTCGAGTCCGTACTGGTCGATGATCTTCGAGACGGAGGAGACGAAGGCGTCGCGGGCGGCCGTGGTGGTGAGCTGGACCTGGCCGTTCTGGCCGCCGATGGAGATCAGCACCTTCTTGCCCGCGGCCTGCTTCGCCTTGATCGCGGCCTTGAAGTCGGCGTCGCTCTCGACGCCCGGGCACTCCGAGACCGGGCAGCGGTTGAAGCGGATGTCGCCGGAGGTGACGGAGGTCGGCTCGCCGAAGGCCAGGTCGACGACGTCCCAGCTGTCGGGCACGTCGGCCATGCGGGTGTAGCCGGAGCCGTTGGCGAAGCTCGCGTGCAGATAGCCGACGAGCGCGTGGGTGGGCAGGTCGGTCGAACCGCCTCCGCCGCCGCCGCCGTCGGCCTTGGTCGTGGCGGTCACGACGGCCGACTTGGCGGACTCGCCCGCGTCGTTGGCGGCGGTGACCTGGAAGCTGTACGCCGTCGAGGGCGAAAGGCCGCTCACGGTCGCCGAAGTGCCGCTCACCGTCTGGACCTTGGTGCCGTCGCGGTAGACCGAGTAGCCGGTCGCGCCGGAGACCGCCGACCAGGACAGGGCGACGGAGGTCGCGGTGACGGTGCCGGTGGTCAGGCCGCCCGGTGCGGCGGGCGGCTGCGTGGTGGAGCCGCCGCCGGGACCGAGGAGGGAGATGTCGTCGGCGTGGTAGGTGCCGGTGCCGTACCAACCATGGGTGTAGAGCGTGACCTTGGTGGTGTTCGGTCCGGTGGTGAACGTGGTGGTGAGCTTCTGCCAGTCGGGCGCGGACTGGGTCCAGGTGGACACGTCGGTGGTGCCGGTGCCGTTCGCGCCGAGGTAGACGTAGGAGCCGCGCACCCAACCGGACAGCGTGTACTGGGAGTTGGGGCGCACGGTCACGCTCTGGGTGCACTGGGCGTTGTCGCTGCCCTCCGGGGTCGCCTGGAGGGCGGAACTACCGGTGTGCACGGGTGAGTTGACGGTGGTGCCGGCGGTGCAGGTCCAACCGGAGAGGCCGGACTCGAAACCGCCGTTGACCACGGCGTCCGCGTCGGCCGCACGGGCGGCCGACGAGAGCGCGGTGACGCCGGGCACGGCCAGGGCCGCTGCCGCGAGCAGGGCGACCAGAGGTCTGGAGCGATCCACGAAATGCCTCCAGGAATGGGGGAGTTGGAGGTCAGGGGGCGCACCAAACCTGGTCCAGACCAATCCTCCTGTCAAGTCGCCCGGGGGTTATCCGTCTCCGTCCCGCGCCAGCCCCGCGGCGGCCTCGTGCATCGCCAGCTCCAGCAGCGCCGGGTCGGTGAGCGTCCCGGACCCGTCCGGCGGGACCAGCCAGCGCACCCCGTGCGCCGGCCGCCCGGGATACGGCACGACGATCCAGGTGCCGGACCCCGCGGTGCGGATACCGGTGCCGAGCCAGCGGGCCGCGGTGCCCGGCGGCACGAAGAATCCCACCCGGTTGTCCCCGAAGTCGGCCAGCACCGGGCCGGGTTGGTCGAGGACGCGGGTGAGCACGTCGAGCGTCGGATAGCCGAGGTCACCGGGCAGGATCAGCACGTCCCACGCCTTGCCCGCGGGGAGCAGGGCCACCCCGAGGGCGCTGCGTTCCCACTCCCACCGGCACGCTTCCGGATCCGGTGCGACGGATGCCAGCCACTCGACCGCCGTCTTCGCCCCTGTCATGCGGACCTCCCTCTCTCACCTGGACGCCGTCGCGCCCGGGAGGGAGAGGAAGGTGGACCGGGGAGCATTACGCGGCTTTCCGGCACTCTTTCGGGTGACCCGGGTCACGCGACGGGTCCCGGGCGGCGCGGTCCTGAGACCACGCCACCCCGGCCGCCCCCGCGCCACGCCTCAGCTGTCGAACCCCAGCCCCAGCCGGTCCATCGCCCGCAGCCACAGATTCCGCCGCCCGGCTTGCGCGTCCGCCCTGGCCAGCGACCAGCGGGTGAGCGCTATCCCGGTCCAGGCGAACGGCTCCGGCGGGAAGGGCAGCGGCTTTCTGCGCACCATCTCCAGACGGGTGCGCTCGGTGTCCGCGCCGTCCAGCAGGTCCAGCATCACGTCGGCGCCGAACCGGGTCGCGCCGACCCCGAGCCCGGTGTACCCCGCCGCGTACGCGACCCGGCCCCGGTGGGCGGTGCCGAAGAACGCCGAGAAGCGCGAGCAGGTGTCGATCGCGCCGCCCCAGGCGTGGGTGAAGCGGACGCCCTCCAGCTGGGGGAAGCAGGTGAAGAAGTGCCCGGCGAGCTTGGCGTAGGTCTCCGGCCGGTCGTCGTACTCCGCGCGCACCCGGCCGCCGTACGGATAGATCGCGTCGTAGCCGCCCCACAGGACGCGGTTGTCGGCGGAGAGCCGGAAGTAGTGGAACTGGTTGGCCGAGTCGCCCAGGCCCTGGCGGTTCCTCCAGCCGACCGACTCCAGTTGCGCGGGGCTCAGCGGCTCGGTCATCAGCGCGTAGTCGTAGACCGGCACGGTGTACGAGCGCACCCGGCGCAGCAGACTCGGGAAGATGTTGGTGCCGAGGGCGACCTTGCGGGCGCGGACGGCGCCGTAGGGCGTGGTGACGGCCATGCCCGCGCCGTACGGCTTCAGGGTGAGGGCGGGGGTGTGCTCGTAGATCCGCACCCCGAGGGCGAGGCAGGCGCGCTTCAGGCCCCAGGCGAGCTTGGCCGGGTGCACCATGGCCACGCCCCGGCGGTCCCACAGCCCCGCCTCGAAGGTGGGCGAGTTCACCTCGGCGCGCAGGGCGTCGCGGTCGAGGAACTCCATGCCGTCGGCGAGGCCCTTGTCCTGAAGTTCGCGGTGCCAGTCGCGCAGTTCCCACGCCTGGTAGGTCTCGGTGGCGACGTCGATCTCGCCGGTGCGCTCGAAGTCGCAGTCGATGCCGTGGCGGTCGAGGGCGGCCTCGATCTCGTCGAGGTTGCGCGTCCCGAGTTCCTGGAGGGTGTGGATCTCCCCCGGCCAGCGGGCCATGCCGTTGGGCAGCCCGTGGGTGAGGGAGGCGGCGCAGAAGCCGCCGTTGCGGCCGGAGGCGGCCCAGCCCACCTCGCGGCCTTCCAGGAGCACCACGTCGCGGCCGGGGTCGCGTTCCTTGGCGCCCAGCGCGCTCCACAGTCCGCTGTAGCCGCCGCCCACCACGAGCAGGTCGCAGGTCTCGGTGGTGGTCAGGGCGGCCTCGGCGTGCGGCCTGCCGGGGTCTTCCAGCCAGTACGGGACCGGCTGGGCTTCGGAGAGAGCGGAGATCCAGTTGTCTTTTCCACGGCTCATGGCGCTCGGGGCCATGATTTCAACTCCCTACAGGGCTTCTACGCCTGGTGACGGCTCACGCCTTCTGACGGCCGCGCCGGCCCGTGACGAGCATCGAGACCAGCACGAACAGCACGGCGACCAGGAACATGGCCGTGCCGATGACATTGATCTGGACGGGCGTACCGCGCTGTGCCGAGCCCCAGACGAACATGGGGAAGGTGACGGTCGAGCCCGCGTTGAAATTGGTGATGATGAAATCGTCGAAGGACAGCGCGAAGGACAGCAGCGCGCCCGCGGCGATTCCGGGTGCCGCGATGGGCAGGGTGACCCGGCAGAAGGTCTGCACCGGTCCCGCGTAGAGATCGCGGGCGGCCTCCTCCAGGCGCGGGTCCATCGACATCACGCGCGCCTTGACCGCGGTGACGACGAAGCTCAGGCAGAACATGATGTGGGCGATCAGGATCGTCCAGAAGCCGAGCTGCGCGCCCATGTTGAGGAACAGGGTGAGCAGCGAGGCGGCCATGACGACCTCCGGCATCGCCATCGGCAGGAAGATCAGCGAGTTGACCGCGCCGCGCGCCCGGAACCGGTAGCGCACCAGCGCGAAGGCGATCATCGTGCCGAGCGCGGTGGCGCCGAGCGTGGCCCACAGGGCGATCTGGAGGCTGAGCGAGAGCGAGCCGCACATGTCGGCGACCCCGCACGGGTCCTTCCAGGCGTCGGTGGAGAACCGCTGCCACTCGTAGTTGAAGCGGCCCTTGGGCTTGTTGAAGGAGAACACCGTCACGACGATGTTCGGCAGCAGCAGATAGGCGAGCGTGAGCAGACCCGCGATGACCACGAGCCGGCGCTTGAGCCAGGTGACGAGCGGCATTTAGACGAGGTCCTCCGTCCCGGCCCGGCGGATGTAGAAGGTCACCATGGCCAGGATCGCGGCCATGAGGATGAAGGAGAGCGCGGCGGCCGTCGGATAGTCCAGGACCCGCAGGAACTGGGTCTGGATGACGTTGCCGATCATCCGGGTGTCGGTCGAGCCGAGCAACTCGGCGTTGACGTAGTCGCCGGCCGCCGGGATGAAGGTGAGCAGGGTGCCCGAGACCACGCCGGGCAGCGACAGCGGGAAGGTGACCTTGCGGAAGGTGGTCCAGGGCCGGGCGTACAGATCGCCCGCCGCCTCGTGCAGCCGGCCGTCGATCCGCTCCAGGGAGGTGTACAGCGGCAGGATCATGAACGGCAGGAAGTTGTACGTCAGCCCGCACACCACCGCGAGCGGGGTCGCGAGCACCCGGTCGCCCGCCGTCCAGCCGAGCCAGTCGGTGAGGTCGAGCAGGCCCAGGCTGTTCATGGCGTGCACGACCGGACCGTTGTCCGCGAGGATCGTCTTCCAGGCCAGGGTGCGGATCAGGAAGCTGGTGAAGAACGGCGCGATCACCAGCACCATGATCAGGTTGCGCCAGCGGCCCGCGCGGAAGGCGATCAGGTACGCCAGCGGATACCCGAGCAGCAGACAGAGCACGGTCGCGGCGGCGGCGTAGAGCACCGAACGCAGGAACTGCGGCCAGTACTCGGCAAGGGCGTCCCAGTACGTCGCGAAGTGCCAGGTGACCTGGTAGCCCTTCTCCAGCGAACCGGTCTGCACGGAGGTCGACGCCTGGTAGACCATCGGCAGCGCGAAGAACACGACCAGCCACAGGATGCCGGGCAGCAGCAGCCAGTACGGGGTGAGGCGGCCACGCCTGCGAGGTGCCGCGGCGGGTTCGGCCGTGGTGAGGGGCGGGGGCGCCTCGGTGAGCGTCGGCATCAGACGGCCGCCTCTTCCTCGGTGCCCGCGTCGATGTCCTGGGCGGCGTCCAGGGCGAAGGTGTGCGCCGGGTTCCAGTGCAGGACGACCTCGGCGCCGGGGACCAGCCGGGTGTCGCGCTCGACGTTCTGCGCGTACACCGCGAGCGCGCCCGCGACCGGGGTGTCGATCACGTACTGGGTGGAGACGCCGATGAAGCTCGCGTCGGCGATGGTGCCGGTGAGGCGGTTGCGGCCGCCCGGGACCGAGCCCGCGTCGTCGGCGTGGGTGAGCGCGATCTTCTCGGGGCGTATTCCGGCGAGGACCTTCTCCCCCGTCGCCGCGGGGGCGGAGCAGCGGGCCGAGGGCAGCAGCAGCTTGCCGTCGCCCGCGCGCAGCACGATGTCGTCGCCGGAGCGGGAGTCGACCTCCGCCTCGATCAGGTTGGAGGTGCCGAGGAAGTTGGCGACGAAGGTGGTGCGCGGGTTCTCGTAGAGCTCGGTGGGCGAGCCCTGCTGCTCGACGCGGCCCGCGTTCATCACGGCGACCGTGTCGGCCATGGTCATGGCCTCCTCCTGGTCGTGCGTGACGTGGATGAAGGTGATGCCGACCTCGGTCTGGATGCGCTTGAGCTCCAGCTGCATCTGGCGGCGCAGCTTGAGGTCGAGGGCGCCGAGGGGCTCGTCGAGCAGGAGCACCTTGGGGTGGTTGATCAGGGCGCGGGCGACCGCGACGCGCTGCTGCTGGCCGCCGGAGAGCTGGTGCGGCTTCTTGCGCGCCTGCTCGCCGAGCTGGACCAGGTCCAGCATCTCCCCGACCTGCTTCTTCACGCTCTTGATGCCGCGCCGACGCAGGCCGAAGGCGACGTTCTCGAAGATGTCGAGGTGCGGGAAGAGGGCGTAGGACTGGAAGACCGTGTTCACCGGCCGCTTGTACGGCGGCAGATGCGTGACGTCCTGGTCGCCGAGGCGCACGGTGCCGCAGGAAGGTTCCTCCAGCCCGGCGATCATGCGCAGGGTGGTGGTCTTGCCGCAGCCGGAGGCGCCGAGCAGGGCGAAGAAGGAGCCCTGGGGCACGGTCAGGTCCAGCGGATGCACGGCGGTGAAATCGCCGTACGTCTTGCCGATCCCGTCGAGGCGGACGTCTCCGCTGCCGTCTGTCGTCGTCTTCATCCTCGTCACGCCCCTGTGAGCTTCGCGAATTTTTCTTCGTAGGCCGTCTCTTCCTTCTGGCTCAGGGAGCGGAAGGCGTGGGACTTCGCCTGCATGGCCTTGTCGGGGACGATCAGCGGATTGGCCGCCGCGTCCCGGTCGATCTTGGCAAGCCAGGGCTTTACCCCGTCGACCGGAGTGACGTAGTTGATGTAGGCGGCCAGCGCGGCGGCCTGCTCGGGTTCGTAATAGAAGTCGATCAGCCGCTCGGCGTTCGTCTTGTGACGTGCCTTGTTGGGGATCAGCATATTGTCCGTCGACGTCAGGTATCCGCTGTCGGGTATGACGAAGTCGACGTCGGGGCTGTCCGCCTTGAGCTGGACCACGTCTCCGGCCCAGGCGACACAGGCCGCGAAGTCGCCCTTGGTGAGGTCCGAGGTGTAGTCGTTGCCGGTGAAGCGGCGGATCTGCCCCTTGTCAACGGCCTTCTGCAGACGGGCGATCGCCGCGTCGTAGTCGTCGTCGGTGAAGCGCGCCGGGTCCTTGCCCATGTCCAGCAGGGTCATCCCGACGCTGTCGCGCATCTCGGAGAGGAAGCCGACGCGCCCCTTGAGCTTCGGATTGTCGAGCAGGTCCGAGACGGATGTCACTTCGACGCCGTCGAGCGCCTTCTTGTTGTAGGCGATGACCGTGGAGATGCCCTGCCAGGGGTAGGAGTAGGCGCGGCCCGGGTCCCAGTCGGGGGTGCGGAACTGGGCCGAGAGGTTGGCGAAGGCGTGCGGGAGGTTGGCCGGGTCGAGCTTCTGCACCCAGCCGAGGCGGATCATCCGGGCGGCGAGCCAGTCGGTGACGACGATGAGGTCGCGGCCGGTGTCCTGGCCCGCGGCGAGCTGCGGCTTGATCTTGCCGAAGAACTCGTTGTTGTCGTTGATGTCCTCGGTGTAGGCGACCTTGATGCCGGTGCGCCGCCGGAAGGTGTCGAGGGTGGGGTGGCGCTTGTTGTCGTCGGCGACGTCGATGTACTCGGTCCAGTTGGAGAAGTTCACCGTCTTCTCCCGCGCCGAGTGGTCGTCGGCGGAGATGCCGCCGGGTGCCCGCCCGGCCGGGGGGATCCCGCAGGCGCTCAGGGCGGCCAGTCCCCCGGCGGCGAAGGCGCCGCCCACTCCGGCGCGCAGCAGGGACCGGCGGGTGAGCGCCGCCCGGCCGCCGCTCAGGCTGCGCCGTATCGCGGCCGCCACGGCCGGGCTCGGACAGTCGGGCTCGTACTGCTCCATGCGCGTGGTGCCCTTTCGGAAGAACCGTCGGAGAAGAGGTCGGAGAGGAGAAGGGGACGCGGGGCGGTCAGAGGGTGTCCGGGTGCGCGCGGTCCCCGAAGACCGTGCGGTGCCAGTCCTTGCGCGCGACCGCCGTGTTGTCGAACATCACATGCTTGACCTGCGTGTACTCCTCGAAGGAGTACGCCGACATGTCCTTGCCGAACCCGGACGCCTTGTAGCCGCCGTGCGGCATCTCGCTGATGATCGGGATGTGGTCGTTGATCCACACACAGCCCGCCGCGATCTCACGGGTGGCCCGGTTGGCGCGGTACACGTCACGGGTCCACGCGGAGGCGGCCAGCCCGTACGGGGTGTCGTTGGCCAGCCGCAGGCCCTCGTCGTCGGTGTCGAAGGGGAGGACGACCAGGACGGGACCGAAGATCTCGGCCTGGACGATCTCGCTGTCCTGGGCGGCGTCGGCGACCAGGGTGGGCCGGTAGTAGGCGCCGTCCTCGAGCGCGCCCCGCGGAGCCTCGCCGCCGGTGACCACGCGCGCGTACCCGCGGGCCCGGTCCACGAAGGCGGCGACCCGGTCGCGCTGGACGTGCGAGACGAGCGGCCCGAGGTCGGTGCCGGGGGCGAACGGATCGCCGAGCCGTACGGTCTCCATCAGGGCGGCGGTCCGCTCCACGAACGCCTCGTACAGCGGGCGCTGCACATACGCGCGCGTGGCGGCCGTGCAGTCCTGCCCGGTGTTGATGAGCGCGCCCGCCACCGCGCCGTTGGCTGCGGCCTCCAGGTCGGCGTCGTCGAAGACGACGAAGGGGGCCTTGCCGCCCAGCTCCAGGTGGAGGCGCTTGGCGGTGCCGGCGGCGAGCGTGGCGACGCGCCGGCCGACGGCGGTGGAGCCGGTGAACGAGGTCATGACGACCCGGGGGTGCCCGATCAGCCGCTCTCCCGCCTCCGGACCCGTCCCGGTGACGATGTTGATCACGCCGTCGGGCACGCCCGCGTCGGTGGCGGCCCGGGCGAAGAGGAGGGCGGTCAGCGGGGTCAGCTCGGAGGGCTTGAGGACGATCGTGTTGCCCGCCGCGACGGCCGGGAGGATCTTCCAGGCGGCCATCTGGAGCGGGTAGTTCCAGGGCGCGATCGAGCCGACGACCCCGAGGGGCTCGCGCCGCACGTACGACGTGTGGTCGCCGGAGTACTCCCCGGCGGACTGGCCCTGGAGGTGCCGGGCGGCGCCCGCGAAGAAGGCGGTGTTGTCGATCGTGCCGGGCACGTCGAACTCGCGGGTGAGCTTGAGCGGCTTGCCGCACTGGAGGGACTCGGCGCGGGCGAACTCCTCGGCGCGCTCCGCGAGCAGTGCGGCCAGGCGGTGCAGGGTGTCGGAGCGCTCGCCGGGAGTGGTGGCCGCCCAGCCGGGGAAGGCGGCGTGCGCGGCGGCGACGGCCGCGTCCACGTCGTCGGTGCCCGCGAGTTCGTAGGTCAGGATCTCGTCACCGGTGGCCGGGTCGGTCACGGTGTGGGTCCGGCCGGAGGTGCCCCGGGCGGTCCGGCCCGCGATGAACTGCGCGCCGTCGGCAAATCGGTCGCGTGCGGGGAATCGTTCCGGGATGACGGTGCCCGGGATGTGCATGTCGCTCTCCTCCGCCGTGCACCCCGTGGGGGCCGGGTGGCGTGGCTCCAGCTCGATTTGAGTGCCGATCCTGACAGAGCGATATCCAGCCAACAAGGGATTCCGTTGTTGCCTTTTGGTTACGCGACGGAATCTGTCGACCAGGTGTCGAGTCGCCATGCGCCGGGGCGGACGGAGTGTCGGCGCCGCGTGCCACACTCGCGATCATGGGGACGATCGAGGGCCTGGAGACACTGATCAGCGAGGTCCGGGCGGGGGCCCGGGTGAGGTATCTGCACTTCTGGGGGCACCGGCCGCGCCCGGACGGCACGGCGGGCGCCGGCTGTCTCAGCCAGTGGTGGCCGGCGCCCTTCACCGTGGACGGCGTGGAGTACGCGACGGCCGAGCACTGGATGATGGCCGCCAAGGCCCGGCTGTTCGAGGACGCGGAGGCCGAGGACAGGGTGCTGGCCTCGGCACATCCCTCGCAGGCGAAGAAGGCGGGGCGGCTGGTCCGGGGCTTCGACGAATCCACATGGCAGCGCGAGCGGTTCGGGATCGTCGTGGAGGGCAGCGTGCACAAGTTCGCGGCGCACGACGAGCTGCGCGCGTTCCTGCTCGGCACCGGTGAGCGGGTGCTGGTGGAGGCGAGCCCGGTGGACCGGGTGTGGGGCATCGGCCTCGCGGCGGACGACGAGCGGGCCGGCGACCCCGAGCGGTGGCGGGGCCCGAACCTGCTGGGCTTCGCGCTGATGGCGGCGCGGGAGCGGCTGCGCGGCGACTGAACGGCGCGGCCCGCCCTCCCGGAGCGGGGGGGCGGGCCGTCGGGCGCCGGGTGACTGGTGTCCGGTGTCTTCCGCCGGGTGCCGGGTCAGGCGCGGGGCAGCAGCGGTGCGGACACGCTGGGCGCGGAGTTGTACGAGCCGTACGGGTCGTCGTCGGAGCCGGTGTCGGAGTCGTGCGCGAACTTCGCGATCAGCACGCCCCAGAAGGCGACCACCAGGATGCCGAGCACGATTCCGATGATGCCCATGACGAAGCCGCCCTGGGCGGAGCCCCGGTTGGTGGCCTCTCCCCGGTCGGCGCGCTGCTTGCCCTTGACGCCGAGGACCACCGCGATGATGCCGAGCACGATGGACGGGATGCCGTAGAAGCAGAACAGGCAGAGGGACAGGATGCCGAGCACCATCGCGGAGGTGCCCATGCCGTTCTGCGGCAGTGCCGGGCCGCCGCTCCAGCCGTAACCCTGCGCGGGGCCGGGGTAGTTGGGGTAGCCGTAACCGCCCGGCGGCTGCGGGGCGGCCATGCCGGGGCCGGTGGGGGCGTAGGGCGGGGGCGGGACGGAGGGATCGCTCCAGCCCTGTGACGGGGGCGGAAGGTGGGGACCTTTGGCAGGGGGACCACCGACGGGAGGACCGCCCACCGGCGGACCGGCGAACGGCTGGCCGGCCACCGTCGGCGGGCCGAAACCGGTCGCCGGGAAGGAGGTCATCGTCGCCTGGTCGTGCACCGAGGACGGGGGCACGGACGGCTGCTGGGCGGGCGGCTGCGCGCCGGGGGCCGGTGCCGGGGCGGAGCCGGGAACCGGGGCGCCCTTCTCCAGCGACGGTCCGCTCGCGGGCGGCGCCCACGGGTCGTAGCCCGATCCCTCACCCGCGCCGGGCTGCTGTTCGCTCACGTGACCCATCCCCCTCCGTCTGATCGTCGGATCATCGTAAAGCCTTGCTTTTACCTTCCCGGTGCTCGGTGTCCGACCTGTGACAGGCGGCACCGGACAGGGCACGACGCGGACCGCGCACCCGGCTCCGAGACCGTTTTCGGGCGTTGTCGGCGGCCCGGCCTAGGATGTCCGGGCACCACCGATCAGCCGATCGCCCGCGCCCGGCGTACCACCGTGCGTCCGCGAGCGCCGTTCCCCCGGGGAGGACCCCTTGACCGAGCGCAGCACCGACAGCAGCACCGCAGGCGCCCCCGCGCGCGACGACCGCGCCGCCTTCATCGCCGGGCTGCCCAAGGCCGAACTGCACGTCCACCACGTCGGCTCCGCCTCCCCGCGCATCGTCTCGGAACTGTCCGCCCGCCACCCCGACTCCAAGGTGCCCACCGACCCCGAGGCGCTCGCGGAGTACTTCACGTTCACCGACTTCGCGCACTTCATCCAGGTGTACCTGTCGGTCGTGGACCTGGTCCGCACCCCGGAGGACGTCCGGCTGCTCACCTACGAGATCGCCCGCGACCTCTCCCGCCAGCAGGTGCGGTACGCCGAACTGACCATCACCCCCTTCTCCTCCACCCGGCGCGGCATACCGGCGCGGCCGTTCATGGAGGCGATCGAGGACGCCCGCAAGTCGGCCGAGGCGGACTTCGGCACGCTGCTGCGCTGGTGCTTCGACATCCCCGGCGAGGCGGGGCTGGACGCCGCCGAGGAGACGGCCCGGCTGGCCACCGACGACGCCGTCCGCCCCGAGGGACTGGTGTCCTTCGGCCTCGGCGGCCCCGAGATCGGCGTGCCCCGGCCGCAGTTCAAGCCGTACTTCGACCGCGCGATCGCCGCCGGTCTGCACTCGGTGCCGCACGCGGGCGAGACGACCGGCCCGCAGACGGTGTGGGACGCGCTGACCGAGCTGCGCGCCGAGCGCATCGGGCACGGCACCAGCTCCGCACAGAACCCGAAGCTGCTCGCGCACCTCGCCGAGCACCGCATCGCGCTGGAGGTCTGCCCCACCTCCAACATCGCCACCCGCGCGGTGCGCACCCTCGAGGAGCACCCGATCAGGCACTTCGTGGACGCGGGTGTGCTGGTCACCGTCAACTCCGACGACCCGCCCATGTTCGGTACCGACCTGAACACCGAGTACGCGGTCGCCGCCCGTCTGCTCGACCTGGACGAGCGGGGCGTGGCCGAGCTGGCGAAGAACGCCGTCGAGGCGTCCTTCCTGGACGCGGCGGGCAAGGCGCGGATCGCGGCGGAGATCGACGCGTACACGAACGCCTGGCTCGCCCGCTGAGGAGTGGCGGGTACTCCACGGAGATCCACTCGGCTGCCAGAATGGCCCCATGCAGACCGTGACCGCCGTCGCCCACCGCGGTGACCCCTACCGCTTCCGCGAGAACACCGTCGCCTCGCTGCGCTCCGCGCTCGACCAGGGCGCGGACGCGGTCGAGATCGATGTACGGCTCACCCGCGACGGCGTCCCCGTGCTGCTGCACGACGAGACGCTGAAGCGGCTGTGGGAGACGGAGCGCCCGCTATCCACGCTGACGGCCGAGCGGCTCCGCGAGCTGACCGACGGCCGGGTCCCGACGCTCGTCGAGGCGCTGGAGGCGACCGAGGGCGCCCGGGTCCTGGTGGACCTGTGCGGTCCGGTCCACCGCCGCACGGTGGAGCGGATCCTCGGCGTGGTCGGCGACTGCGGCGCGAAGGACCGGGTCTACTACTGCGCGGGCGCCGAGTCGATGCTCACCCTCCGCGCCGCCGACCCCTCCGCCGAGATCGCCCTGACCTGGACCAGCCTGGCGCGCCCGCGCCCCGGCGTGCTCGACGCGATCCGGCCGCGCTGGCTCAACTACCGCTTCTCCCTGGTCGACCGCGACCTGGCCGCCCGGGTCCACCACGACGGCTACCTGCTCTCGGTGTGGACCCCGGACACCCGCCGCTCCATGCGCCGTCTGATCTCCCTCGGTGCCGACGCGATCACCACGAACCGCGTCGGCACCCTGAGGTCGGTGCTCTCCAGGGAGGCGTGAGCCGGCCGCTCAGTCGAAGTAGTCGGGCTGGGTCTGGACGTTCAGCCCGGGCAGGCGCACGCGCCGCGCCGGGTCGGTGCGCCGGTCGTCGAGCTTCAGGACGTCGAGGCCCTTGACGATGTCGTTCGAGTAGACGTAGCCGTTGTAGTAGTACGCCGACCACGCGCCGCCGAGCTGGAGGGCGCTGGTGGACAGCGGGCCCCGCTCGAAGTACGCGATCTCCTCCGGGCGTGTGGAGTCGGTGAAGTCCCAGACGGACACACCGCCCTGGTACCACGCCTGGACCATGAGGTCTTTGCCCTTGACCGGGATCAGCGAGCCGTTGTGGGCGACGCAGTTCTCGGTGTCGGCCTGGTGGCGGGGGATCTTGTAGTAGCCCCGGAAGACCAGCTTGCGGTGCTCGCCCCGGCCGGTGATGTCGTAGATGCCGTCGGCGCCGCGGTTCGGTCCGACCGCCGCGTTGCAGGTGGCCGCGCCGCCACCGCCCAGCTCGTCGGTGAAGACGACCTTGTCGGCCTTCTGGTTGAAGGTCGCCGAGTGCCAGAACGCGAAGTTGACGTTGTCCTCGACCTGGTCGATGACCTTCGGGTGCTCCGGGTCCTTGATGGAGAACAGGATGCCGTCGCCCATGCAGGCGCCCGCCGCCAGGTCCTTCGAGGGCAGCACGGTCAGGTCGTGGCAGCCGGTCGTCTTGGACACGCCCGGGTTGGTCGGGGCGCCGGGGTTGCCGCCGCCGTCCGGACCCTCACCGGGGAAGAGCACCGGGAAGCCCACCACGGCGGCCTTCTCGGGCGCGTCGCGCGGCACCTTGACGACCGAGATGCCGTCGTGGGGCGGCCGGCAGTCGGGGAAGGCCGCGTTCGGCGAGTACGACGAGACGTAGAGGTAGACGTTCTTCCGCTCCGGCACCAGCGTGTGCGTGTGGGAGCCGCAGGCGGTCTCCACGGCGGCGACGTACCTGGGGTTGGCCTTGTCGCTGATGTCGAAGATCTTCATGCCCTCCCACGACGACTTCTCGGTGGCGGGCTGCGCGGTGCTGGCGCAGGAGTCGTCGCTGCGCGAGGAGTCGGTGGACAGGAACAGCAGGTCGCCGGAGACGGAGACGTCGTTCTGCGAGCCGGGGCACAGGACCTGGGCGACCGTCTTCGGCGCCCTCGGGTCGCTGATGTCGAAGACGCGGAAGCCGTCGTAGTTCCCGGCGAAGGCGTACTTCCCCTGGAAGGCGAGGTCGGAGTTGACGCCGGCCAGGGCGTCCTTAGGGACGTTGGCGAGGTGCTCGATGTTGGACGAGTGGACGATCTCGTCCTGGCCGGGTGTCTCGCCGGCGGCGATGGCGCTCTCCGCCCCGGCGGCCTCGCTCCGGGAGACGGGGTGCCGTGCGGCGGGGGCGTCGCCGGGGTCGGGGGTCGCGGATGCCGGGGCGACGGTGAGCAGCGCGGCCAGGAGTCCGGCAGCCGCGGCACCGACTCCCAGGCGTCTGTGGAGCGTTCGGGATCTCTTCGACAGGGTCACTGCTGCCTCCCTGGTGCCGGTCGTGTGGACGCGGTGCACGCTCCCCCGCAGTATCGTCTGCGTCATGCACAGGTCAACAGTGGGCAATGTGACACGGCTGAAAACTCTCGGTCGCCGGGAGCCCGGCCGAGCCCACCGTCCCGCCGTTCGTCCCACCGCACCGCCGCCCGTTCCGCCAGCGACAGGAGATCACCGTGCTCATCCGTCGTGCGTCCCTCGCGTCCCTCGTCGCGGCCTCGTTGGCCACGGCGGCCGTGTTCGCGGTCGGGGGCTGTGATGCCGGTACGGACACCAGGTCCGGTGCGGCGAGCGGCCCTTCGGTCATCGCGCCCGGCAGACCCGGCGAGGCGAACCGCACCCTCTCCGCCCAGGAGGCCGCAGGGCGGCGCGGGGACGACAACTCCCCCGACACGGCTGACCGTTCGTACGCCACGATGATGATCGAGCACCACGCCCAGGCGTTGAGGATGACCGAACTCGCCCCGAAGCGCGCTCAGTCGGCGGCGGTGAAGCGCCTGGCCGAGCGGATCTCCGCCTCCCAGGGACCGGAGATCGCCGCCATGAAGAGCTGGCTGCGCACCGACGGCGGCGGGCACGCGCACGGCGACGCCCACGCCCACACGCACATGCCGATGCCCGGCATGGCGACCGAGGCGCAGCTCACGAGGCTGACGTCCGCCCGGGGCAAGGCGTTCGACGCCCTCTTCCTCAAGCTGATGATCGCCCACCACCAGGGGGCGATCACCATGGCCACGGATGTGAAGGCCCGGGGTCACAGCGTCCGGATCGAGGAGATGGCCGACGACGTCATCGCGCAGCAGACGGCCGAGATCAGCCGGATGCGCGCGATGTCGTGACCCCTTCCCGTCAACGTCGGCCGGACTCCCGGGCCTTGACCCGTCAGGTCCCCACGTACTCCGCCAGGTGCTCCCCCGTCAGCGTCGACCTGGCCGCGACGAGGTCGGCCGGGGTGCCCTCGAAAACGACGCGGCCGCCGTCGTGGCCGGCACCAGGGCCGAGGTCGATGATCCAGTCGGCGTGGGCCATGACCGCCTGGTGGTGCTCCACGACGATGACCGACTTGCCGGAGTCCACCAACCGGTCGAGCAGGCCGAGCAGTTGCTCGACGTCGGCGAGGTGGAGGCCGGCGGTCGGCTCGTCCAGGACGTAGATCCCGCCCTTCTCCGCCATGTGGGTGGCCAGCTTCAGTCGCTGGCGTTCACCGCCGGAGAGGGTGGTGAGCGGCTGGCCGAGGGTGAGGTAGCCGAGGCCCACGTCGGACAGCCGGGTCAGGACGCGGTGCGCGGCCGGGGTGCGGGCCTCGCCGTCCGCGAAGAACTCCAGCGCCTCGGACACGGACATCGCGAGCACCTCGCTGATGTCCCGCCCGCCGAGCCGGTGTTCCAGCACCGCCGCCTGGAAGCGCCTGCCCTCGCACTCCTCGCAGGTGGTGGCGACCCCGGCCATCATCCCCAGGTCGGTGTAGACGACGCCGATGCCGTTGCAGGTCGGGCAGGCGCCCTCCGAGTTGGCGCTGAACAGCGCGGGCTTGACCCCGTTGGCCTTGGCGAACGCCTTGCGGATCGGGTCCAGCAGCCCGGTGTAGGTCGCCGGGTTGCTGCGCCGCGAGCCCCGGATCGGGCTCTGGTCGACCGAGACGACCCCCTCGCCGGGCGGGACAGAGCCGTGCACCAGCGAGCTCTTGCCGGAACCGGCGACGCCGGTGACGACGGTGAGCACCCCGAGCGGGATGTCCACGTCCACGTCGTGCAGGTTGTTGGCGTCGGCGCCCCGGATCTCCAGGGCGCCGGAGGGCTCGCGCACGCTCTCCTTCAGCCGGGCCCGGTCGTCGAAGTGGCGTCCGGTGACGGTGTCCCCGGCCCGCAGCCCCGCGACGTCGCCCTCGTAACAGACCGCGCCGCCCGCCGCACCTGCGCCGGGACCGAGGTCCACCACGTGGTCGGCGATGGCGATCGTCTCCGGCTTGTGCTCCACCACGAGCACGGTGTTGCCCTTGTCGCGCAGGCGCAGCAGCAGGTTGTTCATCCGCTGGATGTCGTGCGGGTGGAGTCCGGTGGTGGGCTCGTCGAAGACGTAGGTCACGTCGGTGAGCGAGGAGCCGAGGTGCCGGATCATCTTCACGCGCTGCGCCTCGCCGCCGGACAGCGTGCCCGAGGGACGGTCCAGGGAGAGATAGCCGAGGCCGATCTCCACGAAGGAGTCGAGGGTGTGGCCAAGGGCGGTGAGCAGCGGCGCGACGGAGGGGTCCGCCAGCTCGCGCACCCACGCGGCGAGGTCGGTGATCTGCATCGCGCAGGCGTCCGCGATGGACCTGCCCTCGATCTTCGAGGAGCGCGCGCCCTCGTTGAGCCGGGTGCCCTCGCAGTCGGGGCAGACCGTGAAGGTGACGGCGCGCTCCACGAAGGCACGGACGTGCGGCTGGAGCGCGTCCACGTCCTTGGACAGGAACGACTTCTGGATCTTCGGGATCAGGCCCTCGTACGTGAGGTTGATGCCCTCCACCTTGATCTTGGTGGGCTCCTTGTGGAGCAGGTCGTGCAGTTCCCGCTTGGTGAACTCGGCGATCGGCTTGTCCGGGTCGAAGAAGCCGCAGCCGGTGTAGATGCGCCCGTACCAGCCGTCCACGCTGTAGCCCGGGATGGTCAGCGCGCCCTCGCGCAGCGACTTGGAGTCGTCGTAGAGCCGGGTGAGGTCGATGTCGGTGACCGCGCCCCGGCCCTCGCAGCGCGGACACATGCCGCCGGTGCGGGAGAAGGTGGCCTTCTCGGTCCGCTTGTTCCCCTTCTGCACCGTGATCGCGCCGCTGGCCTCGACCGAGGCGACGTTGAAGGCGTACGCGCCGGGCGGGCCGATGTGGGGTTCGGCGAGGCGGCTGAAGAGGATGCGCAGCATCGCGTTGGTGTCGGTGACGGTGCCGACGGTGGAGCGCGGGTCGGCGCCGAGGCGCTGCTGGTCCACGGTGATCGCGGTGGTCAGACCGTCGAGGACGTCGACCTCGGGCCGGGCCAGGGTGGGCATGAAGCCCTGGACGAACGCGCTGTACGTCTCGTTGATCAGCCGCTGCGACTCGGCGGCGATGGTGCCGAACACCAGCGAGCTCTTGCCCGAGCCGGAGACCCCGGTGAACACCGTCAGCCGGCGCTTGGGGATCTCGACGTCGACGTCCTTGAGGTTGTTCACCCGCGCCCCGTGCACACGGATCATGTCGTGACGGTCGGCGGCGTGCTCGTCGGCCCGGTTGGCCTGGGTCATCGTCTCTCCATCGGTACCTGTGCGGCGGGCGGTCGTCAGCGGCGTTCCTGGATGCGGAGCAGGTTGCCCGCGGGGTCGCGCACGGCGCAGTCGCGCACCCCGTATGGCTGCTCGGTGGGCTCCTGCACGATGTCGGCGTCGGCCGCCGCCAGGCGCTCGAAGGTGCCGTCGAGGTCGGGCGTGGCCAGGAGCAGGGTGGCGTAGGTGCCCTTGGCCATCATCTCGGTGATGGTACGGCGCTCGTCCTCGGTGATGCCCGGGTCCACGGCGGGCGGGGTCAGCACGACGGACGTCTCCGGCTGCCCGGCGGGGCCCATGGTGAGCCAGCGCAGTCCGTTGTAGCCGACGTCCTGGCGCAGCTCGAAACCGAGCAGGTCCCGGTAGAACGCGAGGGCCGCCTCCGGGTCGTCCTGGGGCAGAAAACTGGCGTGAATGCTGAGGTCCATGCCCGTCACGCTAGCCGCGGCCCTCCTCGGGCGCTTCTCGATTCCTGACCGCTTCCGGCCCCGCCTTCCGCACCGGTGTCCGCACCGGCCGGGTGACCTGCTTCACCACGCACGACGGCATCCCCACCGTGGCCCGCGCCGCCTCGCTCCGGTACACGCTCGGCGGCACTCCGACCAGCTCCGTGAACCGCGTACTGAACGTCCCCAGCGACGAACACCCCACAGCGAAGCACACGTCGGTCACACTCATGTCCCCCCGCCGCAGCAACGCCATCGCCCGCTCGATCCGCCGCGTCATGAGATACGAGTACGGCGACTCCCCGTACGCCGCCCGGAACTGCCGGCTCAGATGCCCCGCCGACACCCCGATCCCCCGGGCCAGCGCCTCCACGTCGAGCGGCTGCGCGTACTCCCGGTCCATCCGGTCCCGGACCTTGCGCAGCCGGACGAGGTCGCGGAGGTCGGGGGCGGGGGGTCGTCTGCTCACGCCCGAAGCGTGCCACAACGGGCGCGGGGCGGGGCGGCCCTCGCGGTCAGTCGGTCGGTCCGGTTGGCCGATCGGTCGGTCGGTCGGTCGGTCACACGGTGAACCTGACCGCCTCCAGGCGGCGGTCGTTGTCCAGGGTGCCGCCGAAGGCATAGGCGGGGCGGGCGTCGGCGCATCCCGTTCCGCTCCAGGCGGTGGAGCCGACGAGGCGGGTCGCCTGGCAGATGCGGCCGCTGCCCACGTTGACGGCGAAGCCCAGCATGTCCGGGGCGCCGTGGGCGGCGCCGCCGACGCGGAAGTTCCCGCCGTCGCCGGTCACCGCGGTCCAGCTGGGCTGCCAGACGCCCTTGCCGTCGGTCGAACCGGGCTTGTGGACGAAGGCGTTGGCGGCCGAGCCGCCGACGCCGCGCACCGCGATCTCCAGGGCCTTGATCGCACGGTTCCGTCCGGTCGTCCCGGCCATCGTGCCGTCGCACACGGGCTTCTGCCAGCCCTGTCCCGAGACGTACGCGCGGTAGCAGATGTGCCGTCCCCCGGGGTCGCTCGCGGCGAGCCGGTTCACGGCGGTCCCGGCCGTCTCCGCCGGGGGTTTCGCCGTGACGGTGGCGGTGGCCCGGGGCGGGCGCGCGGTGACGGTGACCGTGACTCCGCCTCCGGTTCCGCCCTTCGCCTTCGGCTTCTTCGGCTTCCCGTGCCGCTTCTTCGGCTCGGAGGTGGTGGGGGAGGGCGACGGTGAGGCGGTTCGGGGAGCGGCCGGGGCGGTGGGGGGTGCCCCGGTGGTTCCCGGGGACGCGCTTTTCACGTCGCTCGCGCGGGCGATCTCCCGCTGGTGGCCGTCGTCCGAGCCGCCGCTGCCGATGATCACCAGGGGTACGACCACGAGGGCGGCCACCCCGAGGGCCACGGGACCGACGACCAGCGGCCTGCCGAGGAAGCCGGGCGGCTCGTACTCGTCGTCGGACTGGCGGGCGCGGGGGCGTGGGGGGACGGGGGCGGCGTCATCGGTGTCGGGGGCGCGCCTGTCGGCGCGCGCCGCGGGTCCCGGGGCGGTGCCGGGCGGGGCGGCGCCACCGACCGGAGCGGCACTGCCGGCGACGACACCGGGCGGGGCGGCACCCTCGGGGGCACCGGCCGCGACAGCCGCGTCCTCCGCCTCGACCGGTCCCGCGCCGTCCAGGCTCCGCTCCGACGTCCCGGCGCCCTCCCCCGGCAGCCGTTCCTCCTCCTGCCCCAGCAGCCTGCTGGAGCCGTCCGGGGCTACCTCCACGTGCGCCACGTATCCGGCCGAGGGGTCGCGGACGGCCGCCGTCACCGGGGCGCCGCTCTCGCGCGCGTGCCGGTGCAGGGCGTCGAGGACGGCGGAGTCGACCGACTCGCCCTCCTCCGGCAGGACCGGCTCGCCGTCGATCGCGGCGGAGCCGTCGTCGGCCATCACCACCGTGAAGCGGGGCCCGTCTCCCCCCGCCGGTGCGTCCGCCGCTTCACTTCCGTTCGTACCCATCCGCGCCCCTTCCCTCGTGCCTGTCTCGTGGCGGCTGCCGCGCACCACAACGGCTGCCGGGGCGCGGCGGTTCACCTCGTCCGGGCGCAAGGGGTGTGACCTGCCGTAATAGGGACGGAACCGCATGTTCCGGCAAGGGCGCCGGTGATCAGGCGCGGCTCAGTAAGGTCGTGGCGTGAACGCCATTGAGAATGCCCTGCGTTTCGCCGTGCTGGGGCCGGTGCGGGCGTGGCGCGGCGCCGACGAACTGGACCTCGGTTCGCCGCAGCAGCGGGCGGTCCTCGCCGCTCTCCTCTTACGCCGGGGGCGCCCCGTCCTGCTCGACGAGCTCTTGAGCGCCGTCTGGGGGGACGAGCCGCCCCCGGCCGCCGTGTCCGTGCTGCGCACCTATGTGTCCCGCCTCCGCAAGGCCATCGAGCCCGACCGCTCCCCCGCCCGGCCCCCGAGCGTCCTCGTCTCCGTCGGGGACGGCTACCTCGCCCGTGTCCCCGACGACGCCCTGGACCTGGCCGTGTTCCAGCAGCGGGCGGAGGAGGCGCGGCGGCTGCGCGCGACCGGTGAGGTCGCCGCCGCGCACCGGCTGCTGCACTCCGCGCTGGACGGCTGGTCCGGCCCCCCGCTGACCGGCGTACCGGGCCCGCTGGCCGAGGCCCGCCGCTCCTGGCTGAGCGAGGAACGGCTGAACGCTCTGGAGACGCGCCTCGACCTGGACATCGCGCTCGGGCGGCACGCCGAGGTGACCGCCGAGCTGAGGGCGCTGACCACCGCCCATCCGCTGCGGGAGCGGCTGTCCGAGCTGCTGATGCTGTCGCTGTACCGGTCCGGACGGCAGGCGGAGGCGCTGGCGGCCTACCGTGCGATACGCGCCGCCCTGGTGGAGGAGCTGGGCATCGAACCCGGTGCCGCCCTCCAGGAGCTCCACGAACGCATCCTCGCCGCCGACGCCTCCCTGCTGCCGGGCACGCCGCCACCCCCCGCGCCCCGGCCCACCGAACCCGCCGGGCCTGCCGAACCCGCCGACGAGGCGGCCGTACGGGCCCCCCGGCCCGCGCAACTGCCTGCGGCGCTGGCGACGTTCGCCGGACGGAGTGCCGAACTCGACCGGCTGCGAGCCCTGTTGCCGGACGACGGGGGCGCTCCGCCCGCCGTGGTGATCAGTGCGATCGGCGGCATGGCGGGGATGGGCAAGACCACGCTGGCGGTGCACTGGGCCCACGAGGCGGCCGACCGCTTCCCCGACGGGCAGCTCTACGTCAATCTGCGCGGCTTCGACCCGGTCGGCCAGGTGGTGCCGCCCGAAGAGGCCGTCCGGATCTTCCTCGACGCGCTCGGCGTCCATCCGCTGCGCATTCCCGCCGGGCTCGACGCGCAGACGGCGCTCTACCGCAGTCTGCTGGCCAGGCGGCGGATGCTGGTGCTGCTCGACAACGCCCGCGACACCGAGCAGGTGCGCCCGCTGCTGCCCGGTTCCCCCGGCTCTCTGGTGATCGTCACCAGCCGCAGCCGGCTGGCCGGGCTGGTGGCGGGCGAGGGCGCCTGTCCGCTGACGCTGGACCAGTTGTCGGCCGCCGAGTCGCGCGATCTGCTGGCCCGCAGGCTCGGCGCCGACCGGCTCGCGGCGGAGCCGGGGGCGGTGGACGAGATCGTGGAGCGGTGCGCCCGGCTGCCGCTGGCGCTCGCCATCGTCGCCGCGCACGCCGCCGAGCACCCGGGCTTCCCGTTGCGTGCCGTCGCCAAGGAGCTGCGCGCGGGGCGGGGTCTGGACGCGTTCGCCGGGGGCGACGACATCACGACCGACGTGCGCGCGGTGTTCTCCTGGTCCTACCGGGCGCTGTCCGCCCCCGCCGCGCGGCTCTTCCGGCTGCTCGGGCTGCACTCCGGACCGCACGTCCCGGTGTCCGCCGCGGCGGCCCTCGCCGGACTCGCCCCGTGCGACGTGCGCGCTCCGCTCGCCGAGCTGACCCGCGCCCATCTGCTCACCGAGCGCTTCCCCGGCCACTACACCCTCCACGACCTGCTGCGTGTGTACGCCGCCGAGCGGGTCCGGGCCGAGGAGGCGCCACCGGAGCGGGAGCGGGCCGTCGAGCGGCTGCTCGCCTGGTATCTGCGCGCGGCCGACGCGGCCTATCCGCACATCACCCCGAACCGTCCGCGCGTCCCCCTGGGCGGGCTGCCCGACTGCGGCCCCGCGCCCGAGTTCGGCTCGCACGACGAGGCCCTGGACTGGTGCGAGACCGAGCGGGCCAACCTGGTCTCGGCGGTGCACCAGGCGGCCGAGGCCGGGCTGACCGGCATCGCCTGGCGGCTGCCCGCCGTGCTGTGGGGCTTCTTCTATCTGCGCAGTCACGCGCACGACTGGCTCGACACCGCGCGCACCGGCCTCGCCGCCGCCCGCGCCGCGGACGACCGCACCGGCGAGGCACAGGCCCTGACCGACACGGCCGCGGCGCTGCGGGTGGCGGGGCGGTACGAGGAGACCATCGAGCATCTGCACCAGGCGATGCGGCGGCACCGTGAACTCGGCGATCTGCGGGGCCGCTTGATGGCGGTGGGCAACCTCGGCGACGCCTACCTCCAGGCCGGGCTGCTCGACAAGGCCGTCGAGTACACCCGCCGCGGCCTCGTCCTCGACCGGGCCACCGGCGCCGCGTGGGGCGAGGGCATCGCGCTGTGCAACCTGGGCGACGCCTACCAGCGGCAGGGCCGGTACGACGAGGCGGTCGCCTGTCTGGAGCAGGCCCTGACCCTCGTGCGCGAGGCGGGCAACCGCTGGGTGGAGGGGGTGGCCCTGGACACCCTGGGCACGATCCACCACCGCCTGCACCGCCACGAGGAGGCCGTCGCGTACTACGGACGGGCGCTGGAGGCCCACCGGGACATCGCCAACCGCTGGGGCGAGGGCACCACCCTCGGCAACCTCGGCGACGTGCGGCTCGACGCGGGCGAGACCGAGGCGGCCCGGGAGAGCTGGACCCAGGCCCTCGCGGTCTTCGTCGACTTCGACCACCCGGACGCCGACCGGATGCGCGAGCGCCTGGACCGGCTGGACGCCCCGGCGGAGACCCCCGTCCCCGAACCGCCCGTACACCCCGCCTGACACCGCACCACCCCTTCACCGATGGGCCCCGCCGTGCCCCGACCGGGACACGGCGGGGTTCCCGCGTCTCCGCTACTTCCTGCGGACCTCCTTGCCCTTGCTCTCGTTCTTCTTCTTGTGATGCTGCCGCTCGCGGTGCGTCGTGCCGCTGGACGAGCCCTGGCCCGAGGAGGGGGCCGGCTGCCTGCCGGAGCTGCCGCCGGAAGGCAGGTGGGCGGCGGGCGGAGCGGCGACGGGAGGCTGCGGAGCGGGCGTGGTCACCGACGCGGCGGAACTGGACGAGGGCACCGAGGGGGTCGGCTGCCAGCCCGGGGGCACCTCTCCCACTCCCCCGCCGAGCCGCGGATTCTGGTGCAGCCCGTACATCTCGTTCGCCGGGTCCTGGCGGCGCCGGGGGTCGTCGGTGTGGGCGTGGTGGACGATGTCGGTGGCGGTGGCCGCCGCGGCGAGATAGGTCCCCGCTCCGGTCAGCCGTGTGCCGAGGGTGGACTCCGCGCCGAGCCCCGCACCCGCCGCGTTCGCGCCCGCGGACAACAGCCGTCCGGTGCTGGCGATCACGTCCACGGGGTCCACGTGGCCGCCCGCCCGGTACTGGTTGTACTGGGTGCGGAACTCGTTCAGCGCCGTGGCGCCCTGGGCGGCCATGCCCGCGACGTTCAGGGCGGTGCCGGCGGTGCCCGGTGCGAAGGCGGACGCGCCCTGGAGCGCGGTGGGCGCGACGTCGCGGACCGCCTGTCCGATCCGGCCGCGATGCTCCGCCACCCAGCTGACCAGGCCCCCGACGAGCCGGCGAGCCGTCTCCATGTCCCAGCGGTTCTGGGGCGCGTTCCAGCGGGCCACGGCCCGCCGGTCGGGGTCGACCGCGTAGTAGGTGCGGTGCCGCTCGTCGTACACACCGTGTTCGGCGCCCTGGAACAGCGCGGGTGCGTCGTCCGGGACGGCCGAGCGGCCGTCCTCGACCTGCCTCCCGCCGTCTGAGACCCTGATGGAGGTGTAGGAGCTGGCGTTGGAGTGGCCGCTCCCGTCGGAGATGTCCGATCCTGGCATTTCACTCTTCCTTCCGTGTGGTCGGCCGTCCCGCGAGGCCGTGGAACGACGCCCCGCGCGACGTGCGAAAGTCGCCGGATACGGCCCGGTATGCCGGACAGTTCCTCCGCTTGGCGACTACAACGGCCCGGCCGGGTCCGCCGGTTCAACGGCTGCCTCATGTGGTCAGGCGGACGGGGGCGGGGGCGCGAAGGGGTCGACGGCGTCCACGACGGGAGCCTCCTTCGCACGGTGCGTTCCGGGTTTGCACCCGGCGAAGGGCCCCTGCGGATCACGCAGGGCGTCCATGACCGACGGCAGATGGTCCCGGTGCCATTCGGCGGGACCTGTCACCGCCGAGCCGGGTCCGGTCAACTCGCCCCAGACGAGCCAGAGTCCGTGCAGCAGGGCGACCGCCTCCGGGTGCTCCCACCAGCGGGGGCACCAAGGGGAGGACGACGTGACCTCCCTGCCGTAGACGGGCAGCAGCACGTGGTGGACCCACAGGGTCAGCCCCCGCAGCTCCCCGGCGTACGCGGCGCCCTCCAGATAGAGGATGAACCTCGGTGGTTCGGGGGGCGGTTGCGTCTCGGCCGGTTCGCTCCCCACCGCACCCGGGCTCTCGGTCCGCGTGGTCGGCATGGCACCCTCCTGGATCAACGGCATGGGCAGGACAGGCGGTTCGAGGACGACGGCACGGCTCAGGCGTCCGGCCGCACCACGCCGAGAATGCGCATCGACGCAGCCGGGGAGACGTACACCCACCGGCCGGGGCGCGGAGCCTGGATGATCTTGCCGTCGCCGATGTAGAGGGCGACGTGGCTCGCGTCGGAGAAGTAGATGACGAGGTCACCCGGTCGCATCCGGTCGAGCGGGACGTGGGTCAGTTGCCGCCACTGCTCCTCCGAGGTGCGCGGGATGGTCACGCCCGCGTGCAGCCACGCCTGGGAGGTGAGCCCGGAGCAGTCGAAGGAGTCGGGGCCCGCGGCGCCCCAGACGTAGGGCTTGCCGAGCTGCCGGGTGGCGTAGGCGATGGCCTTGCGGCCCGCCGCGCTGCCCTTGGTGCTCAGCCGCTCGGGAACGCCCGTCTTCTCCCACGCGGCCTGCGACCGCTCGGCCTGCCGCTTCTCCAGCGCGGCCAGTTCCCTGCGCTGCTTCTCGGCCAGCCGGGACTCCAGCCGCCGCGCGGCCGCGATGTTCTTCCGTACGGTGCTCCGCCGGGCCGCCCGTGTACGGCGGTTGTCCTCCAGACGCCGCAGTTCGGCGGAGGCGTCGGCGGACCGGGTGCGCAGCGTCGTGCGGGCCGTCGCCAGGGCGGTCAGCAGGTCCTGTGTCGCCTGCTGACCGCGCTGGGCCGACGCGGCGTCGTCGAGGGCGCGTTCGGGGTCGGGGGCGAGCACGAACTGCATCTCGGCGGGCAGTCCGCCGCCCCGGTACTGGGCGCGGGCCGCCGCTCCCGCCAGGGCGGTGAGCCGGGCGAGCTTCGCCTCCGTGCTGCCGACCCGGCGCCTGAGAGCGCGCACGCGCCCGGTCTGCGCGCTCACCTTCTCGTCGGCGGCGTTGTACTGGTCGGTGGCGACCTCGGCGTCGTGGTAGAGGCGCTGGAGCCTGGCCTGCACCTGGGACAGCGTTTCGGGGTCGGCGTGGGCGGGCGGCTGGACGGCTGCCGTCAGGGCGCAGGCCAGCGCGACGGCGGCGGCCGCGCGGTGACGGGACGGCCGTCTCGTGCGCAGTGTCCCTCTCATCGGGCCACGGCTCCCTTCGTGGGGCGGCCGCACGGGCTGCGGCGCCGGTGCGGCGGATGGGGCGCCCGTACAACGGCGCCGGACCGTACGGCGGTTCAGCCCCGGCGTGAACCGGCTCCGGGCCGCACCCGTTGTGTCTGCGGAGCACGGGCGGCGAAAGGGACTGTATGAACGCGGGGTTGCTGGTGCCGGCGCTGTGCACGGGCTTCGGCCTGGGCTGTCTGGCGCTCGCGTTCCGAGCGCTGCTGGCGGCCGTACGGCTGTGGGCGCGGGGGCTGCGGGTGACCGGGATCGTGACGGCGCGCGCGGCGGCCGACCGGCGCCCCGGCGGGCTGGTGCTGTTCCGCGACCACCTCGGCCGGGATCTGCTGCTTGACCCGGGGACGTGCGGGCCGCTGTGCGGGCTGCCGCCGGTGGGACGGAGCGTGCCCGTGGTGTACGCGCGGGACCGGCCGGTCGTGGCCCGGCTCTGGACGACGCGGCATCTGCTCGCGCCGTCGTTCGGCTGGTTTTTGTCCTCGGCACTGGCGTGCGGCACCGGGATGGTGGCGCTGTGAGGACGCCCGGCATCGGTTCCGAGCGCCTTGCCGCACTCGATGTCCTGCGCGGCTGCGCCCTGTTCGGGATTCTGCTGGTCAACGCCCAGTTGATGGCGAGTCCTTACACCGCCTTCGGCGGGGCGCCGGACGCGAGCGGGGCGGACCGGGTGGCCGCGTGGCTGGTGAGCGCGCTGGTGACCGCCAAGTTCTACCCGCTCTTCTCCTTTCTCTTCGGCTACAGCCTCGTCCTCCAGGAGCGCTCCGCCCGGCGGTCCGGGCACCCCTTCGCACCGCGTCATCTGCGGCGCTGCGTCTGTCTGTTCGCGCTCGGGGCCGCGCACGCCGTGCTGCTGTACCCCGGAGACGTCCTCATGACGTACGCCGTCCTCGGGCTGGTGCTGTACGGCCTGCGGGGGCTGCGCGCGCGGACCGCGCTGCGCCTGGCGGCCGGGCTGGTGGTGGGGCTTTTCGCGCTGCTGCTCGCCGAGGGCCTGCTGACCGTCGCCCTGACCGAGCCGGTCACGGCGGCGCGGTACGCGCCCCGGGTCGCGGGTATGGTCGCCGCCCACCGCGGTGGCGCCCTCGCCGTGCTCGGCGTGCATCTGCGGGACCTGGGTCCCGCGCTCGGCGCCGATCTGCTCTACGCCCCGCAGATGCTGGCCGCCTTCCTGGCCGGGCTGGTGGCCGCCCGCACCGGGCTGGCCGGGCGGCGCGGCCGGGACCGGGCGTGGCTGCGGCGGACGGCGCTGCGGTGGCTGCCGCTCGGGCTGGCCGGCGCGGTGGTCTCCGCGTGCTGCACCGCGGGGCCGCTGGACGACCGGTGGTTCCTGGTCGGGCAGGCGTGCGCGGTGCTGACCGGTCCGGCGCTGACGGTGTCGTACGCCTGCGGTCTGCTGCTGCTGTTCGGGGGGCGCGGCCCGGCGGCGGCCGCCCTCGCCGCCACCGGGCGCCTGGGACTCACCCACTATCTGGCGCAGTCCCTGGTCCTCGCTCTCGTCTTCACCGGCTGCGGGCTCGGTCTGTACGACCGGGTCGGCACCGCACCACTGCTGCTGGGCTGCACGGTGCTCTACGCGGCCCAGCTCGCCCTGAGCGTGCGCCTGGTGAGGCGGTTCCGGTACGGCCCCGCCGAGGTGCTGCTGCGTACGGTCACCTCGGCGCGGCGTCCCGCCGCCACGGCACGGGCGGCTTCTCCAGTGTCACGGGCGACAGCCGGCTCACGGCCCGTGCCGTGATGGCCTCCGTCTCCGCCCTGGCCGCCGCCGAGATCTCTCCGGCGCCGGGCTCCTTGTACCAGGGCCGCAGCCTGATCAGTGCGGGGCGAACCCCGGTCGCGAGCAGCAGGGCGGTGCCCTTGGGCAGTGCGCGGATGCGGTCGGGGGGCAGGACGGCCTCCTGCCGGTAGGAGTAGGACCGCGAAGTGCCGTCCTTGCTGCGGGAGATGCTGGGTGTGCGGACGTCGTGCTGGCCGACGAGGGTGGAGATCTTCTGCACGAAGTCGGCGTCGTCCAGGCCCGCGCCGAGCAGCTTGACGGTCGCCGCGCTCCACAGCGCGTCCATCCCGACCTCGCCCCACACCCGGGCGCCCTGCCGGTAACTCTGCAGCAGGGTCACCACGTTGATGCCGCGCGAGCCGAAGTGCGAGTACAGGTCGGGCAGATCGGAGATGCGGCAGACGTTGGCGGCCTCGTCGAGCACGGCGGTCAGCGGCGGGTCGAGGCGGCCGCCCATGCGCTCGGCGGCGACCACGCCCGCCCGCATCGTCGCGTCCGCGAGGCCCGCGATGACCCCCGCGGCCGAGCCGCCGCCGTCCTTGGACAGCAGGTAGAGGGTGTCGCTGCCCAGGACGTGCCGGTCGGGCCGGAACTCGGGCAGCGCCGGATCGGGGGTGACCCAGGCGAGGATCTCGGGGTCGAGGAGGCAGGAGACGGTCTGCCGGGCCGTCTCGTAGATGCCGTCCCGCGTCTCCACCGCGCCGCGCACGGTGCCCTGCAACTGCTCGGCCATGGCGGTCATCCCGGCTTCCCTCAGCAGGTCCACCGGGGTCCGGTCGGCCGGGTCGGCGAGCCAGCCCAGCAGTTCGTGGACCGGGGCGCCGCCGCGCGCGGCGGCCAGGAAGAGCGCGGTGAGCGTGTTCTGGGCGGCCGAGATCCAGAAGTCCTTCTTCGCGGTGTCGTCGTTGACGGACGCGACGAAGTGACCGGCAAGGCGGCGCGCCCCCTCGATCGTGTGGCACTCCCCGAGCAGGTTCCACCACATGGCGCGCGGGGAATGGGCGATGCCCTGCGGGTCGAAGGTCCACACGGTGCCCGCCTCGGCGCGCATGGCGCGGGTGACGGCGTAGACGTCGGACTTGTTGGAGGTGAGCAGGACCGCGCCCTGGGCACGCAGCACGCGCGGGACGGCGATGCCGGTGGACTTGCCCGCGCGCGGCGCCATCAGGTCCAGCTCCACGTCCTCGTGGCTGCTGCGCAGTTCGGGGCCGTCGGGGGCGAGGTCGCCCAGGAGGTTGCCGGTCTCGTCCGGGTGCAGCCGCTCGCGGCCCTTGAGCGAGGGCCGCAGTTCGCGGGCGCGGGCCTCGATGCCCTTGGGGCACATGGCGGCCAGCTCCCGGCGCCCGGCAAGCCCCTTGGGCCGGTTCCACCGCCCGCCGAGCAGTCGGACGGCGACGACGACGGGGACCGTGAGGAGGGCGAGCAGAGCGAGCATCCCGGTGTAGACGGCGCCGGCCGGGGCGCCGGGCCAGAGGGCGCCCGGGCCGTCCCCGGTCAGCCGGGCGGCGGTGGACAGGGCGAACGGCGGGGCGTGCCAGCCGTGCCCGGCGAGACCCGCGCCGAGCGTGCCGCCCGCCCAGGCGACGGTGAACAGGGCGAGGCCGCTCCCGGCGAGCGTGGCGAGCGCCCACGGCAGCTGGTCGTGCGCTCCGGCGCCGGAGCCCGCGCGGCTCACGCCGTCCACCGCCCCGGCTCCGCGGCTCCGGGCAGCCCGGCGGGCAGGGCGCGGGGTCCCTCGGCCGCCTCCAGGGCGACCTGTGCGGCACTGGCGCGCACGGCCCGCTCGACGGCGTCCTCGGCGTCCGTCCAGCGGGTGTTGGTGTTGTGCAGTCGTCGTTCGGCGTCGGTGATGGCGACCTTGATGGGGATGCCGGGCCTGCCGCCGACCTTGATGAGGAAGCGGCCCCGGCCCGGCGGCTCCTCGTGGTCGCCGGTGACGCCCCAGCCGGGCGGCGAGGACCAGGACGAGACGAGTTCGATCTCGCGCCGCGACAGCCCGACCACCTTGCCGAGGTCCTCCATCTCGGCCCGGGGCAGCCCCGCGCACACCACCATCCCGGCGCGTTCCACGAACCCGCGCGCCTTGGCCCGGTCGGCGTCCGTGCCGAGCGCCTCGGCGTCCTTCAGGGTGTGGGTGATCTTGGCGTCGCCGAGTCCGAGGGAGCGGTTGAGCCGGGTGAGGGCGTCGATGCGGTCGACGATGCCGGAGGCGGCGCGCAGCGGGCGCCACAGCTCGTCGAGGACGGTGAAGAACCAGCGCCGGGGCGCGAGTCCGGCGTCCGCCAGGGCGTGCGAGGCGGCGACCGTGCCGAGTCCGTCGGACCAGGCGGCCAGCATCGCGGCGGCCGTGAGCTGGGTGTCGGCCTCCCCGATGCCGGAGATGTCGATGCACACGGCCGGGGCGTCCGGGTCGATCCGGGTGGAGGTCTGCGAGGCGAAGGTGTCGCCGAGCGGGCCGTCCAGGATGCCGAGCAGGGACCGGTGCAGCGGGTCCACGGCGTCCCGGTAGCGGGCGTCGTCGCCCCGGTCCAGGGTGACGGCCCGCACCCGGTCGGGGCCCTCGGCCAGGACGCGGAGCACGTCGGGCAGGAGCGGGGCGCGGCCGGGCGGGGTGCGCTCGCGCAGATGGTGCAGGACGGCGGAGAGCACCGACTGCTCGTGGTCGTCCATGGGGCGCCCGCGCACGATGGTGACCAGGGCGGCCACCATGTTGAGCACACGGCCGTGGGTCTCGGCCTTCAGCACCTCCCCCGCCTCGCCGCCGATCCGGGCAGCCGCAGCGCCCATGGCCCCGGGGTCGAGGACGTTGATGCCGCCCCGGCCCCGGCCGATGGAGATCACCTGGCCGCCGAGCGCCCGTACGGTGTCGGCGTAGTCGGGCTTGAGGTCGCCAAGGACCAGCGGGACCACACCGGTGGCGGCGAGCCCGATCAGCATCCGGTTGACGAGCGTGGACTTGCCGAGGCCCGGCATTCCGAGCATGAACAGCGACGGGTTGGAGATGAAGCGGGCCCGGGTGAACCAGTTCAGCGGGTCGCCGCACACGGTGGCACCGGTGAACAGGTGCTGGCCGAGCGGCACTCCGGTCATGGGCGATCCCGACCCCGCGGCGAACGGCCACATGCCGCACGCCTGGACGGTGGTGGCCCGCCACATGGTGGGCGGATCCATGTATCCGACCCGGCCGCCGCCGACGCCGTACCAGCCGCGTGGCGGCACGAACGGCTCCCGGGCGGGGGAAGGCTGCCTCCGCGCACGGCCGCGTCCGCCCCGGCGCTCGGCAGCGGGACCCGCGGCGCCCTCAGCCGCCGGCTTTCCCGTCCAGGACGGGTCCTGTCCCGGGCGCCCGGCGAGGAGTTCGGCGCGGGCCCTCTCCTCGGCCGCGCGGTCCAACCGCTCGGCCCGCTTCTCCGCGCGGCGGCTCACAGCGCCTCCTGCAGCTCGTGCGGGATCAGGGTCTGCTCCCACGGCAGGACACCGACCGGCAGGGTGCAGCTGAACGCCGCCGCCTGCATCCGGTCGGCGGGCCGCATCAGCACCCGTGAGGCGGCGGTCAGATTGCGCACCGCCACGCTGGCGTCGGCCAGTTGCGCGACGTCGTCCACGGTGACGGTCAGCATCAGGGAGAACTCCACGAGCCCGGCGCCCGCCGCCTCCTCGGCCGCCGTCTGCTCCGCCGCCCGTACCTCGGAGGCGGCGCGGGCCTGCACCATGCCCCGGCCCGAGGTCGCCATGAACTGGGCGCTGCGCCGGTCCGACTCCACGATCCGGGCCGAGGTCGCCGGGTCGATCGGCCGGTAGACGAGCGCGACCCGCTTGCGCCGGGTGCCGGGCGCGGCCTCCAGCATCCCGCGCAGCACCGAGGAGCGTACGGTCCCGCGCGGTGCCAGGGTCATCAGCCAGGTGCGGGAGACGCCCGAGTCGTGCTGGTAGCTGCCGACCGTCTCGACGGCGGCGGCCGGCCCCGCGTCGTCCCACTCCAGGCCCGTACCGCCGTGCCGGGCACGGGCGTTGAGGACGTCGGCGGCGACGGCGGGGTCGTAGGCGACACGGACGACCTCGGCGATCCGCTCGGCCGTCAGCGGGTACGCCGCCCCGCCGCCCGCCGCCACCAGACCGCTGAGCAGACCGGGGACGCGCACGGCGAGGTCGGCGATCACGTCCTCCTTCTTGCGCCGCTGGCCCGGCGGGACGCCGTAGGTGAGGGTGACGTAGGTGTGCATCTCGGAGGAGGCGGTCGGATAGCGCTCGACGACCTCCTCCATCACGGCGCGGGCGGCGGCCGGCGCGTCGGGGTGGATGCGCGGCAGCACCTCGTGGGCGAGCCGGGTGCCGGTGTCGGGCGCGGTCTCCACGACGACGCTCGCCCCGCGCAGCCCGGGTTCGTGGGCCAGCCGGGCCAGCCACTCCCCCCACAGCGCGACCCACACGTCGACCTGGTCGGCGTCGACCAGGGAACCGCCGTCGGGGTCGCAGCCCAGGACGATGGTGTACAGGTTGCGGGCGGGGTGGTGCAGCACGCCGAAGGGCCGGTCGTAGGCGTCGCGGCCGTCGGACACGGTCACCTTGTTGAGCAGCCCGGGCGGGCGGAACCGGCCGCCCGGGCGCGCGGACAGCGGTCCGGAGACGTACAGGTGCGCGCCCTTGGCCCGGCGGCGGCGCCAGCCGACGCGCAGGGCGAGCAACTGGTAGACGTTGCGGCCGTCCTGGGTGCGGACGGCGAGCGGCAGCAGGAACACGACGGTCGGCACGAGCACGACCAGCGCGGCGTAGAGCGAGATCAGCGAGGCGAGCAGGGTGATGACGAGCCCGCCGAAGACACCGAAGGTGCCGACGAGTCCGAGCGGTCCGAGCCCCGGCCGCCTCGGCCGACGCCAGTTGCCGTAGGTCGGATGGGTCACGGCTTCCGTGGACATGGGGTCCGGTCTCCTTTCGTTGACGGTGGTTCAGGGGGAGGTCAGGCGTTGTGGCCGTGGTTGCCGTCGGCGCCGTCCACGGCACCGGCCGCGGTGCAGGCCATCGAAGCGGGTGTGTTCGCGCGGCAGGTGCTCGACGGAGCGGAGCAGACCGCCGCCGAGGCGAGCCGCGCAGAGCTGGAG
>NZ_JBSGAH010000033.1:0-41810 GCF_053600675.1 Streptomyces sp. NPDC005004
GCCGGGGCGAGTTCGTGCTCACGGCGGCGGAGCTTCTCCACTTCCGCCTGCTCGTCGGGGGTCCAGCCGGGGAGGCGGGGCGGGCCGCGCGGTCAGGAGGTGCAGGTGAGCGTGCCGTTCTCGGCGCCCTTGATCAGCGCCTCGTGCGCGGCGTGCAGCCGCTTCGCGTCGGGCTTGAGGACCTTGCGGTCGTAGGTCATCAGCCCGTTCAACTCGCCCTCGACGTCCGTGATCTGGGTGTACACGGCGCCGTTGCCGCCCTTGCAGGCCGCGAGCTGCTCGACCTCCTTCAGACGGTCGAGGTACACATCGGTGTAGGTCTCCGGGGTGACGCCCACATAGGTCATCTGGACCGGGAAGGCGTGTCCGGGGACACCCAGGCCGAGGCCGCCGTACTCGCCGCTGACCAGGGCCCGTTTGCCGTCGGCCGCCGGGAGCTGCGGGCTCGGATAGCCGTGGGCGTCGGCGATGTCGCCGTTGCCGCCGTCCACCGCGCCGCAGCAGTTGAGGCCGCTCATGTTGTTGATCAGGCGGGTCGGGTCGAGGGACTTGGCGTAGTCCGCGATCCGGGCCTGGTCGTACTGTCCCCAGCCCTCGTTGAAGGTGACCCACATGATCACCGAGGGGTGGCTGTCGTGCTGCTGGATCATCTGCTTGAGCTCGTGCTCGTACTCCGTGCGCGCGGACGCCGACGGGTTGACCGTGTTCATCGCCGGCATGTCCTGCCAGACCAGCAGACCCAGCTTGTCCGCCCAGTAGTACCAGCGGTCGGGCTCGACCTTGATGTGCTTGCGCACCGAGTTGTAGCCGAGCTGCTTGTGGACCTTGAGGTCGTAGGCGAGGGCGTCGTCGGTCGGGGCCGTGTAGAGACCGTCGGGCCAGAAGCCCTGGTCGAGCGTGGCCATCATGTAGACCGGCTTGCCGTTGAGCAGCGTGCGCTGCTTGCCGTTCACCGTCTTGACCTCGATGGAGCGCATACCGAAGTAGCTGCCCACCCGGTCGACGGAACCGCCCCTGCCCACGGTGACCTTGAGCTTGTACAGATGCGGGTCGTCCGGTGTCCAGGCGTGCGGATGCGGCACCGGCACCTTCAGCGCCGTACCGGTGGTGCCGTGCGCCCGGCCCACCTCGCGGCGGCCGTCGTAGGCCACCGCCGTGACCGGCACACCGTCACGCACCCCGCGCACGTCCACCGCGACCGAACGCTTCGCGAGGTCCGCGGTGGTCTTCACGTCCGCGGCGTGGTCGCGGGCGACCGGCTCCATCCACACCGTCTGCCAGATGCCCGAACTCGGCGTGTACCAGATGCCGCTGGGGTCGATCCGCTGCTTGCCGACCGGCGGGTTCTCGCCGCTCGCCGAGTCGGTCGGGTCGTAGACGCCGACGATCAGTTCCTGCGCGCCGGACCTCTTCAGCGCGTCCGTCACGTCGACGCTGAACCGGTCGTAACCGCCCTTGTGCTCACCGACCTTGCGGCCGTTGACGTACACCACGGCCTGCCAGTCCACGGCGTCGAAGTTGAGCTGGAGCCGCTGTTTGTGCGCGCGCCAGTCGGACGGCACGGTGAAGGACCGCTTGTACCACATGCGGTCCTCGTGCCGTTCGATCCCGGAGAGCTGGGACTCCACCGGGTACGGGACGAGGATCTTCTCGGCCAGCTTCTTCCCGGTGGGCGGCTGCTCGCCCGCCTTGGCACCGGCGAACTCCCAGGTGCCGTTGAGGTTCTTCCACGCGTCGCGGGTCAACTGCGGTCGCGGGTACTCCGGGTGGGCGTTCTTCGCGCTCACCTTGTCGGCCCACTTGGTGCGGAGCTGGTAGGTCGACTTGTTGGTGCCGGTGCTCCAGAAGTCGCTCACGGCGGTGCCGTCGGCCTCGGTCAGACCGCCCTTGCCGTCGTAGCGCAGGTCCGCGTAACCGCCGTGCCCGCCGACGACCGGCTCGGTGAGCGGGACGACCAGCTTGGACGGGTCGGAGGCGTCCAGACGGGCGGTGCCGCGCGGCCACGCCGAGCCACCGACATCGATGTCGAGGTGGCCGTCGAAGCCGGCCGGGGGAGCGGCGAGCGGGCGGTCGAAGTTCAGCACGAGGGTCTTGCCGTCGGGCTGGATGGCCGCGCTGTTGGGGCCGTTGTAGGTGAAACCGTCGGGCAGCGTGAACGCCGACTGCGGGATCGCCTGCTTGCTGCCGCCCGGCGGCGTCCAGCGCACATGCAGGTTCGAGCCGCCGTAGTGCTCGAAGTACTCGACCTTGAAGTCGTAGGCGTGGCCCGCCTCCAGGGTGACGGGAGCCGAGGTCTGCTCCTTGTCCCAGTCGTCGACCCAGTGGTCGATGACGGACTTGCCGTCGATCCAGAGCCGGAAGCCGTTGTCCCCGGTGATCGAGAAGACGTGGGCGCCGCTCGTGGCCGGTGTGAGCTTGCCGGTCCAGCGCACGCTCACGTCGTCCTGCTGCCCGGTGCGGGCCTGCAGACGCGGTTCGAGGTCGGGGAAGTCGAGGCTCGGATCGAAGGTGGTCGCCTTGAGGGTGGCGAAGTCGAAGGCGCCGGGGGCGGATTGGGTGTAGTACTCGCCCTTGAGCCCGTGGGCGACGGGCGCCTCGGCCGCCCGGGGTTCCGCGGGCGCGGCTTTGGAGCCGACCGCACCGGCCAGCACCAGCGCCATGGCGGTGAAGGCGGAGGCCAGCCAGCGGCCGGGACGGAATCTGCGGTGGGAGAAGGATGGATGCACGTGTACCTCCGGAGGGAAACGGAGTTGCGGGTGCGTGCTCTGCCCGTGCTTCGGAACATCTTGTATAACGTTGGAAACAAGGGCAGTTGGCATGAGAACACGCCTCCTGCGCTCTGTCCAGGTGTCTGACACGAGGCGTGGGAGGACAGCAGATGCGCGTGAGCCTGAAGGACGTGGCCGAACGTGCGGGGGTCTCCGTGAAGACCGTCTCCAATGTGGTCAACGACTATCCGCACGTCACACCGGCCATGCGGGCCCGCGTCCAGCAGGCCATCGACGAACTCGGCTACCGGCCGAACCTGACCGCCCGTCATTTGCGCAAGGGACGGACCGGAATCATCGGCCTGGCCGTGCCCGAACTCGGCAACTCCTACTTCGCGGAGCTGGCCGGCGCCGTCATCGACGCCGCCGCCCAGCACGAGTACACCGTGCTGCTCGACCACACCCAGGGCCTGCGCGAACAGGAGATCCTGGTCTGTCAGGGCTTCCGCGCCCGGGTCATGGACGGTCTGATCCTCAGCCCGCTGGAGCTGGAGACCGAGGACCTCGCCGCCCGCCGCGACGACGCGCCCCTCGTCCTGCTCGGCGAGCGCCGCTACGACCTGCCCTACGACCACATCGTCATCGACAACATCGCCGCCGCCCGCGCCGCCGTGCGCCATCTGCTCTCCCTCGGCCGCCGCCGCATCGCCTTCCTCGGCGCCCGCCAGGACCGCCTCCACCAGCCCGCCCACCTGCGGTTCATCGGCTGGCAGGCGGAACTGGCCGCCTCAGGGCTCGTCGCCGACGAACGCCTGGTCGCCACCACCCAGGGCTGGGGCCACGAGGACGGCGCACGGGCCATGGCCGCACTGCTCGACGCGGGGGAGCGGCCGGACGGGGTGTTCGCCTACAACGACCTGATCGCGCTCGGCGCCATGCGCGTGCTGTTCGAGCGCGGCCTGCGCATCCCCGAGGACGTGGCCGTGGTCGGCTTCGACGACATCACCGAGTCGCGCTACGGCGCCGTCACGCTCACCACCGTCTCCCCGGACAAGGTGGCGATCGCCCGCCTCGCCGTGGAATCCGTGGTCGGCCGCCTCAAGGGCGAGCAGAACCACGAGGCGCCCCGACCGGCCCGCCAACTCCAGCCGGGCTTCACGCTCGTGGAGCGGGAGAGCACGCTCGGGCGGCGCGTCCGTACCGACTGACCAGCGCAAACGCCCTACACCGAGGCTTAGTTGGCACGGATTGCGGTTGGATGACGTGCTGTCCGAGGTGTTTACACGGCCCTTGCAACGATGTAAAAAGCATCCTGATCTGGTCACCGCCGGACCGGCCTTCCGCAGTCCCGAAGTGGGGTAATCCGCATGAAGCCGCACTCCCGCAGCACCACCAGAACCATCCTCGCCGTGGGTCTCACCGCCAGCCTGGCGCTCGTCGCCGCCTGCACCAAGTCCGAGGACGACAAAGCCTCTTCGGGCAGCACCGCCGTGAACAACGACGCCGGGAAGCAGGTCGCAGAGGGCAGTGGCGGCAAGACCTGCGTGATCGGCGACTACGGCGCCGACAAGCTGGACCTGTCGAAGACGGTCGTCGGCTTCTCGCAGTCCGAGAAGGAGGCCAACCCCTTCCGCATCGCGGAGACCGCCTCCATCAAGGCCGAGGCCAAGAAGCGCGGCGTCAAGCTGCTCACCGCCAACGCCCAGTCGCAGTTCTCCAAGCAGATCAGCGACGTACAGGACCTCATCGCCAAGGGCGCCAAGCTCCTCGTCATCGCCCCCCTCAACTCCGACGGCTGGGACCCGGTGCTCCAGTCCGCCCGCGCCAAGAAGATCCCGATCATCACGATCGACCGCCAGATCAACGCCACTCCCTGCAAGGACTACGTGAGCTTCATCGGCTCCGACTTCGTCCAGCAGGGCCGGCGCGCCGCCGACCAGCTCATCGAGGCCACCGGCGGCAAGGGCGAGATCGCGATCCTGCTCGGCGCGGCGGGCAACAACGTCACCACCGAGCGCACCAAGGGCTTCGAGGAGCAGATCAAGGCCAAGGCCCCCGGACTCAAGGTCGTCTTCAAGCAGACCGGCGAGTTCACCCGTGAGAAGGGCCAGTCGGTCACCGAACAGCTCATCCAGTCCAAGCCCGGGATCAAGGCGATCTACGCCGAGAACGACGAGATGGGTCTCGGCGCCGTCAACGCCCTCAAGGGCGCGGGCAAGAAGCCGGGCGCGGTGAAGATCGTGACCATCGACGGCACCCGCAACGCCGTCCAGGGCATCGCGGACGGCTGGATCAGCGCCGTCATCGAGTCCAACCCGCGCTTCGGACCGCTGGCCTTCTCGACGCTCGACTCCTTCACCCAGGGCAAGCCGGTCGGCGAGGACATCGTCATCAAGGACAGCCAGTACACGAGCGCCAACGCCAAGGCCGACCTCGACAAGGCCTTCTGAGGCCGCGAGGCGACTCCGAGCCACACACGGCCCGTCGAGTTCGACAGGGCTTGCCGACGGCTCGTGATCGTGAGGCGCCGGGGGAACGACCGCTCCCGGCGCCCCGAGCAGGCACGTCGCCCATGACCCCCATGGAGAGCAGCCGTGACCGCACCTCCCGACGAAGTACTCGCCGTACGCGACCTGACCAAGCGCTTCCCCGGTGTACTGGCCCTGGACGGGGTCACGTTCACGCTCCGGGCCGGTGAGACACACGCCCTGGTCGGCGAGAACGGCGCGGGCAAGTCCACCCTGATCAAGGTCCTCACCGGCGTCTACCGCCCCGACGAGGGCGAACTGCGTTACCGCGGCGAGGCGGCCGTCTTCTCCACCCCGCTCGCCGCTCAGCACGCCGGGATCTCCACGATCTACCAGGAGGTCAACCTCATCCCCCTGATGAGCGTGGCCCGCAACCTCTGTCTCGGCCGCGAACCGCGCACCCGCTTCGGCCTGATCGACTTCGCCCGGATGCACCGCGAGGCGGCGGAGACGATGGCCGAGTACGGCGTCCACGTCGACGTCCGCCGCCCGCTGCGCGAACTCGGCGTCGGCGCCCAGCAGATGGTCGCGCTCGCCCGCGCCGTCTCCGTCGACGCCCGCGTGGTCGTCATGGACGAACCCACCTCCTCGCTCGAACCCCGCGAGGTGGAGACGCTGTTCGGCGTCATCCGGCGACTGAGGTCCCAGGGCATCGCCGTGCTCTACGTCAGCCACCGCATGGACGAGCTGTACGCCGTCTGCGACACGGTCACCGTGCTGCGCGACGGCAAGCTGGTGCACACCGGACCGCTCGCCGAGACCGGCCGCCTCCAGCTCGTCTCGCTCATGCTCGGCAGGGAGACGAGCGAGGTCAGCGCGGAGGGCGTCACCAAGTTCGCCGGAAACCACGACGCGGGCACCGAACCGGTCCTCAGGGCAGAGAAGTTGAGCAAGCGGCACCTGCTGCACGACGTCTCGGTGGACATCCGCCCCGGCGAGGTCGTCGGGCTCGGCGGACTGCTCGGTTCGGGGCGTACCGAGACCGCCAAGGCCATCGCGGGCGCCCTCGCGCTCGCGGGCGGCCGGGTCACCGTGGCCGGACAGCCCGTGCGCACCGGCTCCACCCCGGCCGCGATCCGCGCCGGGATCAGCCTGCTGCCCGAGGACCGCAAGACCGAGGGGATCGTGCCCGGCCTGTCCGTCCGGGAGAACATCGCCCTGGCCGCGCTGCCCCGCATGTCCCGCTTCGGCCTGGTCTCCGAGGCGAGCGTGGACCGCGTGGTCGACACCTTCGTGAAACGCCTGCGGATCAAGGCAGCGAGCCCGCACCAGAAGGCCGGCGAACTCTCCGGCGGCAACCAGCAGAAGGTGCTCCTCGCCCGCTGGCTCGCCATGCAGCCCAAGGTGCTGCTCCTGGACGAACCCACCCGGGGCATCGACGTGGGCGCCAAGGCCGAGGTGCAGAAACTCATCGACGAACTGGCCGAGGACGGCCTCGGCGTCCTGCTGATCTCCTCCGACGTGGAGGAGCTGGTCGAGGGCTCCGACCGCGTGGTCGTCCTCCGGGACGGCGCCGTCGTCGGCGAGCTGACCGGCGACGACGTGAGCGAGGACCAGTTGATGCGGGCCATCGCCGAGGCGGCCGAGGAGGAACCCCGCCATGACTGAACTCGCCCTCGACAGAAGGGCTTTCGCCGACCGGACCGCGGTGGTCGCCTGGCTCCAGAACTACGGCGTCTACCTCGGACTCGCCGTCCTGCTGCTGTTCAACGTGCTCTTCACCGACCACTTCGTCTCCGGCGAGAACTTCCGCACCCAGGCCGTCCAGGTCGCCCCCGTCCTGATCGTCGCGCTCGGCATGGCGCTGGCCATCGGCACCGAGGGCATCGACCTGTCGGTGGGCGCGGTGATGGCGCTGGCCACCTCCGTCACCTCGCTCTACCTCGGCTACGGCCCCTGGCTCGCGCTGCTCATCGCGATGGCCGGCGGCGCCGTCGTCGGACTCGCCAACGGCTCCCTCGTCGCGTACGTCGGCGTGCAGCCGATCGTCGCCACCCTCGCGCTCATGGTCGGCGGGCGCGGCATCGCGCTGGTGCTGCTGCCCCAGCTCAAGGACGTGCGCGACCCCACCATGGCCTCGCTCGGCTCCGGAAGCGTCCTCGGCATCCCGTACCTGGCACTGATCGCGGCCGCCCTGGCCGTGATCGTCGGCTTCGTCGTGCGCCGGACCGTCTTCGGCCGCCGCCTCCTCGCCGTCGGCGACAGCCGGCCCGCCGCCCAGCTCGCCGGACTCCCGGTGCGCGGCGTGCTCATCGCCGTCTACATCTGCTCGGGTGTCCTCGCGGCCATCGCCGGGTTCCTGGCCACGGCCCGCCTCCAGGCCAGCGACCCCAGCTCGCTCGGCAATCTCATGGAACTGTCCGCCATCACCGCCGTCGTGGTCGGCGGCACCCCGCTGACCGGCGGACGCGTCAGGATCGGCGGCACGGTGGCCGGAGCCGTACTCATCCAGCTCCTGACGGCCACGCTCATCAAACACGATCTGCCCACGTCCTGGACGCAGATCGCCCAGGCACTGGTCATCGTGCTCGCGGTGTACGCGGCACGGGAGAGGGGCAAGCGGTGACCAGCACCAAGGAACACCCCACGACCGCCCCCCAGGCGGCACCCCCCGAGGACACCACCCGGCGCGGCGACCGCATCGCCGCCCTCGCCCAGCGGCACGGCGCCCTGGTGGCCCTCGTCGTCCTCGCCGCCGTCGCCTCCCTGTCCTTCGACTCCTTCGCCACCGGCGACAACCTCGGCAACATCGCGGTCAACTCCGCGTTCCTCGCCACCGTCGCGCTCGGCATGACCTTCGTCATCGTCAGCGGCGGCATCGACCTCTCGGTGGGCTCCGTCTTCGTCCTCGGCGGGGTCCTCGCCGCCTGGGGCTCGCAGTACGGCACGGTCGTCGCCCTCCTGCTGCCGCTCACCGTCTGCGCGGTGATCGGCCTGGTCAACGGCCTCCTCGTGGCCCGCACCGGCCTCGCCCCGTTCATCGTCACCCTCGCCTCGATGCTCGCCGCCCGCGGCGTCATGCTCGCCATCACCGACGAGGGTGCCGACACCTACCTCGTCGCCAAGGGCTCCTTCTTCGCCACCCTCGGCCAGAGCAAGCTGCTCGGCGTGGCGACACCCGTGTGGATCACCGCCGTTCTGTATCTGGCGGGCGGCGTCCTGCTGCGCCGCACCGCCTTCGGGCAACGGGTCTACGCCATCGGCGGCAACGAACAGGCCGCCGCCCTCATGGGCGCCCCCGTCGCCCGCACCAAGATCGCCGTCTACACCCTCTCCGGCCTCCTCGCGGGACTCGCCGGCGCACTCAGCGCCGCCTACCTCGCCTCCGGCGTCACCATCCTCGGCTACGGCATGGAGCTGGACGCCATCGCCGCCGTCGTCATCGGCGGCACCCTCCTCACCGGTGGTCTCGGATACGTCAGCGGCTCCCTCGTCGGCGTGCTCCTGCTCAAGGTCATCCAGAACGTCATCAACCAGATCGGCTCCCTGGACTCGGCCTACCAGCAGGTCGCCAGCGGGGCGTTCCTCGTCCTGGTGGTCATCGCCCAGACGTGGCTGGCGAGGCGGCGGCGCGTGGGGTGAGCACGGCGTCCCCGGCGTCGGATTCACCCGGCGGCCGTCAACGCCTCCAGCGCGCTCGCCTGTGTACGCCAGTCCACCGGGTTCGGCGTCGTACCCGTCCAGCGCGCCCCCAGCCGGTTCAGCGCGTCCCGGTCGGTGCCCCACAGCGAGTCGGCCTGCCGAGCGAGATACGTACGGTAGGCCGACGACCCGGTGGCGTCCGCGAGATCGGCCAGATGCCGTACGAACACGCCCTTGAACTGCTTCTGGTTGTCGTCGCACGACGCGGACCCGATGTCACAGGACTCGGTCAGCACACCGTTCCGGGTGAGCTGCGAGGAGGTCGTCGCCGCGTCCGCGAGCCGCCGGGCGGTGTCGAGATAACGGCTCTGCCCGGTCGACCGCCACAGTTCGGTGAACGCGCCGATCGCCAGCCCCTGGTTGTAACTCCACACCGTCTGGCCGTTGTTGGCACACGACGAGGTCAGCCCGTCGTTCACCAGACCCGACGAACCGATCATGCCGCTGTTGAGATACCAGTCCGCCGCCGTCGTCGCCCGCGCGCCCCACGTCGTGTCGCCGGACACCCGCTGGTGCAGCGCGGTCACCAGCCAGAGATAGAGCCCGTTGGTCACCGCGTTCTTGTACGTGCGCTCCCGGTTCCACCAGACTCCGCCGCCACAGGTGCCGGTGTCCCAGTACTGCTGCACGTAGTTCGTGATGGTGACCGCCTCGTCCAGATACCGCTTCTCGTGCGTGTAGTCGTACGCGGCCACCCAGGCCACCGCCCACCACCCGGCGTCGTCGATCGCACGGCTGATGAAGTGCCCCTCGATCGGGTCCGAACCGCGGCCGCCCGCCGGGAAGACGCCGTCGTTCTGCTCGAAGGTCCGGGCGATCACCCAGTCGTAGTCGTGCCGTCCGCTGGTGCGCGCGAAGTCGATCAGCGAGGTGAGTGCCACCGCCGAGTTCCACCAACTGCTGCGCCACCAGCCCTCGTTCACCTGATACGACGCCACGAGAGCGTCCGCCGCCGCACGCGCCCGAGTGGGCACCGGCCGCGCCCACGCCGTGCAACCGCCGTCCTGGTGCGACGCCTCGCGCCCGCAGGCCCGTACGGCGCCGCCGTACAGCAGACCGCGCGGATCGCGGGTGGCGAACATCTTCGTACGGGCGGAGGACGCACCGGACGTCACGGAGGTGCGACCCAGCGACGATCCCTCCGGCCAGCTCCCGCCCTCGTCCCAGGACCGGTCGAGCCAGACCTCGTCCCCCGCCCCGCCGTTCTCGACGACACCCCAGGCCGTGCCGGTGGTCTGGTCCATGTGGAGGCTGATCGTGCGGCCGTACAGCGTGGTCGCGGGCACGGGGCGCGTGTCGCCCGCCGCCGTCGCCGGATCGGCGCCGTCACAGGCCGAGCCGTCGCACACCTGCGGCCGGAACCAGTCCGTGCAGGTCACCGCCCCGGCGTCCCCGCAGGCCCGGACCCAGCCGCGCCGGTGTGCCACCGGGTCGGTGACGTTGTACATCAGCGTCCGCGTACCGGTCCACGAGCCGGGGATGCTCGCCTTGCCCAGCAGCCCGTCCCAGGTGTTTCCCCGGTCCCCGCTGCGGTCCAGCCAGACGGAATCCCCCTGCACACCCTGGTCGATGCTCGCCCACGCCATGTCGTCCGCCTCGGACACGTGCAGCCGTAGCACCCGCCCGTTGATGTTCCGGTCGCCCACCGGAAAACTCTCCTGCTTCGCCTTTGACGGGTCGAGCGTGTCACACGCCAGCGCGCACACCGCCGTCGCCGCGACGGACGGCGCGGGCAGGGCAAGGAGCCCGCCCAACGCGAGGGCCAGTGCGAGAAGTCCACCGAGAAGTCGATGTCTGCGAGTCGGCATGGCGCGTCCGTCCTGTCGGTCGTCCGTTCGTCCAAGGGGCCGAGCAATCAGAGTGATCCAAAGCTTTCCAACGTTGAACCATTCCGGTCATGTGCACGACAGCACCGCCGGAAGGGTCTGTCCAGCCCCGGAACGGACTCGGCCGGAACGCGCCCCTGAGCCCCGGCCTCCCTCGTCCGGCCCCGTACCGGCGCATCTGCGCTCGCCCTGAGCCGCCCCGTCAGAGCCCGCCCACGGTGTAGGTGTCGTAGATCCCCAGCAGGTCCTCGTCGTCGGGGATGTCCGTCCGGTACTGGTTCTCCCGGCAGAACAGGGCCGTCAGCCGGACCAGTTCGCGCAAGCCGGGAAACGACGTCTGCGGCGGGAAGGGAGACCGCCCGTGCCGGAGCGGACGCGGTCAACAATACGGCGAAGACCAGGGACGCGAGCCGCCTGGTACCCCACCCACACCTCGCCCCCGGCGCTGCCGCCCCGCCACGCCACCAGGAGGCCGACGCGGGCCGTCAGCACCCAGCCCGTGCCGTATCCGACCATCAGCCGCGTGTACGCGCGCATCGGACGGCTGCGTGTGCTGCCCGGTTCGATGCCGCCGCAGGTCAGCAGGGACCCACCCGCGACGATCAGCAGCCAGACGGGAACGCCGAGCAGCCCCCCGAGCGGGGCGGAGGCGGCCGGCTCGCCGCCTCCGTCCGGGCGCAGGAGAGTCACCTCGTTGCGTTGTTCACCGGACGACCGTACAACGGTGGCGTCGTGACCCCGTATCAGGCGCAACGTCTGACCACGGCGCTGAGGGACCTGTTCGCCGGCCTCGGCCAGGGCGTCACCCTCGGCCTCGCCCCCCGACGCGGACGAGCGGTACTTCGCCGACATCGCCCGCGCGCTGGTGTCCGAGCTGTCCCTGGTCGGGCGCGACGCGCACGCCTCGTGACCCACGTGCCGAGCGATCCGTGAACCCCGTTGCCAAAGAGGCGAGTTACACCTGTGGACACCGCAGGGACGGCATGTTCTCATGCCTGAGGACCGGCTTTACAACGTTGTAGCCACGCCGGTCCGACCGGCAGTCCAGTGCACTCGTCGTCTCCGTACGTCCACCGCGCTCGCGAGAGCGCCGTTGCCCCCCATGGAGCGTGCCGTGCGACCACCCCTGTCCCGTTCACCCCGCGGACGGCTCACCCGGATCGTCCTCGTCTGCGCGACGGCGGCCCTCGGGCTGACCTGCGCCGATCCGGCGACCGCGAGCCCGGCGGCCAAGCCCGCCCGCACGTCCACCGTGGCCGTCCAGAACGCCAGATTCCAGGTGCTGTCCCCGACCCTGATCCGCACGGAGTACGCCGGGGACAACCGCTTCGAGGACAGCGCGACGTTCAACGCGATCGGCAGAGACGGCTTCACGCCGCCCGCGTACACCTCGTCCGTCAAGGACGGCGTCCTGACCCTCACCACCAGCGCCCTGACCCTGCGCTACGAGGTCGGCTCGGGGCCCTTCTCCGCCGACAACCTGACCGTCCGGCTGAAGGCGGGCCAGGACCAGGTGCTCGCCGCGCCCTGGCAGCACCCGGACTGCGCGGTCGGCACGTTGTGCGAGGCCGAGGACCAGCTCCACGACGGACCCGGACTCGCCACCGACCACGCCGGGTTCACCGGCAAGGGCTTCCTCGCCGGCTTCGAGGTGACCAACAACTCCCTGACCACGGACGTGCGTTCGGACAAGTCGGGCACCTACGACTACGCCGTCCGCTACGCCAACGGCACCGGCTCCGACGGCCGCCACGAGACCCGTACCCTCAGCCTCAGCGTGGACGGGGGAGCGGACCGTACCCTCAGCCTCCCCGCGACCGCCGACTGGAACGCCTGGGGCGTGGCCCGCATCCCGCTCGCGCTCGGCGCCGGCCACCACACCGTACGGCTGCACCGCAACGCCACCGACTCCGGCGCCGTCAACATCGACAGCGCGGCCCTGCTCACCACCGGCGCCGACTATCCGGGCAAGGCCGCGACGGCACTGCCCGGCTGCCACTTCGGCACGGCTTGCGAGGCCGAGGACACCCTGCCCGCCGGGTCCGCCGTCCTCGCCACCGACCACCAGGGCTACTCCGGCGACGGCTTCGCCGCCGAACTGAACAAGGACGCCCGGCTCACCGCCCACGTCACCGACGTGCCCGCCGACGGCACCTACCTCCTCCACGTGCGCTACGCCAACGGCACGGGCGGCGACGGCCTCCACCAGGCCCGCGAGGTACGCGTCGGTACCGGAGCGGGCACCGACGCCACCCTCACCCTCCCGGCGACCGACAACTGGGACACCTGGAAGTCGGCCTCCGTACCGGTGCAGTTGAAGGCAGGCACCAACGACGTCACGCTCAACTGCCCCGACACCACGAGCTGTCACGTCAACGCGGACACCCTCGCGGTGACCGCCCGCACGGACCCGGCCCCCCAGCCCCACCTCGCCCTCGGCGGCTACCGGCGCAGCCTCGACGGGGTCAACGGCGACAACGACCCCAACCCCCGCACCACACCTGGTCTGCTGCACCGCGACGGCTGGTACCTGCTCGACGACACCGCCTCCGCGACGTACGACACCCGCACCGAGAAGGCCGTCCCGCGCCCCTCCCACGGCGCCGGTCCCTACCAGGACGGTTACCTCTTCGGCTACGGCCACGACTACAAGCAGGGCCTCACCGACCTGGCCACCCTGACCGGGCCGCCGCAGTTGCTGCCCCGCTGGGCCTACGGCGTCTGGTACTCGGAGTACATCGACCGCACGGCCGACGACTACGAGAAGACCATCCTCCCCGCGTTCCGCAAGGCGGGCGTCCCGCTGGACGTGCTGGTCACGGACACCGACTTCAAGTCGCCCAACACGTGGAGCGGCTGGAACTTCGACCCGAACAAATACCCCGATCCCAAGGGGTTCTTCGACTGGTCTACCGCCGAGGGCCTGCACAACACGCTCAACGTGCACCCGAGCATCCTGGAGTCCGACCCGCAGTACGCGAAGGCGATGGCGACCGCCAAGAACAAGCTGGCCAAGGGCGGTTGCGCCGGCGGCGCGGGCTCGGCGTGCCGTACGTTCGACTTCGGCGACCCGGACCAGCTCAAGGCGTACCTCGACCTGCACCGCCCCTTCGACCGGGCCGGGAACGACTTCTGGTGGCTGGACTGGTGCTGCGACGCCTCCCGCTCCTCGCAGCCGGGTGTCACCCCGGACGCCTGGATCAACCAGAAGTACGCCGACCTGACCGCCGAGACCAGTGAGCGGGGCTTCGTCCTCTCGCGGGCCTACGGCTCCCTCCAGGCGGGCGGCTACAGCGGCGGCGTCGGCCTGCCCACCGGCCCCTGGGCCGACAAGCGCAGCACACTGCACTTCACCGGCGACACCTACTCCACCTGGGGCACCCTGCGCGCCGAGGTGGGCTACACCCCCGGCGAATCCGTCGCCACCGGCATGGCGGCCGTCAGCCACGACATCGGCGGCCACGTCGACGGCCACGGCATCCCCGGCGCCGAGACCTACACCACCGACGACGGCCACAGCCACCGCACCACCAAGCTCCCCGACGACCTCTACGCCCGCTGGGTGCAGTTCGGCACCTTCCAGCCAGTCGACCGGCTGCACAGCAACCACAGCGACCGGCTCCCCTGGCAGTACGGCGACGCGGCCCGCGACTCCGCGAGCAAGTTCCTCAACCTGCGCGAATCCCTCGTGCCGTACACGTACACACTGGCCCAGCAGGCGAACACCACCGGCGTCCCGATCACCCGGCCGCTCTACCTCGACTACCCCGAGGAGGAGAACGCCTACGGCAAGGCGGGTGGCGAGTACCTCTACGGCCCCGACATGCTCGTCGCACCCGTCACCGCCCCCGGCACCAGCACCACCACCTCGGTGTGGTTCCCGCCCGGCCAGTGGACCGACTACTTCACCGGCCGCACCTACAGCGCGGGCACCGGCGGCGCCACGTACGACGTGACCACCACCCTCGACACCATGCCGGTCTTCGTCCGCGCGGGCGGCATCGTCACCACCCGGGCCACCGACGTGGACCACGACGCGGGGACCCCGCTCGACAAGGTCGCCGTCTCGGTCGCGACCGGCGCGCCCGGCTCCTTCACCCTCTACGAGGACGACGGCGTGAGCACCCCCTCCCGCCACCGCGCGGCCACCACCCGCCTCCACTACACCGAGCACTCCGGGCGCCACACCCTCCGCATCGGCCCGGCCAAGGGCTCCTTCCACGGACAGGTCGCCCGCCGCTCCTGGACGGTCACCTTCCAGGGCGCGGACCACGCCCCGACGCGGATGACGGCCGGCAACAGGCAACTGGCCCACTCGGCCTGGAAGTGGGACGCGGACACCGAATCCCTCACGGTCACCCTGCCCGCCGTCTCGGTCCGGACCGGCGTGACCGTCGAGTACCGGTAGCCAGGAACGAAGTTGAGCGGAGTCGAGCGCCCTCGATCCAGTGGCTGACCGTCGGACGGTCAGCACGCCCCGGCCCGGACGGCCACGCCGACCGGGCCGGGGCCTCGCCCCACCCAACGACCCCCACGGAACCGTGCCCCGCCCTATGCGGCCTGGCGATCACCGAGGAACACCGGCTGACAGGCAACCGCGTTCGCGATCGGCGGCCGTCCCTCACACACGGGTCGCGCCGTCACGTGCCCCCCTGTGCCCCTTGCTCACCCGACCCCCGCGCGATCAGTCGCGTCGGCACCGTGACCGTACGGACCCGGCTGCGGTCGCCGTCCAGCCGGGACAGAGCGGTGACCGCGGCCGTGCGGCCTATCTCCTCGGGGTTCTGGGCGACCACCGTGAGGGCCGGTTCGAGCGCGTCCGCGAGCGCGATGTCGTCGAAGGCCACCACGGCCACGTCCTTGCGCCGGTCGCGGGCGAGGCGGGCGACGACACCGACGGCGACGATGTTGTTCCCCGCGAACAGCGCCGTCGGCGGATCGGGCAGCGCGAGCAGCCGCGCCGTCGCCTCACCCGCACCGCGCTGGTCGTGGGCGCTCGCCACCAGCAGCCGGTCGTCCGGCAACCCCGCCTCCCGCAGCGCCTCGCGGTACCCGGCGAGCCGTTCGCGACGCGTGTAGAGCTTGGTCGGCAGATCGCCCACGAAACCGATCCGGCGATGCCCGTGGGCGATCAGATGGGCGACGCCCGCGCGCGCACCCTCGCGATTGGAGCTGACCACGCTGTCCGTCGACAGCCCCGCGCCCGGCCGGTCGACGAAGACCACCGGAAGTCCCGCCGCGCGATGCGGCTTGAGATGGGAATGATCGGCGCCCACGGACGGCACCACCATGAGGATGCTGACCCGGCGCGCCAGGAACTTGTCCGTCAACGCCCGCTCGCGGCCCGCGTCGTCCGTCGAGGAACCCATCAGCAGGGTCAGTCCTCGCTCGCGGACGCTGTCCTCGATGCTCCCGGCCACCGCGCCGAAGAACGGATTGCCCAGATCGGGCACCACGAGCCCGATGGTGGTGTCAGGACCGCCGACACGGATGTTGCGGGCCATCAGGTTCGGCTGGAAGCCGAGGCGGGCGACGGCGGCGAGCACCCGCTCCCTGGTCCCCGCCGAGGCGGGCCCGTCCTCGTTGAGGACGCGGGAGACCGTCTTGGCGCTGACACCGACCTCGCGTGCGACGTCGGCCAGAGTGGGGCGGCGGTTCGCTGCCATGGGGCACACGTCTCCTGTGCTCGTCGCCTCCGGCCGCGGCCTCGGCCGGAGACGCGTGAGTGCTGACGCGCCGGACCGGCGTCGGCGCCGGCCCCGCGGTGTCAGAGAGGGCTCGACCCCGGGTGTCGGCGGGGTCGCGGCCCGGGTGTCAGGGGGTCTCGACCCCGGCGGCCTTCACGGCCTCGGAGTCGGCGACGACAGTATCCCCGCTCTCGTCGACGGTGAGCGCGCCGGTCATGATCGCGACCACCTCCGCCATCGAGTAGTCCGACGGTTTGATCACCGCCGCCCGCTTCCCGAGCCGGTGCACATGGACGCGGTCCGCGATCTCGAAGACGTGCGGCATGTTGTGGCTGATCAGGACGACGGGCAGTCCCCGGTCCTTCACCCGCCGGATCAGGTCCAGCACCTGGCCGGACTCCTTCACACCGAGCGCGGCGGTCGGCTCGTCCATGACCACGACACTGCGTGCCCAGGCGACCGACCGCGCGACCGCGACGGCCTGCCGCTGCCCGCCCGACAACGTCTCGACGGCCTGGGTGAGCGAACGCAGCCCGATCTTCAGATCCGCCATGTGCCCGGCCGCCTCCTGCCGCATCCGCTTCTTGTCCAGCATCCGGAAGACGCTGCCGAGCACCCCGGGACGCCGCAGCTCACGGCCGAGGAACATGTTCGACGCGATGTCCATCGACGCGGCGACCGCCAGGTCCTGGTGCACCGTCTCGATCCCGTGCGCCCGCGCGCTCTGCGGCCCCGAGAACCGGATCGGCTCCCCGTGGAGCCGGATCTCACCCGCGTCCGGCACCAGCGCCCCGGTCAGCGCCTTGATCAGGCTGGTCTTGCCCGCCCCGTTGTCCCCGATGACGGCCAGGACCTCACCGGGCAGCAGATCGAAATCGGCCCCGTCGATCGCGGTGACCTGCCCGTACCGCTTGACCAGACCACGCGCCTGGAGGATGGGGGTGGGGGAGTCGGCGGCGCTCATCGGGCCTTCTTCCGGGAGAACTGGTCGACGGTCACCGCGAGGATCACCAGGATTCCGGTGATGAGCGTCTGATAGATGGACGCGACGCCCATCAGCTGGAGCCCGTTGCGGAAGACGCCGACGATCAGGACACCGATGAACGTGCCCAGCACCGAACCGCGCCCGCCGAACAGACTCGTCCCGCCGATGACCACCGCGGTGATGGAGTCCAGGTTGTCGGTCTGCCCCGCCTGCGGATCGCCCACCCCCGTACGGGAGATGAGCAGCAGCGCGGCCACGCCGTACAGCAGCCCGGCGACGGTGTACACGCCGATGGTCAGCCGCGAGGTGCGCACGCCGTTCAGCCGCGCCGCCTCCACGCTGTTGCCCAGGGCGTACACGTGCCGGCCCCAGCCGGTGCTGCTCAACGCGTAGGCGAAGAGCAGGAACAGGGCGATGGTCACCAGCGACCCGTAGGTGATGTCGGTGTGCCCGAGCGGGAACGTCTGCCCAAGTGCCGTCAGCATCCCGGGCAGTTGGGTGACCGTCTGCTCCTTCGAGTAGATGTGGGTCAGCGCGAACGCCACGTTGAGCATCCCGAGCGTCACGATGAACGGAGGCAGCGGGATCTTCTCCGTCAGCGCCCCGTTCAGCAGCCCGAATCCGGCACACACCAGCAGCCCGAGCCCGATCGCGAGCAGGGGCGGCAGCGTGCCCTCGGCAGCCATCCTGGCCATCATGATGCTGCCGAACGCCATCACCGCGCCGCACGACAGATCGATGCCGGCGGTGAGGATGATCAGGGTCTGCCCGATGGCGAGCGTCCCCACGACCATGACCTGCTGCACGATCAGCGAGAAGTTCCCGCCGGTCAGGAACTGGTCGGTGGAGAGCGAGAAGAAGACACAGGCGATCAGAAGCGCGGCCAACGGGCCGGTGGTCGGCGCCGTGAGCAGTCGGCGCGCCGTACCGGGCGCCGAGAGATCGGCGTACGGCGTGGTCGTGGCTGTCATACGGAGTCCTTGTCGAGGGTCTTGCGGGAGGACCTCGGGGCGGGGATCGCGGGAGTGGCCGGAGTGCCCCGGCCGCGAAGTGGTCCGGCACGAGAAGGCGTTGAGGAAGGGAGGGGCGGCCGTCCCTCAGGGGAGTAGGGACGGCCGCCCCGGTCGGTGGCGTGCGGCCGCGGGGCGGATCAGCCCCAGCAGTTGTCCAGGCCGTACGCGGTGTCCTTCGAGGTGACCCCGGACTGGGGCTTGTCGGTGATCAGGTTGACGCCCGTGTCGGTGTAACCGGACGCCTTCTTGCCGTTCTTGGCGTACGTGACCACGGCCTTGACGCCCTCGGCCGCCATCTTCAGCGGGTACTGCTGCGCGGTGGCCGCGATCTGCCCGCTCTTGACGGCCTTGGTGCCGGTGCAGCCGCCGTCGACGGAGACGATCAGGACGTCCTTCTCGCGGCCCTTGGCCTTCAGCGCGGTGTAAGCGCCCAGTGCGGCGGGCTCGTTGATGGTGTAGACGACGTTGATGCCAGGTTCCTTCTGGAGGCAGTTCTCCATCGCGGTCTGCCCCTTGGCCTGGTCGCCCGCGGTGTCCTGCGAGCAGACGACCGACGGGTCCTTGGCGCCGACCCCGAAGCCCTTCAGGAAGCCGTCGTGCCGCTGGACGCCGACGGAGACACCGGGCGCGAGGTCGAGGGTGGCGATCTTCGCCTTCTTGCCCTTCATCGCGGCCTTGGCGTACTGCCCGATCAGCTCCCCTGCCTTGAGGTTGTCCGTCGCGAACAGCGCGTCGACCGCGCTCTGCGGCTCGGTGGGCGTGTCCAGCGCGATGACCAGGACACCCTTGGCCTGGGCCTTCTGGATCGCGGGGACGATCGCCTTGGAGTCGCTCGGCGTGATCAGGATGCCCTTCACCCCCGAGGCCACCATGTTCTCGATGGCGGTGACCTGCCCGGCGTTGTCCCCGTCGAACTTGCCCGCGGCGGTCATCAGCTGGGCGTGGTTCTGCTTCGCTGCCCGCTCCGCGCCCTCCTTCATCTTCACGAAGAACGGGTTGGTGTCGGTCTTGGTGATCAGACCCACCTTGACCCCGCCCGAGCCGGAGCCCGCGGACCCCGAACCCGAACCGGAGCCGGAACCGCAGGCGGTGAGGGTGAGCGCCGCGACACCCAGACACGCGGCGGCTCTGAGGACGGTCGAACGCTGGCGGGTGATGCGAGACATGAACGACTCCTGCGGGATTGCGAGCGGCGCGGCCGGCATCGGTGCATGCCGTCCCGAGGTGTCATCGTTGACTTATGTCATCGTTGACACGGCATGGCGAGGATGATGGACGCCCTTTCCCGGCAACGTCAATGGCTTGTACTTGTCACAAATCGGCAACGCACGCGTTCGCCGTCACCCGTGTCGAATTCGCCTCGCGCGGCTCAAGAACCAGTCCCTGCAGGACGGTTGACCCCCCCGGAGCGGTGACGCATCATCGGTGCACCTGTCCGTCCCCGGCGAAGCCCTGACGCGTGCGACCGGCGCCCGTCCGCATTCCACTTGCCGTGTCACTGTCCGGCGGGAAGCGTGACGACGCCATACGCCGGGTGGGCGGACCCTTGCCTGATCCTCTGATCGCCCCCGCCTCCGACGGGCTCTTCGACCCCTGCCTCGCGTCGCCCCGCCCTGCGGCGACCCGCTGAGTTGAACGTGTTCAAAAAGAAGGGCTACGCTCATGCCGAGCGAAGCCGAGGGGGATTCGATGAAGGTAGTGCTGCCCGGGGGAACCGGACAGGTGGGCGCGGTTCTCGACCGTGCGCTGACGGCGGCGGGTCACGAGGTCACGGTGCTGACCCGGCGTCCCGCGCGGGCGCACGACATCGGCTGGGACGGGACCACTCTCGGCCCCTGGGCAGCGGCGATCGACGGCTGCGACGTCGTGATCAACCTGGCCGGACGCAGCGTCTCCTGCCGCTACACCGCCGAGAACCTGCAAGCCATGATGGACTCCCGAGTCGACTCCACCCGGGTCGTCGGCGAGGCGATCGCCGCCGCCTCGCGGCCGCCGCGCGTCTGGCTGCAGATGAGTACGGCGACGGTCTACGCCCACCGCTTCGACGCGGCGAACGACGAGGCGACCGGAGTGATCGGTGGCTCCGAGGACCTCGTGCCGGACTACTGGGCCTACAGCGTCCAGATCGCGAAGAACTGGGAGCGCGCGCAGGCCGAGGCGCCGACTCCCGCGACCCGCAAGGTGGCGCTGCGCGCGGCGATGGTCATGAGCCCCGACCGGGGCGGGGTGTTCGACGTACTGTCACAACTGGTGCGACTCGGACTGGGCGGTCCGGTGGCGGGCGGCGCGCAGTACGTGTCCTGGATCCACGACGAGGACTTCGTGCGGGCGGTGGATTTCCTGATCGCCCGAGACGACCTCGACGGCCCGGTGAACCTCTCCTCCCCGGGCCCCCTTCCACACCGCGACTTCATGCGCGCGCTGCGCACAGCCTGGGGCGTCCCCCTGGGGTTGCCCGCCACGCGCTGGATGGCCGAACTGGGCGCGTTCGCGCTGCGCTCGGACACGGAACTGCTGTTCAAGAGCCGCCGGGTGGTACCGGGACGACTGGCCGCGGCGGGGTTCGCTTTCGCCTTCCCCGAGTGGGAGAAGGCCGCGGCGTCCCTCGTTCAGCGGGCCGGGGTGATGCGTGAAGCGGGCTCGCGCCGGGTGTGCGGAGGAATTCGAGGTACGGGTGTCTGACATGGAGCGCGCAACGGCGATTGAGGTCGGCGCCGTCCGGGAAATGGCTGGATGAGGTCCACCCGCCCGGTGGAACACCGAGACCCCGAGGTGGGCATGGCCCGTTCGCGTACCGCGCAGGACCCGGAGCCGGAAGGCTTTCTGGAGCGCTGGGACCAGCGGGGGCTGGCCATCGCCTGTCTCGTGGCCGTCTGCGGTTCGGTGACGGCCGCGCTCTTCGGGCTGTCCGCCGCCTGGCAGATGCCGTTCCTGTTCACCGCCGTGTACGCGATCCTGCGCTCCCTCGTCCCGCTCGCCTCGACGCGCGACGAACTGGCCGCACTCCGCGCCGAAGCCGCGGCGCTGCGCCGGGACTTCGACCAGGTGAACGCGTCCCGCATCGAGCACTACCCGGACGCGGCGGCCTTCTACCAGGCGGAGATCGACTACCTCGTCCACCGCCACCCCAGCCACATGGACGCCTGGTACATGCGCCTTGAGACCCCGGACGACTTCAGCGCGTCGTCCCCCGCCTTCGAGGGCTACTTCCAGGCCGTGCTCGACTGGGCGCGCGACGGCGGATCGGTACGCCGCCTGTTCTGCCTCGGCTCGTCCCGGGGATACGCGGGCTGGACCGCACGGCACCGCGAACAGACCCGCCACCTGCGCAGCTACACCTTCCGCGAGGTCACCTGGCCCATCAAGGCCGACCTCATGAGCATGGCCATCATGGACACGAGCGCGGTGTTCCTCGCTTTCACCGTCGGCGACCGCGTCCAGGGCATCCGCATCGAGGACAGCGAGGCCGCGGCGTACTTCAAGTCGTACTTCGACCGGCACTGGGAGAACGCCCGGGAAGTGACACGCCCTGCCACGCCGTGACCCAACCCGCTCAACACCCGCACGCAGCAGCCCCGACGGGCGCCGTCAGCCTGTCCACCGCGTACCGTTCGGTCCCCGCCGCCGTCTCCACCGCGAACCCTTCCCGGACCCAGTACTCGAAGCCCCCGATCATCTCCTTGACCCGGTAGCCGAGCCGGGCGAGCGCGAGCGCCGCGCGGGTGGCTCCGTCGCAGCCGGGACCCCAGCAGTAGGTGATGACCGGCACCGAGGGGTCCAGCGACTCGGAGGCGCGCGAGGCGATCTCGGCACCGGGCAGATGCACCGCCCCCGGTATGCGCCCCTGCTCCCAGCCCTCCACGCCCCGCGAGTCGACCAGGACGAATCCCGGGTCGCCGGCTCCGAGTGAGGCGTGCACGTCGGAGACGTCCGCCTGGAAGGTCAGACGTGCGGTGAAGAACGCGGCGGCTTCGGCGGGGGAGGCGGGCGGTACCCGGAGCGCCGGGCTCGTGTCGATGTCGGTCATGGGAAGGACCCTACGAAGCACGCCGCCCGGACGGAACCGAAGATCCACGGCGTGACGGACCACCGTCAGGGAATCCCGTGGCGATAATCGCCCATGACCGTTGAATCCCTCGACGACACCGACCTGCGCATCCTGGCGGCCCTCCAGCGCGACGGACGGGCCAGCTACGCCGAGCTGGCCCGGGCCGTGTCGATGTCTCCCAGCGCCGTCACCGAACGCGTCCGCAGGCTCGAAGAGAGCGGCGTGATACGCGGTTACGCCGCGGTCGTGGACCCCGAGCGCCTCGGCCTCGGCATCCTGGCCTTCGTACGGCTGCGCTACCCGCACGCCAACTACAAGCCCTTCGAGGACCTCCTCGCCACGACTCCCGAGATCCTGGAGGCCCACCACGTCACCGGCGAGGACTGCTTCGTCCTGAAGGTCGCCGCCCGCTCCATGCGCGACCTGGAACGGACCACCGGCCGCATCGCCGGCCTCGGCTCCGTCACCACCAGCGTCGTCTACTCCAGCCCCCTGCCCAACCGCCCGATCACCGCGGCGAGTTCCTGACGACGCCACCGCCCGGCCGCCGGCCCCACCTGGTCCGGTTCTTCTTAAGCGCGGGTTAATCGGCCCTTAAACGTTCTTGGACGCCGCACGCAATTGCCCAGCTAACCGCAGCTCAGGGGGATTTGGCCCCGCCGCGACGGTTGGCCGGGGCAATTGAACGTGCGTATGGTCAGGGCCCACCAGCGGGCGCCCCCGCACACAAGAGAGCGCTCTCAGGCCCTGGTTGGACCCTGCGCCCGGTGTGCACCGCACGACGCTCGGAGCCGCACGCACTCTCAGGGCAGCCCGGACAGGCTTCCCGCGCACGCCCCCGACGAACAAACAGCTTCTCCCAACAGTCCCCACCCGCAACTCCCCCCACAGACAAGGTGTTTCCCCGTCATGGCCGCTCATCGCGCACGCCGATGGTCACTCGCAGGGCTGGTGTGTCTGATCACCGCCGCTCTCGCCTCGGCCGTCCTCTACACCACGACCGGTCCCGCCGCGCACAGAGCCGACGCCGCGTCCGCCCTGACCTGGTCCGACGACTTCGACGGCCCGGCCGGCAAGGCTCCCGACTCGTCCAAGTGGACGCTGGAGACAGGCGGCAACGGCAACGGCAACCACGAGCTGCAGTACTACACCAAGAGCACGGACAACGCGGCGCTCGACGGCAAGGGCAACCTCGTCATCACCGCCCGCAAGAACACCGACTCGGGCCTGCAGTGCTGGAACGGCCCCTGCCAGTTCACCTCGGCCCGGCTCAACACCGCGCAGACCTTCACCCAGAAGTACGGCCACTTCGAAGCCCGCATCAAGATCCCGCGCGGCAAGGGCATGTGGCCCGCCTTCTGGATGCTGGGCGACAACCTCGGCAGCGCCGGCTGGCCCAACAGCGGTGAGATCGACATCATGGAGAACGTCGGCAACGAGCCGAGCACGGTGCACGGCACCATCCACGGCCCCGGCTACTCCGGCGCGAACGGCATCGGCGCCCCCTACAACGCGCCCGACGGCAAGGCGTTCGCCGACGACTTCCACGTCTTCGCGGTCGACTGGAGCCCCAACGCCATCACCTGGTCCGTCGACGGCCACAACTACGAGACCCGCACCCCGGCCGACGTGAACGGCAACAAGTGGGTCTACGACCACCCGTTCTTCATGATCCTCAACCTCGCGGTCGGCGGCGACTGGCCCGGCGGTCCCGACGGCAGCACCTCCTTCCCGCAGACGATGACCGTCGACTACGTCCACGTCTCCGCCTCGGACCAGCCCACCTCCGGTGGCGGCAGCGGCACCGCCCGCACCGGCGCCATCAAGGGCATCGGCGGCATGTGCGTGGACGTCGCGGGCGCCTCCGACGCCGACGAGACCCCGATCCAGTTGCACGACTGCAACGGCGCCGACGCCCAGAAGTGGACCCTCGGCACCGACGGCACCGTCCGCGCTCTCGGCAAGTGCCTCGACGTCAAGGGCGGTTCGACCGACAACGGCGCCCCCGTCCAGCTCTACCGCTGCAACGGCAGCAAGGCCCAGCAGTGGGGCTACAGCTCCGCCGGCGACCTGACCAACGTCGGGGCGGACAAGTGCCTGGACGCCAAGGACGGTTCGTCGTCCGACGGCACCCGCCTGCAGATCTGGACGTGCGGCGGCAACGCCAACCAGAAGTGGACCGTGGGCTGAACCGAGCCGCCCCGGCGGGACGTATCCCGTCCTGACCCGGCACTCACCCCCCCCCACGCGGCAGACGACTTCACCTCCCCCCCACCGAGCACCCGGCCCCACCCCGGGTCCCCACCGCAAGGAGCCCCTCGCATGACGCCTCGTCACCAGCGCAACCTGACCCGTCGCAAGCTGATGATCGGCCTCGGTGGTGCCGCCGTCGCCATCCCCGCCGCGGCCGCCATCGCTCCCTTCGCGCTCGCGGACCAGCCCGCCAACAAGACCAAGGCGGCCTCCGGCGCGCTCCCGGTGACCGTCGTCAACAACACCGGCTCGTTCGACAACGCCAACATCCACGTCTACGTCGTCGGCAACCAGGACGGCAAGCAGGTCCGCCTCACCCCGGACGGCACCCTCGCCCCCATCGCCGTCTCCGACAACGGCGCCGACGGCTTCACCGACTACGCCATCTCGCTCTCGGGCACCGAGACCAAGCTGTCCCTGCCCTTCATGTCGGGCCGCATCTACGTCTCGCTCGGCGACAAGCTCAAGTTCAAGGCCGTGACCGACGGCAACGGCAACGCCGCGCTCCAGTTCCCGGCCGGCTGGGTCAAGTCCGACCCCAACTTCGGCATCCTGCACGACTGCGCCGAGTTCACGTACAACGCGAGCGGCATGTTCTGCAACACCACCATGGTCGACATGTTCAGCGTGCCGATGAACATCCGTCTCACCGGCGAGAAGGACCAGACCACGGGCGCCATCCGCGACGGGGGGCGCGCCGCCGCCTTCGCCGCCGTCAAGCAGGTCGAGGACTTCGCGGGCCTCGTCGTGGACGACAAGCGCATCATCGCCCCGGGTCACGGCCTGGACGCGGGCATCTTCGCCAAGGACTACTTCGCGCCGTACATCGACGAGGTGTGGTCCACCTTCACCGGCAAGGATCTCAAGATCACCACCAATGCCGGCACGTTCACCGGCCGGGTGCGCGGCGAGAAGTTCACCTTCGACGGACCGGCCTCGGTGTCCTTCGACAAGCCCTCCACCCGTGACGTCCTCTTCTGCGACGGCAAGCTCGCCGCCCCGAACGACGGCACCACCGGTCCGGTCGCCGCCGTCCTCGGCGCCGGGTTCAACCGCTCCACGCTGCTCACCGACACCGCGCAGCCCAGCACCGACGCGGCCGCCTTCTACAAGGCCGAGCTGACCAACCACTACTCCAAGGCGATCCACGAGGCCACCAAGGACGGCAAGGCCTACGGCTTCGCCTTCGACGACGTCGCCGACTTCGCCTCCTTCATCCAGGACACGTCCCCCTCGGGCTTCACCCTCACCCTGACGGCCTTCTGACCCGCCCCTCCGCCGCACCCGACGGCCGGAACCCCGCACCCGGGGTTCCGGCCGTCTCCCGTGTCACTCGCCCTCGTGCCACAGCCCCCCGGCCAGCGCCGCGTCCAGCTCCCGCTGCAACTGCACCGCCTGCACGATGCTCCCGGTCAGCGTCCTGCGCAGGACCGGATCGGTGATCCCCCAGGCGTTCATCGCCTCGTCGGGGGAGAGGGACGCCAGCGCGGAGAACACGGCGGGGGAGAACGGGTCGATGCAGGGCCCCTCGTGCAAGTGGGGCGCGTGGACACGCGCTTCCCCGACGGGGGACTCCGGCACGGGGGACACCGCCCGCCGCTGTCCGCGCTCGGCGTCCCGCGGACCGCGCTGCGCGGGGATGATGCCGCTCTCCATCAGCATCCGGCCGTGATCCAGGTTCAGTACGGCCGCCCAGGTCGCCAACTGCGCGGGCAACGGCAGGGTCTTGCCGTCCAGCGTCCGGCTGATCGTCGTCAGGCTCAGCCCCGTCACGGCCGCCAACTGCGCCCGCCCGCCCTGCCGTCGGCGTACGTCGTACCCGGCCGCCGTCGCGACCGCGGTGAGGTACGCGCCGACCCGCCGCGCCTGGGCCTGACGCCCGCCCCGGCTTCCGTGGAGATCCTCCGTGCTCCGCATGTCGGGAGGGTAGCGCGCGGCCGCTACGGGCCCCGTGAGTTGCATGCGTGCACTTTCGCAGGTCAAGCACCTAGATCGACATTTCCGCAGGCCACGAGGTCAATCTCGCATCTGTGTGCGAATCAGAATGCCCTTGCGTCACGTGAGTTGGGCAACTTGCATACGTTGCGTGCGCGGGGGCCAGCCGCGCGGCGCACGTCCCTGAGGGGGTCGTTTGACCATGCTCCGTCTCCATATGACCAGACTCCTCGACAAGGCGGGGGAGTTCGGTGACGCGAGTGTCGCCGACGTGGCACGGCGCACCGGCATCAGCAGGTCGACGCTCCACCGCCTCGCGGCCGGCACCAAGCAGCCGAGCCTGCCGACGCTGTGGACGCTGCGCGGCGTCTACGGCGTCTGCATGGACACCCTCGTCTACGACGACCCGCACCCGTCGCAGGAGCCCCCCGGCGCACCCCCGTCCGCGATGGCCACCCAACTGACAGACCCGGGAGCAGACTTTGACCACTTCCCCCCAGACCGGCCCCGCCCCCACCTCCCTCACCCCCAAGGAGCCGGCGCTCATCACCCGCGCCCGGCACGGTGACCCGGAGGCGTTCGGCGAGCTGTACCGATCGCACCGCGGTGTCGTCGCCGCGTTCATCGGCCGCCGGGTCAGATCCAACCCCGCCCTGGCGGAGGACCTCACCTCCGACGTGTTCGTGAAGGCATGGTCCAAGATCTCCACCTTCCGCTGGACGGGCACCCCGATCCGCGCGTGGCTGTGCACCATCGCCCACCACGTGGTCGCCGACCACTTCAAGGTGGCCGCGACCCGCCGCCTTACCTTCGTGGACCAGATCACGCACATCGGCGACACATGGGCGGTCCCGGTCAGCACCGCCGAGGACACCGTCCTGTCCACCCTCGACGTGGACGGTCTCCTCGACGCCCTCGCGGGCATCACCCCCCGCCAACAGGCGGTGATCCGGCTGCGGTTCCTGGACGAGATGTCGATCAGCGAGACGGCCCGCACGCTGGGCACGACGGACGGCGCGGTCAAGACGCTGCAGTGGCGCGCCCTGGGCTCGCTGCGCAAGGCCTACTCGGGGGCGGCGGCATGACGGACGACTTCGACTTCAGTGGCGCGGCCGGAATCGAGCGGGAACTGGCCGACCGGCTGGCTCGTGTGGCGCGCGCCTTCGTGACCGAACTCCGGGCGGAAGGACGGCTGGTGGAGCCTGGAGACGCGGGGCGGGGGGAGGGCGGCCGTCTGGACCGGCCGCCCGAGCGGGTGGTCGCGCTGACGTCGCGTCAGGGTCCGGCGCATTTTCAACGGGTCGTGTCCGATGCCGGCTTGAGGACGTCTGCCCCGGAGGTCCGGCTCGTCTCCGGTGCGGTCTCACCGATCATGTCCGGGGTACCGGACCAAGAGGCGAATGCCGTCTCGGAGTTGGCGTCGCCCCTGGTGTCAGGGGGACGCGAGGCCGTGTTCGTACCGGACCCGGCGATGCCGGTGGCGTCCGAGGTGCCGGACTTCGAGGCCGTCCCGGAGCCGGCCGTACCCGTGATGTCCCCGGCGCGCGCCGCGGAGGCACCGCCCGATCCGGCGGCGCGGCTGGAGCCGGTTGCGACCCCGCCCGCCGGGATGCTGCGGGGTGCGATCACGCTCCCGCACACACGCCGCCACGCACCCGCCGCGCCACCCGAGGACCCGGCCCCCGCCCCGCGCCCGGTCTCGGAACGCCCGCTGCCCGAGCCGCCGACGGCCGCCGGCGAGGACGTGATGCTTCCGGCCCCGGAGGCGGGGGAGGGGACCGGCGCTCCGATGCTGCTGGCGGGGCGGTTGCGGGTGGAGAGCGCGGGCCGTCTCGAGGTCACGCAGATCACGGCGGACGCGGAGCGGGTGGGGGTGCACATCCACGCCCTGGGCCTCGCGGACTGGGAGTACTGGCTGGCGGTGATCGGCGTGCCGCCGGACGCGCGGACGTTGCGGGTGGGGGACGCGGAGGTGGTGACGGGCCGTATCGAGGGCACGGAGGTCCGCCTGACCGCCCACGAGGTGCCCCGCCTGCTGGACGAGGCGTCCCGCACGCTGGTGACCCCGTACCGTCTCGGCGGTCGCGTCTACGACCTGGCTCGCCCCCTCGCCGACCGCCATGGCCGCTCGTGGCGCTACCTGGGCCGCGACGGTGAGGACGGCACCCCCCTGCTGGCCCTGTCGGGCACGGACGGCCCGCCGATGCCGCTGGGCACGCTGGTGGCGACGCGGGGCCCGCTGACCTGAGGCGGCCGGAGGGTCCGGCTCCCGAGCGGTGCCGGGGAGCCGGGCCCGGCCGGCGGGCCGAGGGCCGCACCCCCAGGTCAACCACCCACCGGAGATTCCCCTCCTCCGCCTTCCCCGGCGTCTTGTTCGATGCGGTTCATACGGGCGGTGACGTCGTCGACGAGGCGCCCGAGGAGGCGGGTGAGGTCGTTGCGGTCCTGCTCGGACCAGTCGGCGACGGCCTGGGTGAACCAGCCGACGAGGGAGGCGGCGTAGCGGTTGGCCGCGTCGGCGCCGTCCGGGGTGGGCTCGATGAGGCTGGCGCGCCGGTCGTGGGGGTCGGCGATGCGCCGTACGAGACCGCGGCGCTCCAGTTCCTGGACCTGACGGGTGACGTGCGGGCCGACAACCTGCATCCGCTCGGCGATCTCGCCGACGCGCAGCGGCCGGTCGGCCATGTGGAGGGTGACGAGCACGCCCATGGCGGGCCGGTCGAGCGAGAGCCCGGCGGCCGCGGTCGCGCGTTCGGCGAGGCGGCCACGGTTGAGGGCGTTGCTCAACTGCGCGAGCCGTGGCACGACGGCGAGCACGTCCGCCGACGGCGTGTCCGATGGTTCGGCGTTCACATCAACTCCACTTGCATACCTAACTTAGGTATCTATACACTCGGGTGCGAAAGTGTCCCAGGGGTGCCTGTACCCCCAAAAAGGATACCTAAAGTACGTATCTTTGGTCTGTCCGGGAAGGACCCCCGCAGTGAACCATTCCGCGAACCGCACCGTCCTCGTCTCCGGCGCCAGCATCGCCGGCCCCGCCCTCGCCTACTGGCTCGACCGCTACGGCTTCGATGTCACCGTCGTCGAGAAGGCTGCCGCGGTCCGGGGCGGAGGCTACGCCATCGACATCCGTGGCACCGCCCGCGAAGTCGTCTCCCGCATGGGTCTCCTGCCGCGCCTGCGCGAGGCCCACGTCGACACCCGCGAGCTGTCCTTCGTCGACGCCGTCGGCGCCCCCATCGCCTCCCTGCGTCCCGAGTCCCTGACCGGCGGCGAGGAGGGCCTTGACCTGGAGGTACGCCGCGGCGACCTGGCCGACGCGCTGTACACCCCGATACGCGACCGGGTCGAGTTCCTGTTCGGCGACTCCATCGCGACCCTGGACGACCGGGGCGACGACGTGGACGTGGTCTTCGCGGGCGGCACCCGCCGCACGTTCGACCTGGTCATCGGTGCCGACGGTCTGCACTCCCACACCCGCGGCCTCGTCTTCGGCCCGGAGGAGCGGTTCCACCGCTACCTCGGCTACACCTTCGCCGGTTTCACCCTGCCCAACGACTTCGGCCTGGCCCACGAGGGCGTCATCTGGAACACCCCCGGTCGTGCGGCGGTGCTGTACGCCCACGAACCGTCGGACCGCCTCCACGGCTTCCTGACGTTCACCCAGGAGGTGCCGCCGTACGACGCCTTCCGCGACCCCGGTGCGCAGCGAGCGCTGGTGGCCAAGACGTTCCCGGAGCGCGTCTGGCACATTCCCCGGTTGGTGGAGGCGATGGGCGAGGCGGAGGACCTGTTCTTCGACATCGTGAGCCAGATCCACATGCCCACCTGGTCCCACGGCCGGGTGGCCCTGGCGGGTGACGCCGCCCACGCCACGTCGTTCCTGTCCGGCCAGGGTTCGAGCGTCTCCCTGGTGGGCGCCTACGTCCTGGCGGGCGAACTGGCCCGCCACGCCGACCACACGGAGGCGTTCGCGGCGTACGAGCGCCTGACGCGCGAGTTCGTGGAGCGGAACCAGGCGCTGGCGACGACGGGCGGCTCCTTCGTCGCCCCCAGCACCCCGGAAATGCTCGCCGCCCGCGACGACGTGCTGCGCGACACGGCGGCCCTGACGGGCGCGGAAGGTCGCGCGGCGAGCACGGCGCTGCGACTGCCGGAGTACGCGGAGGCAGGCTGAGAGGAGGGCGGCAGCATGGTGCCGTGCCCAGCCGCGCGGGCCGGTACGCCGTCCCCGGGACCAGCCGCGCACGGGCGGTGCAGGCTGGACCCCCACGACTTCCAGCCATCGGAAGCCCGGGGGTACCGGCACACAGAGGACGGCCCTTTCACCGCCCCGCGGTCCTGAGTCAGGCAGCGGTGCGGCGCGGGGAGGCGCTCCGCGCTCAGGTGTCCGTCGGCTCGGCGGGGGAGGGCGTCGCGGCGTGGGCTTTCAGGAGCCCCTCGACTCCGAGCAGGAAGGTCTCGCACACCAGAGCCGGGTCGAAAAGGCAGCCGGCGGCCATCGCCCCGTCGCGCATCATCACGAAGTGGCGGGCGGCGGGTTCGGCGGGCTGCTCCCGGATCTCGGCCAGAAGTCCCGTCACGGTGTCGAGGAACCACTTGCGGTGCGCCAGGACGGCCAGGTGCACCGGGTGTTCGGGGTCCGGGTACTCGGCGACGGCGTTGAGGAAGGCGCACCCCCGAAAGCCGGGGGACTGGATGCCCTGCGCGATGGACGAGCTGATGGCCCGGACGGTGTCGGCCGCTGGAAGCCCGGCAGCGACAGCCTGGTCCGCCTGCCCTCGCAGAGTGCGGTCGGCCTCTTCCAGATAGGCGACCACGAGGCTCTCTTTGCTGGGGAAGTGGCGATAGAAGGTGGCCCGTGTCACCTGCGCTTCCGCGACGATGCGGTCGACGCCGACGCTGTGGATCCCCTCCGCGTAGAACAACTGGCTGGCTGTCCTGAGCAGCCGGGACCGTGCTTCGGACGGCCGGCCTTCGGATTCGCTGCGCACCATACGGCCATCTTAAAGGGTAGAACGTTCGGTCTTGACAAGCCGTGGCACCCTTGCCAATGTTGATGAACAGAACGTTCGTTCTCGGTGAAGGCGGTCGTCCCGAGCGACAAGGCCGACCGCAGGAAACCCCGCGTCACCTCGCCCTTCGCAGGTCCGTCGAAAGGATCATCGTGAGCACCCTTGCCGCTCCATCCGGCATCACCAGTACGGCGTCCGCCCTGCGGCGGCTGTACTTCGTCCGGTTCGCGTTCGCCATCGTCTGGGCCCTCGTGATGTTCACGATGACCGCCAGGCTCAGTCCGGTCGGGATCGTCCTGCTCGTGCTGTATCCGCTGTTCGACGTGGGTGCGGCCGTCGTCGACGCGCGGTCGTCGCGCACCACGGGATCACCGGCACTTCTCTACGTGAACATGGCGGTCAGCCTGGCCGCCGCCGTCGGCGTGGCCATCGCCGGTACGTCCGGCATCCCGGCGGTGCTGCGCGTGTGGGGAGCCTGGGCGATCGTGTCCGGGCTGGTCCAGCTCATCGTGGCCGTCCCCCGTCGCGAACTGGGTGGCCAGTGGCCGATGATCCTCAGCGGCGGAATCTCGGTCCTGGCGGGGGCGTCGTTCGTCGCGTCGGCCGGCGCGGACCATCCCATGCTCACCGGCGCGGTCGGCTACGCCGTCCCGGGCGGCATCTTCTTCCTCGTCTCGGCCCTGCGCCTGGGGCGTGCCACCAGGGAGAACTGACATGGGCGACCGCGCGTACGACGTCATGGTGATCGGCGCGGGCACGGTCGGAGAGCGAGCGTGGCGGACCGCGGACCAAGAGGCTCGTACCTCTGCCCAGATATCGGCGCCCGTGTCAGGCGGCCGGCACCCAGCGCTGCGCAGCCGTGCCGTTGCAGTCGTAGATCTGCAGCTGCGTACCGTCGGCGGTGGAGCTCGCCGGGTCGTCCAGGCACCGTCCCGACTGCGGGTTGACCAGCGAGGAGTCGGGGCCGGGCACCCAGCGCTGTGCGCCGGAGCCGTTGCACTGCCAGAGCTGCACCTTGGTCCCGTTCGCGGTCCCGCCGCCGCTCACGTCGAGGCAGCCGCCCAGCGCCCGCAGCGTGCCGCCCGCGCCGGGAACGTAGGTCCACCGCTGCGCGTCGGTGCCGTTGCACGCGTACAACTGAACCCGCGTGCCGTCGGCCGTGCCGGAGTTCCGCACATCGACGCACTTGCCCGGGATACCCGAGCGGAACACCGCGGTGCCGACCTGGCCGTGGGACGTCAGCGCGGACTCCACGAGCGAAGCGGCCGCCGCCATCCCCGCCTCGTTGGGGTGGTACGCGGAGCGGCCCGCCGCCGGACGGTACGTCTCCACCCACGGATTCTCGGCGCACGCGTCGTGTCCGTGGCTGGCGGCCGCCAGATCGACCAGGGTCGCTCCGGTGGCGGAGGCCGCGGTGGCGGTGGCGTCCGCCAGGCGTGCGGCGATGCCACGCTCGAACGCCGCCTGGTCGCCCGTCAGCGGGACGTCGGTGCACACCCCGGCGTCCGGCAGGATGGTGAAGTAGTTGACCAGGTAGACCTGTGCCTGCGGTGCCGTGCCGTGGACGGCGTTCACGATGTTCTCGATGCGCCCGGCCAGGCTGGGAAAGGTCTGGTCGATCGCGTTCTGGTCCACGGTCCCGCAGTTGGTGCCGCCGCCGGTCTGGCAGGAATAGGTGTTGACGCTGCCCAGGTAGTCGACGTCGTTTCCGCCGATGGTGACCGTGACCACCCGGGTCGACGGGGTCACGGCCCGGACCTGCGGCGGCAGACCGGACTGACTGGCCGTCAGCACGTTCGCGGTGGTCGCGCCACTGCACGAGACGTCCGTCAGATCTGCCCCGGTCCCGCGGGCGACGATGGTGGCGTAGTTGGCGGCCGACCGGGCGCACACCGCTGCTCCGCTTCCCGTCTGCGCCGGCGGGATGCCCGGTCCGGCCGCGAAGGAGCTGCCCATCGCGACGTAGCCGAGTCCCGCGGCGGCGTCGGCCGAGGCGGCGCCGGGCCCGGACCGTGCCCGCGCCCAGGCGGCCGTCGTGGGCGTGGCAACGGAAAGGACCAACGCCACGCCCAAGGCGCACATCACACGCGTCCATCTCCGGTCGAGGATGCGGCTCTTCGAATGTGGACCCGGCATCAGGTTCTCCACAGGAAGGGGGCACGGCACGAGCGCGGGACCGTACCCGGCTTGGCAACGTTGTCAGTCCGGACCTTAACGGGTGACAGTGTCCGGGCCAAGACCGCGATGTGGCCATGTGATTCGGCCTGGTGGTGTTCGAACGCCGCCTCACCACAGGACGGCGTCCTGTGGTGAGGCAGCGTTCCCGGTCGCTCAGACGGTGAGCGGAGCGGGCGGGGGCGATGTGTGCCGAAGCGTCTGCAACTGGGCCAAGAGGGGGAGAGCGTCGGACGCGGTCGGGGCTTGAACCACGGTGAGTCCGGCCACCTCGGCGGGGAGACGAGTGCCGGCGCGGGGGATGGCCAGGACGCGCAGCCCGGCGGTGGCCGCGGAGCGGATGCCATTGGGGGAGTCCTCCACGGCCACACAACTGGTGGGCGGCAGGCCGAGGCCGGCCGCGGCACGCAGGTAAGCGTCCGGGGCGGGCTTGCCGTGGGTGACGTCTTCGGCGCAGACGACGGCGTACAACCGCTCTGCCAGGCCCAGTTCGCGCAGAATCGCCTCGACGTAGCGACGGGAGCTGGCCGTTGCCACGGCGACGGGGCCGTGGCGTTCGGCTTCCCGGACGAGGTCCAGCGCGCCGGGCAACGCCATGATCCGACCCTCGGCGCTTTCGGTCGCCATCGCGGTGGTACAGGACTCCACCACCTCGGCCGCGCTCGCCGCGCCGCCGCACAGCCCGGCGACGTAGGAGGCCCATCCGCCGTTGCCGTGCAGCGCGGCATGGTCCTCGGCCCTCCAGACGTGCCCGTACCTGGCGGCGAAGGCGCTGCACACCCTCGACCATGCCGCACCGCTGTCGACGAGTGTGTCGTCCAGGTCGAAGACGGTTGCCCGGCGCACTGGGTTCACGCGGGCACCGGGTCGGCGGGGCGCAGCGCCTGCGCCAGTTGCTCCATCGAGACCAGTGCCAGGGCGTGCTCGTCGGCAAAGTCCCGCAGCCGGTCGAAGCGGGCCGTCGACCCGTCGTCCTCGCAGACCTCGCTGAGCACGCCGACCGGGGCCAGGCCGGCGAGGCGCAGGAGATCGATGGTGGCCTCGGTGTGACCGCGCCGCTCCGCGATTCCCCCCGGTCGGGCGCGCAGGGGGAACACGTGCCCGGGACGGATCAGCTGGTCGGGGCCGGTACTGGCGTCGGCGAGCGTCCGTACGGTCAGCGCGCGGTCCGCGGCGGAGATCCCGGAGCCGACACCGACCGCGTCGACCGACACCGTGTACGCGCAGGTATCGGGGTCGGAAGCGGAGGGGACCATCAGCGGCAGCCGAAGCCGGTCGGCGATCTCCGGCGCCATCGGCGCGCAGATCAGACCGCTGGTCCAGCGCACGAAGAAGCCCAGCGCTTCGGCGGTGGCGAACTCCGCTGCCATGACGAGGTCGCCCTCGTTCTCGCGGTCCGCGTCGTCCACCACGATCACCGGGCGCCCGGCACGCAGCTGATCGACAGCGAACGCCACCGTGTCCAGCGCCGGGTCCAATCGCGGTACCGCCCCGGTGCTCACGGCTTCCGGCCCGGTCTCGTATCCACTGATCATGCTGGCTCTATCGGCAGACCCCGGACGGATCTTGAGGGACTTCCGACGAGAGCCGTGATCACCAGCTGAGGATCAGTCCCGCCCAGCACTCGGCGGGACAGCGCCCACCGTCTCACTGCGTTGCGGAACCGGCGCGGCGACGTACCCCTCGCTGCCGCGCACCGGCCGGCACGTAAGCCCCGTACCGCCCCCAAGGGTCTCCCCCCCATCCCCTTCTCTCCGGCCACGACGTCCCCTCCACGCACGGAAGCGGAAGACGGGCGCGTGATCACCGGCGCTACCCCGAGTGCTTCCAACAGCAGGTTTGCGCTACGCGAAGATCGAATCCGCCCCCTTCGCGCTGTATCCGTAGATCACACGCGCTGTTTGGCTTGGCACAGCACACCGGCATCCGGAGCACCACCGACCGATCCGTTCACCGTCGCTCCCAGCGTTCCCGGGCGCCGTCATCCGCCACCGATGATCACCACCGCCATCCGCCGCCAATCGCTCACCTCTGTGATGGGAGGAAAGTGTCCACACCGGACATCGCCACCGCTTCCGTCGTCGACGGGCCCGAACCCGGCCCCCCGGCCGACAGGCAGGCCACCAGCCTGGGCACCCGGGCGGCCCGCCAGCTCGCCACCACCACCAAGTCGCAACCGCAGATGCAGGGCATCTCCTCGCGGTGGCTGCTGAAGTCGCTGCCGTGGGTGGACGTGCGAGGCGGTACCTACCGGGTCAACCGACGGCTCCAACTGCGCACCGGTCGTGGGCGCGTGCACTTCGAGCAGAACGGCGCGGACGACATCCGCGTCGTGCCGCAGACGCTGACCGAGCTGCCGGTCCTGCGCGGTTACCCGGACCTGGACGTGCTGCGGGAGCTGGCCTCCCGTTTCCGGCCGCAGGAGGTGCGCCCCGGACAGGTGCTGTTCGAGGCCGGGCAGCCGGTCACCGAGGCGTACCTGGTGGTGCACGGCCGCTTCACGCGATACACGGCCGGCAAGTACGGAGAGGAGGAGATCCTCGGCGTCGTCACCGACGGCGGCCAGCTGGGGGACGAGGCGGTCGGGCAGTCCGATCCGCTGTGGCCGGCCTCGGTCCGGGCGGAGACCGCCGGCATCGTCCTGGTGCTGCCCTGGGCGGCCGTGCGGGAGCTGACCGACCGGGTGCCGTCCCTCGACGCCCATCTGCGGGCGTACGCCGAGCGGCAGGGCAGGCCCATGAACCGCAAGGGCGAGGCCGAGGTGCCCGTCCAGGCGGGTCACGTCGGCGAGGAGACGCTGCGAGGCGGCTTCGTGGACTACGAACTCGCCCCACGTGAATACGAGTTGTCGCTCACCCAGACCGTACTGCGGGTCCACACCCGTGTCGCCGACCTCTACAACGAGCCGATGAACCAGACCGCCGAGCAGTTGCGGCTGACCGTGGAGGAGATCCGCGAACGGCAGGAGTGGGAGCTGGTCAACAACCGCGAGTTCGGGCTGCTCCACAACATCGACTACGGCCAGCGGATCAGCACCCACAGCGGCGCGCCGACACCGGACGACCTGGACGAGCTGCTGACGATGCGGCGCGGCACCAAGGTGTTCCTCGCCCATCCGAAGGCGATCGCGGCGTTCTTCCGGCAGTGCAACCGGCGCGGGCTGGTGCCGGGCACCGCCGACGTCGACGGGCGCGAGGTGCCGGCCTGGCGCGGTGTGCCCATCCTCCCGTGCGGCAAGATCCCCATCACCGAGGACCACACCAGCAGCATCATCGCGCTGCGCACCGGCGAGGCCAGCCAAGGGGTCATCGGCCTGTACCAGACCGGCATCCCCGAGGAGTACCAACCGGGTCTGAACGTGCGCTTCATGGGCATCGACCGCGCCGCGATCGTCAACTACCTCGTCACGGCCTACTACTCGCTGGCCATCCTGGTCCCCGACGCGGCGGGAGTCCTGGAGAACGTACAGATCGGCCGGACGGCCGAGTGACGGTCTGGAGCACGCCATGAGCACATCCACCGACTCCTACGCGCTGCCCGGCCCGCCCGACATCGCCCGGAGCCTGCGCCGGGAGCGGCGCACCGGGGTGATCCCCGGACTGCACCACCGCCCGGCCGCACCCGCCGACCCGGTCAAGGCGGCCGAGATCGACCGCCGGCTGGAGACCTGGGCGCGCGGCCTGGACCTGTTCCCCGAAGCCTGGAAGGGAGATTTCTCGGGCTTCCAGTTCGGGCGGGCCGTCGCCCTCCAGCATCCCGGCGCCCTGGACCTCGACCGGCTGACGGTCGCGGGAAAGCTGCTGCTCGCGGAGAACGTCGTGGACTCCTGCTACTGCGAAGAGGACGAGGGCCGCGGCGGAGCGCGGCGCGGGCTCGGGGCCCGCCTGATCATGGCCCAGTCGGCGGTCGACCCCTACCACGGAGTCCCGGAACTGGAAGAGGAGTGGCGCGAGGGCGTGCGGGCCGACGGACCCCTGCGCTCGTACCACTTCGCCCTCGCCGACTACGCCGGCTTCGCCACCCCCAGCCAGACGGACCGGTTCGTGCACGACATCGCCCGCCTCCACATGGGCTATCTCGCGGAGGCCGCCTGGGCGGAGACCCGGTACGTGCCACGGGTCTGGGAGTACCTCGTGATGCGGCAGTTCAACAACTTCCGCCCCTGTCTGTCGATCGTCGACGCGGTGGACGGCTACGAACTGCCCGAGCAGATCTACGCCCGTCCCGAGATCCAGCGGATCACCGCCCTGGCCTGCAACGCCACGACGATCGTCAACGACCTGTACTCCTTCACCAAGGAACTGGCCAGCGACCCCGACCATCTCAACCTGCCCCAGGTGGTCGCGGCCAACGACCGTCGCGGGCTGAAGGCCGCCTATCTGAAGTCGGTCGAGATCCACAACCGGATCATGGCGGCCTTCGAAGAGGAGTCCGCGCTCCTCTCCGCCGGCTCACCCCTCGTGGAGCGCTACACCCAGGGGCTCGCCGCCTGGGTGTCCGGCAACCACGAGTGGCACGCGACCAACACCCATCGCTACCACCTGCCGGACTACTGGTGACGGCCCCTCACGGGCAACCGTCACCGCTGTCCCTGAACACCGTCACCTGTGCAACAAGGAGCCACCCTTGACGACCGTCCCCGCCCCGACCGCACCGGCCGTCGCCGTGCCGACGCAGTCCACGTACCAGCACCGCGTCGCGGAGTACTGGAACGCCGAGGAGAACCCGGTCAACCTCGAACTCGGAAAGGTGGACGACCTCTACCACCACCACTACGGCATCGGTGCCGCCGACCGGTCGGTCCTCGACGAGCCCGACCCGGGCCAGCGCAAGGAGCGGATCACCGCCGAGCTGCACCGCCTGGAGCACGCCCAGGCCGAGCTGCTCGCCGCCCACCTCGGGCCGCTGTCCCCGGCCGACCGGGTCTTCGACGCGGGCTGCGGGCGCGGCGGAGGCAGCGTCACGGCACATCTGCGCTACGGCTGCCACGCCGACGGCGTCACCATCTCCGCCAAGCAGTGCGACTTCGCCAACGAGCAGGCCCGCGCCCGGGGCATCGGCGACAAGGTGCGCTACCACCACCGCAACATGCTCGACACCGGCTTCGAGACGGGCGCGTACGCGGCGTCGTGGAACAACGAGTCCACGATGTACGTCGAGCTGGACCTGCTCTTCGCCGAGCACGCCCGGCTGCTGCGCCGCGGCGGACGGTACGTGACGATCACCGGCTGCTACAACAACACCTACGGGCAGGCCTCACGCGAGGTGTCGCTGATCAACGCGCACTACATCTGCGACATCCATCCGCGCTCGGAGTACTTCAAGGCGATGGCCCGCAACCGTCTGGTGCCCGTCCATGTCGAGGACCTCACCGCGGCGACCATCCCTTACTGGGAACTGCGCAAGGAGGCGGACCACCTGGTCACGGGCATCGAGGACGCGTTCCTGGACGCTTACCGCAATGGCAGCTTCCAGTACCTGCTGATTGTGGCCGACCGGGTCTGACCCGGATGGTCCGGCGTGGGGGCGGCGTCCGGTGGGGGCGCCGCCCTCGCGCGCCGATCGGTACACACCCGGTCTGCCGGTGCTGTCCTCGGTGCTGTGGGGGGTCTGTTGGTGGTTACAGGGCTCCGGCGTCGCGGGCGGTCCAGACGCTCGGGTAGATCGGCCGGAAGCCGAGTTCCCGGCGGATGCGCTGGGTGGACATGATTCCGAACCAGGGGTCGGGGTCGGTGTTCTCGTGGAGTCGGGCGGGTACCTCGACGCCGTTGAGCTGGTACAGCTCGATCGTGGTGACGGGGGCGTCGTCGGCGATGTTGTAGATCCGGCGGGTGATGCCGGGCGCGTACAACAGACGCATCAGGCCCTGGGCGACGTCTGCGTGGTGGGCCATCTGCAGACGCTGGTGCGGGGCCCAGCGGGCGGCCCAGTGCAGGGAGTTGGCGAGATGCGGGTCGCCTTCGCCGTAGACGAAGGGGAGCCGCCCGATGCGTACGTCCAGACCTTCCAGCGCGAGCAGTTCGCGTTCGGCTTCGGCTTTGGATTCGGGGTACGCGCCCCACATCTCGCCGCCCGGCCGGCTCTCGTCCTCCTCGGTCAGCGGGCGTCCCCGTCCGGTGCCGTAGACGTTGCCGGTACTGACCTGCACGAACCGCTCCACGTCGGCGGCCCGCGCGGCGCGTCCCAGAGCCACCGCGGCGTCCCGGTTGACGGCCCACGCCTCCTCGTCGGGCACTCCGCGGAAGGAGGCGGCGACGTTCACGACGGCGTCCACACCGGCAAGCGCCTTGCCGAGCGACTCCTCCTCGCGCATGTCCCCTACGGCGATCTGGGCGCCCAGCTCCGCGAAACGCTCGCCGCGGGCCGCGTCCCGGACCAGGACCCGCACCTGCTCGGCCGGCTGCCGCTGGGCCAGCAGCCGGGGCACGAAGCGGCGTCCGACCTGTCCTGTCGTTCCGGTCACCAAAGTCAGCATGATGTGCTCCTCACGCACGGTGTCGCCTGTCGTCGGTCACCAGCCTCGGCCGAGCGGGGGAGGGACGGGAGAGACCTTGTCATCAGGGGATCGGCAGTCCCTGGATAAGCCAGGCGGTGTCCCGCACCCTGGAGAGGTGAACCGTGCCGAACTCGCCGACTTCCTGCGCCGCGGCCGTGCCCGCCTGGCCCCCTCCGACGTGGGTCTCACGGCCGGAGCCCGCCGTCGTACGCCGGGGCTGCGCCGCGAGGAGGTGGCCCAGTTGGCCGGCATGTCCGTGGACTACTACACACGGCTGGAACAGTCCCGTGGCCCGCGCCCGTCCCGCCAGATGCTCGGCGCGCTGGCCCGCGCCCTGCGCCTGACGGAGGACGAACGCGACCACCTCTTCCACCTCACCGGTGAGGAGCCGCCGCGCCGGGAGGCGACCGGCACGCATGTGCGTCCGGGTCTGCTCCTGGTGCTGGACCGGCTGCATGACACCCCGGCGCTGGTGGTGACCGACTGCGGCGAGGTCCTCGCCCAGAACGCGCTGTCGCGGGCGTTGACCGGGGACGTCCTCGCCCGGCCGCCTCGCGAACGCAACATGATCCGCCGCTTCTTCCTGGACGCGGCGGCCGAGGAGCTGTTCCCGCCCGAGGACCGTCCGGAGCGCGCCCGCGAGCAGGTGGCCGGCCTGCGCGCGGTGGCGTCGGCCCGCCCCACGGACCCGGAACCCGCCGCCCTCGTCGCCGAACTCCGCTCAGCCAGCGAGGAGTTCGCCCGCCTCTGGGAGGAGCACGAGGTCGCCGTCCGCCGCGCCTCCACGAAGCGCTTCCGGCACCCCGCGATCGGCATCCTCGAACTCGACTGCGAGGTCCTCGTCAACTCGGGCCACAACCAGCAGCTCGTCATCCACACGGCCCGCCCGGGCACGGAGTCGTACGAGCGCCTGCAGTTGCTGCGGGTGGTGGGCTTGCAGGACCTGTGGCCCGGGTCTGCGGGTGCCGGCGCTTCCGATGATCTTTTCCGGTCAGAGCCCTGACATAGCCGGCCACCCCGCCCAGGGGGGACCACTCGTACGCCGCCGTGCACGGGTTCATGAGCAGAGGGTGGGTGCGTCATGACGGTCCGCAGTCACGGGTTCCGCTCGAACGACCGCCGGGCCGGCGCCTCAGGTGTGGCCGAGGCCCTGCGGATCCCTGGCCGCGATCGGCGCCCGGTGTTCGGCTCGGGGTCACCGGCGTCCTCGTCACCATCACCCCGGCCGCGCTAACCCTCGTTGCCCTGCCCCTCGCGCCGACACCCCTGGGCGTCCTGCTCGCCTGCCTTCGCGAGCGGCTCGGCGGCGGCAAGGGAGGGGTTGGTGGGCGCTGGTTTGGGGGGTGTGGTTGTGGTGGTGGTCATAGGAGGTAGATCACGTCCTACCGCCGGTCGTAGACTGCCTCCCGCCCCGACCTGCACCGCCACCATCAAAACATCACATTTCGGGCATTTCTCCGTTGTGGGGTAGTAGGTCACATGCTTGCGCTGGTGTT
>NZ_JBSGAH010000034.1:0-38308 GCF_053600675.1 Streptomyces sp. NPDC005004
GCTCCACCAACATCCACGAGCTGTCCCAGAACCCCGCACGGGTGCTCATCACCAGCGCGATGTGGATCGACAGCGGCCGCTGGCTGCCGTACCCCTGGGCCGTGTCCGCGAAATCCCGCCCGGCTCGCGGCGTCCGGCACGCACGCTCGCCGCGTCGTCGGGCTCACCCGCGTACACCCGGTGCGCGGGCGACCCTCCGCCTCGCGATCGCACGCACCAGAGGCCGCGAGCCCTGCCCTGCGGGCAGCGACCCCACTGTGCGGACACGACCTAGCGGGTCACGGCCTTCAGCGCGTCCGCGATGCCCCGCCCGTAGAACCCGTTCCGGTTCTTCGTGCCCTGGCAGACCGCGTCCACCTTGCCGTCGCCGTTGATGTCGTACGGGTCGGTGCAGGCGGTGGGTGTGGCCTCGGCGTAGAGCAGGGCCTTGACCTGGGCGGCGGTGGCGTGCGGGTGGGTCGACTTGATCAGCGCGGCCACGCCCACGACGTGCGGGGTCGCCATCGAGGTACCGGCCATGTAGCCCCAGGTGCCGCCGGGCAGCGGGCCGAGGATGAGTCCGCTGGTGGCCGGGGGAGCGGGGGTCTGGTAGGCGGTCGAGTCGCCGCCGGGCCCGGCGATGTCGATGACGCCGAGACCGTAGTTGGAGAAGGACGACTTCAGGCCCTTGGCGCCGGTCGAGGCGACGGTGACCACGCCCGGGAGCTGGGTCGGGATGTCGAAGCACTTGCGCGGGTCGATCGTCCGGTCCGAGGCGGTGCCGTCGTTCGGGGAGACCGGGTCGGTGATCGAGTCGGCCGCGAGGTCGTAGCTCTCGTTGCCCGCCGCCGCCACGTTGACCGTGCCCTTGCGCTCGGCGTACCGCGAGGCCCGCTCGACGGCGGTGACCAGGGCCTTCTGGTCGGGGTCGTCGGCGCAGTTGAAGTACCAGGGGTCGGTGTAATAGCTGTTGTTGGTCACGTCCACGTGGTGCTCGGCCGCCCACACGAAGCCGCAGACCACGGACTCGGTGTAGAAGTAGCCGTCCGGGTTGGCGACCTTGATGCCCGCGACCTTCACGCCCGGGGCCACGCCCGTGATGCCGACGCCGTTCTTGGCGCCCGCGATCTCACCGGCGACATGCGTGCCGTGCGGGCTCTCCCCGGCGTTGGGACGCCAGGCGCCGTCCGCGGTGTCCGGCTTGCCGGAGACGCAGTTGACGGAGGCCGAGCGGTCGAAGTTGGGAGCGATGTCCGGGTGGGTGTCGTCCACGCCGGTGTCGATGACGGCGACGGTGACCTTGCGGCTGCCGAGGGTCTTCTCGTGCGCCTTGTCGGCCTTGATGGCGGGCAGGTCCCACTGGAGCGGCTCGAGCGGGTCCTCGCCCTGCGCGGCGGACTTCTTCGCGTCGGCCAGCTGCGCCGCGCTGAGCGGCTTCGGGCTGCCGAGGTCGGTGGTCGACTGGGCGGGCAGCGGGGCGTTGCGGGTGGCACCGGCGGAGTCGACGCCGTGCACCCGGCGGATGGCCTTGGCGAAGTCCGGGTTCGCGGAGTGGACGACGATCACGCCTATCCGGTCGTAACTCGTGACGACCGTGCCGCCGTTGCGTCCTATCGCGCGCCGCACCGACTCGATCGTGCGGCGGTCCGCCGAGGTGTTGACGACGTACGACAGCTCGGGGCCGTCGTACGCGCGGGCGGAGGCGTCCGACGCCGGGGCCGCGGGCGCGGCAGCCGAGGCCGTCGTCGGCAGGAAGCCGAGCGAGGCGGTCAGGGACAGCACGAGCGGCACGGCCGGCGCGAAACGGCGCCGGGAGCGCAGATGAGCCATGGAAACTCCACATCATCCGGATGACAGACCGCCCGGTGACGCATGGGACCACCGGGCAGGTACATGACGGGTGGGCAGAGCGAAACTATCCCTGTCGACGCGATGTCCGAAAGGGCGAAAGGGAGTTGAACCACCCCGGCCGGGGCGCCGTGGCCCCTGACAGGGGCGCGTGCGGATCACGCTCCCCCGACGGGATCACGGTACGGAGCGGGGCATTGACTCCGGGTAACGTGATCACGTCCCATGAGGTCGGCAAGCGCACGCCCGGACGCGAGGAGACTTGAGTGGCCACCGAGACACCGCCCCCCGCGAAACCCCAACCACAGCTTCCCTCCAGCGAGGAGTTCACCGAGGCACAGCAGAGCGCGGAGTTCGGTGAACTGCGCCGCGCACACCGCTCGTTCGCGTTCCCCCTGACGATCGCCTTCGTCGCCTGGTACCTGCTCTACGTGCTGCTCTCCTGCTACGCGGAGGACTTCATGGGCACCAAGGTCGTGGGCAACGTCAACATGGCGCTGATCCTGGGGCTCGCCCAGTTCCTGACCACGTTCCTCATCGCCTGGTGGTACGCGCGCCACGCCGCCGCCAAGCTCGACCCCAGGGCCGAGGCCATCAAGTCCCGGATGGAGGGCGGCGCATGAGCCCCGCACAGCACACGATCGCGGCCCGGCACACCCTGCTCGCGGCCGGAGAGGCGAGCGAGCACCGGCCGCTGATCATCAGCCTGTTCGCGGTGTTCGTCCTCGCGACCCTCGTCATCACCGTCTGGGCGGGCCGCCAGACCAAGAGCGCCGCCGACTTCTACGCGGGCGGCCGCCAGTTCACCGGCTTCCAGAACGGCCTCGCCGTCTCCGGCGACTACATGTCCGCCGCTTCCTTCCTCGGCATCGCGGGCGCCATCGCCCTCTTCGGCTACGACGGCTTCCTCTACTCCGTCGGCTTCCTGGTCGCCTGGCTGGTCGCGCTGCTCCTGGTCGCCGAACCGCTGCGCAACTCCGGCCGCTACACGATGGGCGACGTGCTCGCCTACCGGATGCGCCAGCGCCCGGTCCGCACGGCGGCGGGCGTCTCCACCATCGTCGTCTCGATCTTCTACCTGCTCGCACAGATGGCCGGCGCGGGCGTCCTCGTCTCGCTGCTGCTCGGCATCACCAGCGACGGCGGCAAGATCGGCATCGTCGCCCTGGTCGGCGTCCTGATGATCGTGTACGTCACCATCGGCGGCATGAAGGGCACCACCTGGGTCCAGATGGTCAAGGCGGTCCTGCTGATCGTCGGCGCCCTGCTGCTGACCTTCCTGGTACTGCTGAAGTTCCACTTCAACATCTCCGACCTGCTCGGCAAGGCCGCCGACACCAGCGGAAAGGGCTCCGCCTTCCTGGAGCCCGGGCTGAAGTACGGCGCCACCGGCACCACCAAGCTGGACTTCATCTCGCTCGGCATCGCCCTGGTCCTGGGCACCGCGGGACTGCCCCACATCCTGATCCGCTTCTACACGGTTCCCACCGCCAAGGCCGCCCGCAAGTCCGTGATCTGGGCCATCGGCCTGATCGGCGCCTTCTATCTGATGACCCTCGCCCTCGGCTTCGGCGCCGCTGCCCTCATCAAGCCCGACGAGATCATCGGCTCCAACAAGGCGGGCAACACGGCCGCGCCCCTGCTCGCCCTGCATCTCGGCGGGGTCGACTCCAACTGGGGCGCCGTCCTCCTCGCGACCATCTCCGCGGTCGCCTTCGCCACCATCCTCGCGGTGGTCGCGGGCCTGACGCTGGCCTCGTCGTCGTCCTTCGCGCACGACATCTACGCCAACGTCATCAAGAAGGGCCAGGCCACCGAGAAGCAGGAGGTCGGCGCCGCCCGCTGGGCCACCGTCGGCATCGGCGCCGTCTCCATCGTGCTCGGGGCGCTCTCCCGCGACCTGAACGTGGCCGGACTGGTCGCGCTCGCCTTCGCCGTCGCCGCCTCGGCGAACCTGCCGACGCTCCTCTACAGCCTGTTCTGGAAGCGGTTCACCACCACCGGCGCCCTGTGGTCGATCTACGGGGGACTGGTCACCGCCGTCGGCCTGGTGCTGTTCTCGCCGGTCGTCTCCGGCAAGCCCACCTCGATGTTCCCCGACGCGGACTTCCACTGGTTCCCGCTGGAGAACCCCGGCATCATCTCGATCCCGGTCGGCTTCCTGCTGGGCGTGGTCGGCACCCTGCTGTCCAAGGAGGTCCCGGACGCGGGCAAGTACGCCGAGCTGGAGGTACGGTCCCTGACCGGCACCGGGGCGCACTGAGCCGCGCACGACATCACGGCCGCGCCGCGCGGGCACCTCGCCCGTACGGCGCGGCCGGACCGTTTCTCCACAGCCCCGCCCGTTCGCGGCTGTCGTTGTCGGCACTCTCGCGTAGGCTCGCAGGTGACGGAGAACGAGCGGTCCGGAAAGCGATCGGTCCAGACCGGGAAGCGAGGGAGGGGGCCCACGTGCTCATCGACACCTACGGCCGAGTGGCCACCGACCTGCGGGTCTCGCTGACCGACCGGTGCAATCTGCGCTGCACGTACTGTATGCCCGAAGAGGGCCTGCAGTGGCTGGCCAAGCCCGACCTGCTCACGGACGACGAGATCGTCCGCCTGATCGACATCGCGGTGCGCCTGCTCGGCATCGAGGAGGTCCGCTTCACCGGCGGCGAGCCGCTGCTGCGCCCCGGCCTGGTCGGCATCGTCGAGCGCGTCGCGGCCCTGGAGCCGCGCCCCCAGATGTCGATCACCACCAACGGCATCGGCCTCAAGCGCACCGCCGCCGCCCTCAAGCAGGCCGGCCTCGACCGGGTCAACGTCTCCCTGGACACCCTGCGCCCGGAGGTCTTCAAGACCCTGACCCGGCGCGACCGCCACCACGACGTGCTGGACGGTCTCAAGGCCGCGAGCGACGCCGGACTCACCCCGGTCAAGGTCAACTCGGTCCTGATGCCGGGCCTCAACGCGGACGAGGCCCCCGACCTCCTGGCCTGGGCCCTGGAGCACGAGTACGAGCTGCGCTTCATCGAGCAGATGCCGCTCGACGCCCAGCACGGCTGGAAGCGCGAGGGCATGGTCACCGCGGCCGACATCCTCGCCTCCCTGCGCACCCGCTTCGACCTCACCGCCGAGAACGCGGGCGAGCGCGGCTCGGCCCCGGCCGAGCGCTGGCTCGTGGACGGCGGTCCGCAGCGGGTCGGCGTCATCGCCTCGGTCACCCGCCCGTTCTGCGCGGCCTGCGACCGCACCCGGCTCACGGCCGACGGACAGATACGCACCTGTCTGTTCGCCACCGAGGAGACCGACCTGCGCGCGGCCCTGCGCTCGGACGCCGAGGACAAGGAGATCGCGGACATCTGGCGCACCGCGATGTGGGGCAAGAAGGCGGGCGCGGGCCTGGACGACCCGTCGTTCGTGCAGCCGGACCGCCCCATGTCGGCGATCGGCGGCTGAGGCTCGGCCTTCGGAGGCCCGGCCTTAGGCCGGGCCCCGCTCCTCCCACTCCGTCAGCGGCACGACGTCCTTCAGGAAACCCCGCACGCCGAGGAACTGCGACAGATGCTCGCGGTGTTCCTCGCAGGCGAGCCAGGTCTTCCGCCGCTCCGGCGTGTGGATCTTCGGGTTGTTCCACGCCAGCACCCAGACGGCGTCGACGCGGCAGCCCTTGGCGGAGCAGATCGGTGTGTCACTCACGGTTTCGTCTCACAAGAACGGCTGCGGAAGGGCGGCGACAATGCCGCGAACATGGCGACGCCGAGCAGCCACGGGGGGAGCTGCCCGGCGTCGGTCCGTCGCTCCGACGGGGGATGCGGAGCGCGTACGAAGTATGTCACGGGTCCCCCGCGACCCGGCACCGGAACAGCGCGATTGAACTGAGCTTTTCCTGAGCTTGGCGGGAAGTCGTCTTCCGCTTTCCGGGCGTCTGCCCAGCTCAGAATCGGTCCGGCCGTTCGCCGTTCGCCTCCGCCGCAGGACCCGCCGAGGGCCCCGCGGGGCCGGATTCCGACCGTGCCTCCTGCGCGCCCGCGGCCGGGGCGATCATCGGCTTGGACGGCGTCACGACAAACGTCGAGGGCAGCGACGGCGGCCGCTCCCGGCCCGCGTTCGCGATCACCACGGCGATGTACGGCAGCAGGGCGCCGAGCACCAGCGCCACGATGGCGACGTACCGTTCCACGTTCCACAGGGAGGCCGCGAGGATCACCGAGACGGTCCGGATCGACATGGAGATGACGTACCGCCGCTGCCGGCCCCGCACGTCCTCGGCGAGTCCGGTCCGGGCGCCGGTGATCCGGAACACCTGTGCGTCGCCGCGCTGCTTGAGCATCTCAGTCCACCATCCGACCGCAAGGGACTCGTCCCCGTCCCGTACGAGCGCCCGGCCCGTCGGGGAACCGGCCCGGGACACCCCCCACGGTACGCCGCCTGGGCCTCCGGCTCGATACCGGGGCGCCCGCTGCCTGCCGCGACCCGGGGGGACGCCCCGGCGCATACGGCGCACCCGGTGTGCGCGCCCCGCGCTCCGCGCACAGACTGAGGCGAGGACACGGGACAGGACACGGGAGAGGGCCCGGCCGGACCGTGTCGGACCGTGACGAGGAGGCGGCCATGGGCTGGCTGTGGGCGATCATCGTGGGATTCGTGCTGGGCGTCATCGCCAAGGCGATCATCCCCGGCAAGCAGCACAGCCCGCTGTGGCTGACCGTCATCTGCGGCACCATCGGCGGCCTGGTCGGCAACGCGGTCGCCCGCGCGGTAGGGGTCGGGGAGACCCGGGGCATCGACTGGACCCGGCATCTCTTCCAGCTCGTCGCCGCGATCATCATCGTGTTCATCGTCGACCGGCTCTACGTGGAGACGCTCGGCAAGAGAAAGCAGCGCGAGGTCTGAGAACGCCACATCCGAGACCCTGCGGACATGCCGAGGGGGTGACTTCCCCAGGGGAAGCCACCCCCTCGGACCGTGCTCAGGCGCCGGTGACCTCGACGGCGGCCAGGTTCTTCTTGCCCCGGCGCAGCACCAGCCAGCGGCCGTGCAGCAGGTCCTCGGCGGCCGGTACGGCGTCCTCGGCGGCGACCTTGACGTTGTTCACGTAGGCACCGCCCTCCTTCACCGTGCGGCGCGCGGCCGACTTGCTCGCCACGAGACCGACCTCGGCGAACAGATCGGTCACCAGGCCCAGCTCGGCGACCTGGACGTGCGGCACCTCGGAGAGCGCGGCCGCGAGGGTGCGCTCGTCCAGCTCCGCCAGCTCGCCCTGGCCGAACAGCGCCCTGGACGCGGCGACCACGGCGGCCGTCTGCCCGGCGCCGTGCACCAGCGTCGTCAGCTCCTCGGCCAGCGCGCGCTGGGCGGCACGGGCCTGCGGACGCTCCTCGGTCTGCCGCTCCAGCTCCTCGATCTCCTCGCGGGACCTGAAGCTGAAGATGCGCAGGAACTTGGAGACGTCACGGTCGTCCGCGTTCAGCCAGAACTGGTAGAAGGCGTACGGCGTGGTCATCTCCGCGTCGAGCCACACCGTGCCCGACTCGGTCTTGCCGAACTTGGTGCCGTCCGCCTTGGTGATCAGCGGGGTGCCGAGCGCGTGCACCACGGCGTCCGGCTCGACGCGGTGGATCAGGTCGGTGCCCGAGGTGAGGTTGCCCCACTGGTCGCTGCCGCCGGTCTGGAGCGTGCAGCCGTAGCGCCGGTACAGCTCCAGGAAGTCCATGCCCTGGAGGATCTGGTAGCTGAACTCGGTGTAGCTGATGCCCGCGTCCGAGTTCAGACGGCGGGAGACGGCCTCCTTGGCGATCATCTTGTTCACCCGGAAGTGCTTGCCGATGTCGCGCAGGAACTCGATGGCCGACATGCCCTGGGTCCAGTCCAGGTTGTTGACCATGACGGCCGCGTTCGGGCCCTCGAAGTTCAGCAGCGGCTGGATCTGGCCGCGCAGCCGCTCCACCCACTGAGCGACGATCTCCGGCGCGTTCAGCGTGCGCTCGGCGGTGGGCTTCGGGTCACCGATCAGACCGGTGGCGCCCCCGACCAGACCCAGCGGGCGGTGACCGGCGTCCTGGATGCGGCGCATGGTCAGGATCTGCACCAGGTTGCCGAGGTGCAGGCTGGGCGCGGTCGGGTCGAAGCCGCAATAGAACGTGACGGGACCGTCCGCGAACGCCTTGCGCAGCGCGTCTTCGTCGGTGGAGAGGGCGATCAGCCCGCGCCACTTCAGTTCGTCGACGATGTCCGTCACGGTTCTCGTGTCTCCTTGAAGATCAGTCGGCAGTCGGGTGACAGCCGACTACGAGGTTATACGCCCTGGCTGACAGAGCTCATATTGAAATCCGGGATGCGCAAGCCGGGCATCGCGGCCCGGGTGAACCAGTCGCTCCACTCGCGGGGCAGCGTGCGCTCGGTGCGCCCCGCCTCGGAAGCCCGCCCGAGCAGCCCGACCGGCGACTCGTTGAACCGGAAGTTGTTCACCTGACCGGTGACCTCGCCGTTCTCCACGAGGTACACGCCGTCCCGGGTCAGACCGGTGAGCAGCAGGGTCGCCGGGTCCACCTCGCGGATGTACCACAGGCAGGTCAGCAGCAGCCCGCGCTCGGTGTTCGCGACCATCTCGTCCAGGGAGCGGTCCTCGCCGCCGTCCAGGACGAGGTTCCCGAGGGCGGGGGCGACGGGCAGCCCGGTCAGGTCCGCGCCGTGCCGGGTGGTGGTGAGGTTGCGCAGGACACCCTCCCCGATCCAGTCGGTGCGGTGGACGGGCAGCCCGTTGTCGAAGACGGACTGGTCGCCGCCGGAGGAGTGCGCCACCACGAACGGCGCGCACTCCAGACCCGGCTCGTTCGGGTCGCTGCGCAGGGTGAGCGGCAGCTCGCTGAGCCGGTCGCCCACGCGGGTGCCGCCGCCCGGCTTCGAGAACACGGTGCGCCCCTCGGCCGCGTCCCGGCCCGAGGACGACCAGAGCTGGTAGATCAGCAGGTCGGCCACCGCGGACGGCGGCAGCAGCGTCTCGTAGCGTCCGGCGGGCAGCTCCACGCGACGCTCGGCCCAGCCGAGGCGTACGGCCAGTTCGGCGTCGAGCGCGGCCGGGTCGACGTCCTTGAAGTCCCGCGTGGAGCGGCCGGCCCACGCCGAGCGGGTGCGGTCGGGCGACTTGGCGTTCAGCTCCAGGGTGCCGGTCGGCTGGTCGTGCCGCAGGCGCAGTCCGGTGGAGGTGCCGAGGTAGGTCGAGACCATCTCGTGGTTGGCGAAGCCGTACAGCTCACGGCCGCCCGCGCGGGCACGGGCGAAGGACTCGCCGAGCGCGGGCGCGAAGTCCGCGAAGACGGCGGAGGACGTCTCCACGGGCGCGTCGGTGAAGTCGGGGGAGTGCGGAACCCCCTCGACCAGCGGCTGCGCGTCCTCGGCGGGACCGGCGGCGCGGGCGGCGGACTCGGCGGCCCGCACCAACGGCTCCACATCCTCGTCCGTGACGGCGGACCGGGAGACGACCCCGGCGGCGGTGCCCTGCTGCCCGTTCACGGTCGCGATCACCGTGAGGGTACGGCCCCGGGTCACGCCGTTGGTGGTGAGCGCGTTGCCCGCCCAGCGGAGGTTGGCGGTGGAGTACTCGTCCGCGATGACGACGCAGCCGTCGGCCCGGGACAGCGCGAGGGCCCGCTCGACGACCTCGTACGGCTTGCTGGTGCGCGGGCTCATCGACCGGCCTCCTGCGTTGTGTTGAGGATGTTGACGCCCTTGAACAGGGCGGATGGGCAGCCGTGCGAGACGGCGGCGACCTGGCCCGGCTGGGCCTTGCCGCAGTTGAAGGCACCGCCGAGCACATAGGTCTGCGGACCGCCCACGGCGGCCATCGAACCCCAGAAGTCGGTGGTGGTGGCCTGGTAGGCGACGTCCCGGAGCTGGCCGGTGATCCGCCCGTTCTCGATCCGGAAGAACCGCTGCCCGGTGAACTGGAAGTTGTACCGCTGCATGTCGATGGACCACGACCGGTCACCGACGACGTAGATCCCCCGGTCGACGCCGCCGATCAGATCCTCGGTGGACAGCCCGGCGGGGTCCGGCCGGAGCGACACGTTGGCCATGCGCTGCACCGGCACATGCGCCGGGGAGTCCGCGAAGGCGCATCCGTTGGACCGGTCGAACCCGGTCAACCTGGCGATACGACGGTCCAGTTGGTACCCGACCAGCGTGCCGTCCTTCACCAGGTCCCAGGACTGCGCGGCCACACCCTCGTCGTCGTACCCGACGGTCGCGAGACCGTGCTCGGCCGTGCGGTCACCGGTGACGTTCATCAGGTCGGAGCCGTACTTCAGCTTGCCGAGCTGGTCGAAGGTGGCGAACGAGGTACCGGCGTACGCGGCCTCGTAGCCGAGGGCGCGGTCCAACTCCGTGGCGTGTCCGATGGATTCGTGGATGGTGAGCCACAGGTTGGACGGGTCCACGACCAGGTCGTACAGCCCCGGGTCCACGCTCGGCGCGCGCATCTTCTCCGCGAGCAGTTCCGGGATCTGCTCCAGCTCGGTGTCCCAGTCCCAGCCGGTGCCCTTCAGGTACTCCCAGCCGCGTCCTGCCGGCGGAGCGAGGGTGCGCATCGAGTCGAACTCGCCGCTGGAGTCGTCCACGGACACGGCGGTCAGCTCCGGGTGCAGCCGCACGCGTTGCTGCGTCGTCACGGTCCCGGCGGTGTCGGCGTAGAACTTGTTCTCGTGCACGGTGAGCAGCGAGGCGTCCACATGGCTCACGCCCTGCCCGGCCAGCAGCCGGTTGCTCCACTCCGCGAGCAACGCGGCCTTCTCCTCGTCCGGCACGGAGAAGGGGTCGATCTCGTACGAGGACACCCAGGTCTTGTCGGCGTGCACGGGCTCGTCCGCCAGCTCGACCCGCTCGTCCGACCCCGCCGCCTTGATGACCTGAGCGGACAGTTTGGCCATGGCGACGGCCTGCGAGGCGACCTTGGCCGCGCCGTCCATGGTCAGGTCCACCCCGGAGGCGAACCCCCAACTCCCGCCGTGCACGACCCGGACGGCGTACCCGAGGTCGGTGGTGTCGGACGACCCGGCCGGCTTGGCGTCCCGCAACCGCCACGACGCGCTACGCACCTTCTCCAACCGGAAGTCGGCGTGCTCGGCACCGAGGGCGCGGGCACGGGCCAGGGCTGCGTCGGCGAGGGCGCGGAGTGGTAGGGCGAGGAAGGAGGGGTCGATGTCTTGGGGCACGGGGGTTCCCTTCAGCAGTTGGCCACGCAAGGGGCGGGCACAGGACCAACTCCTGTACCCGCCCACGAGTATGAGTGCGGCGCCGACTCAGTCATCCGTCGACAGCGCCGCGCGCGTAGTGAAGGCGGCCCAGGCGGAGGGAGTGACGGTGAGGGGCTGGATGCGCTTGTCCTTGGAATCGCGTATGTGGACGGCCTCGGTGCGCACGGAGACCTCGACGCAGTTGCCGCCTTCGCTGCCGCTATAGCTGCTCTTGAACCAGGCGGACTCATCAGTGGTGCTCATAGCGCTCCTCGCATGTGTTCCAGCAGCTTCACCGTAGCCCGCCAGTCCAAGGCCTGGGAACGCAGCTTGCCATAGCGCTGAAGCATGATGCTTACGTCTTTTGGCGCGGAGATCAGGTTGTTCGACCGCTGCCCCTCCGTGTAACCGAGCCACTGGAGAGTAGGGGTCTCGGCCAGGTACATCAGCCCATCGACACCGGCGTGGTCCTCCTGAATCGTCGGCATGATCTGGATCGTGACGTTGCGCTGGACGCCCACCTCAAGGAAGCGGTCGATGACCTGCTTCGTCACCTCGTTGCCACCGAGGCGCCGTTCAAGGACGCACTGCTCGACGACGAAGCTGAACGTGACGTTCGGCCGGGTGGAGAAGATCCGTTGCCGATCCAGTCGAGCTGTCGCAAAGTGCTCGACCTGGTCTTCATCCAGGGGTGGCAACTGTCCGTTGAACACCGTTCGCATGTACGCCTCTGGCTGCAACAGTCCAGGTACGGCCCGGCATTCGTAGGCGTACAAGGAGATCGCTTCCGCCTCGATCCCCGCCCACTGCTGGAACCAGGACGCCAGCCCCGTCCGCCGGGTCAGACTCTTCGCCGCAGCGGTAAGCACCTTGGGTGCGAGCGGACCCAGAGACTCCTCCGCGCGCCCCGGTAGTTCTGTGGGCGGGAACCGTTTTCCCTGCTCGATCTTGGCGATGTACGCGGCTGAGTAGCCCACGCGTTTCGCGAACTCTTCCTGTGTCAGGCCGGCGAGTTCCCGCAGCGACTTCAGTACAGCGCCGAAGGTCTTGAGGCTGGCGGAGGATTCAGGTTCGCTGTTGGTGCTGCTTCCGCCCTGGTCCGTCGCCATCGCCGCCGCCTCCCGCGTGTTGCCCAACCGGCCCAATCCCCCATCGTCACGACGAGTGACCCACCCAGTCCAGAGTGTGCACTGGTACAACCGGCTCTGTATGGGTTTCGTCCCTGTCGGCGGTCGGGCGGAATCAGAACCCTGGGACCATGTCCGTACCACAGGCCCAAGAGGCCGTCACCGTAAGTGTGTTCGTACAGCGGCTCTCCGCGACCAGGCGCGGCGCGCGCGTCGCGCGGAGACTGGCCGTACTCCAGCTCGACGAGTGGAACGTGCCGTACGACAGCGAGAGTTCGGAAGCCGTCGCCCTAGTCGTCGCGGAACTCGCCGCCAACGCCGTACTCCACGGCCGCGTACCCGGACGGGACTTCGAACTCTGCCTCCGCTACGACCCCGCCGGCACCGTCCGCGTAGAGGTGTCCGACACTCACCCGGCTCACCCGATGCTGAGCCCCGCGCACACGGACGGCGGTCGCGGCCTCCTCCTCGTCGCCGCCCTCTCCACCCGCTGGGGCGTCCACGCGCGGAAGGGCCCGGGCAAGACGGTGTGGGCGGAGTGCGCGGTGACCCGTACGAGGCCGACGGTCGAAGGTGAGCCCCTCACGCCGAGGGCGGCCACCCAGGTTGGATGATCAACTCACCCTCCCCGGAGGGAACGTCGAACCGGGCGGAGAAGTCGTCCAGCACGGAGTCGGTGACGAGCAAGGCGTTCGCGTCCTCGCGACGGTTCCGCTCCGCGAGGCGACGGGGCAGCTCTGTCCGCTCGACGGGGAAGTGCAGCAGCCGCCACCGCCCGCCCGCGTCCTCGACCAGCCTCCTCCACTCCTCGCGCGCCGGGCGCAGCCAGAGCCCGTGATCCAGGACGACGTCCTTCCCGGCGGCGACGAGTCCGGTGAGGCGCCCGCTTCCGCCGCGCGTACGTCGTCTTCCCGGAGCCGGTCAGCCCGACCAGCAGATACACGACCGGCCGCCCGGCACCGGACGCGTGAGAGGTCGCCGTCATCGCCTCAGCTCCTTCACTCCTCCCGCCAGCCTGCCACCCACGATGAGCCGTGGGCGAACGCCCGCCCGGCCCGGCGGGAGGCCGCGCAGGCTGGAGGTATGGACGTGATCGAGGTGCTGCCGAACCTGCGGATGCTCCGCTTCCCGGTGGGGGCGGCCTACGTGTGGCGGGACGGCGACGAGCTGACGCTGATCGACGCCGGGACGGCGGACCGCGCCGAGCGGATCGAGGCGGCGCTGGACGGCCCGCTGCGGCGGATCGTGCTGACGCACTGGCACGAGGACCACACGGGCTCGGCCGCCGAACTGGCCGCCCGGCACGGCGCCGAAGTGGTCGCGCACCGGCTGGAGGCGCCGGTGATCCAGGGGGAGACGGTGGGGGCGCCACCCGTGCTGGAGGAGTTCGAGGTGCCGATCCGGACGGCGATTCCGCCGCTGCCGCCCGCTCCGCCGTGCCGGGTGGACCGGCGGGTGGAGGACGGGGACGTGCTGGAGTTCGGCGGCGGCGCGGTGGTGGTCGCGGTCCCCGGTCACACGGACGGGTCGATCGCGCTCCATCTGCCGGACGCGGGAGTCCTCTTCACCGGCGACGCGGTGGCGAACGTAGGCCGCACGACACTCGGCGTCTTCAACACCGATCGCCCCCGGGCGATCGCCTCCCTCCACCGCCTGGCCGCCCTGGAACCCCGCACGGCTCTCTTCGGCCACGGCACCCCGATCGTCGGGGACGCGGCGACGGCCCTGCGGGACGCGGCGGCGGCCTGCGGGGGTGAGCGGTGACGCGCGAGGAGGACGGGCCCGCCCCGCCGGCCGCCCGCTACGCCCACCTTGTGGCCCGGGGGCAGATCCTGCTCAAGACGGCGACCGCGGCCGACCGCGACCAGATGCCGACGTACGAGCTTCCCGACGGCGCCCCGGACCCCCTGGAGGTGCTGCTCGCCGAGCGTGAGGCCGACGACCGTTGATCTCCGGCGGATCAGCGGAGCGCTCTGCTGTAGGAACCCGACAGCCCTCGCCGTGTGCCACTGTCGGTGCCCGCTTGCCCTCCGACGCGGCGCGACCGATAGGTTTTCGGTGAAGCCGCCTGTCCGACGGACGTCGATTCGTCCGGGCGGATTGTCGGAACGCTGCAGACCGCTAATCGAAAGGGTGATCCGTTGAGCCGCTCGGTTCTCGTCACCGGAGGCAACCGGGGCATCGGCCTCGCCATCGCCCGCGCTTTCGCCGACGCCGGCGACAAGGTCGCGATCACGTACCGCTCGGGCGAGCCCCCGGCGGGCTTCCTCGCCGTCAAGTGCGACATCACCGACGCCGAGCAGGTCGAGCAGGCGTACAAGGAGATCGAGGAGCAGCACGGCCCGGTCGAGGTGCTCGTCGCCAACGCGGGCGTGACCAAGGACCAGCTCCTGATGCGCATGTCCGAGGAGGACTTCACCTCGGTCGTCGACACGAACCTCACCGGCACCTTCCGTGTGGTGAAGCGCGCCAACCGCGGGATGCTGCGCGCCAAGAAGGGCCGCGTCGTCCTGATCTCCTCGGTGGTCGGTCTGCTGGGCTCGGCCGGGCAGGCGAACTACGCCGCCTCCAAGGCCGCCATGGTCGGCTTCGCGCGCTCCCTCGCCCGTGAGCTGGGCTCGCGCAACATCACCTTCAACGTCGTCGCCCCCGGCTTCGTCGACACCGACATGACCAAGGCGCTCACCGACGAGCAGCGCAAGGGCATCGTGTCGCAGGTGCCGCTCGGCCGCTACGCGCAGCCCGAGGAGGTCGCCGCCGCCGTGCGCTTCCTCGCCTCGGACGACGCCTCGTACATCACTGGAGCCGTCATCCCCGTTGACGGCGGACTGGGAATGGGTCACTGATCACCATGAGCGGAATTCTCGAGGGCAAGCGCATCCTGGTCACGGGTGTGCTGATGGAGTCCTCCATCGCCTTCCACGTCGCCAAGCTCGCGCAGGAGCAGGGCGCCGAGATCATCCTGACCGCCTTCCCGCGGCCCACGCTGACCGAGCGCATCGCCAAGAAGCTGCCGAAGCCCGCCAAGGTCATCGAGCTGGACGTCACCAACGAGGAGCACCTCGCGCGCCTGGCCGACGTGGTCGGCGAGGAGCTGGGCGGCCTGGACGGCATCGTCCACTCCATCGGCTTCGCCCCGCAGGACGCGCTCGGCGGCAACTTCCTGAACACGCCGTTCGAGTCGGTCGCCACCGCCATGCACGTCTCCGCCTTCTCCCTGAAGGCGCTGACCATGGCGTGCCTGCCGCTGATGCAGAACGGCGGCTCGGTCGTCGGCCTCACCTTCGACGCGCAGTACGCCTGGCCGCAGTACGACTGGATGGGCCCGGCCAAGGCCGCCCTGGAGGCCACCAGCCGCTACATGGCGCGCGACCTGGGCAAGCAGAACATCCGCTGCAACCTCATCTCCGCGGGCCCGATCGGCTCCATGGCCGCCAAGTCCATCCCGGGCTTCTCCGACCTCGCCGCCGTGTGGGACACCCGCTCCCCGCTGGAGTGGGACCTCAAGGACCCGGAGCCGGCCGGCAAGGGTGTCGTCGCCCTGCTGAGCGACTGGTTCCCGAAGACCACCGGCGAGATCATCCACGTCGACGGCGGTCTGCACGCGATCGGCGCCTGAGCCGTGGCCGTGCGGTAGCCGTCGTGCCGTAGCCGTGCCGCGAGGCCCGCGTCCCGGAAGGGGTGCGGGCCTCGTCCCGTAGGGGCTGCGGCTTGCGTGCCGTAGGGGAGCGGCCGGGGCGGCGTGGGGGTCGTCACCCGCGAGAGGGACGTCCGCCCGCCCGAGCCGCGTCACTCGTCCGGCTCACCTGCCGGGCGGTACCGGCCCCCGCGCCGCACGCTCGAAGCAGGCGTTGTCCCGCCCGCCCCTCCGCAGCCCGGCCGAGGAGGTTCTTTTGTGCGCCTGTCCCGCAGTCTGGCCCCGGTGACCGCGGCCCTGGCCCTCGTCCTGTCCCTGCCGTCCGCCGAGCTCGCGCCCGCGCGCGCGGACGACTCCGCGCCCGCCCCCACCCTCTTCGGCGCCGCCTGCCGCACCTCCGTCGAGGGCTCGCACGTGGTCGCCTACTGCCACAACCCCTATGTGGACACCGACCGGGTACGCCTGCACATCGAGTGCGCGCGCTGGTGGGACATCGACACCGACAGCGCGCCCGTGGACACCGACGCGGCCATGACGGTCAAGCTGACAGGACGCTGCTGGAAGGAGATCCGCTCGGTGTGGATCAGCCACCAGAAGGTGCGCTGAACCGGCCCGCGCGGCACAGGAACGGATAGCTGGCTGCCTCCACCGCCGCCAGTTCCGCGTCGCCCAGGCGGATCGCGTCCACCAGGCGGGCGTGGTCCATGTGCGTCTCGGGGTTCAGTCCGTCGCTCACGTCCGCGCGCAGCCAGTCGCGCAGCACCTCGCCGAGGTCGGCGTACATCGCCGTCATCACGTCGTTGTGCGAGGCCGCCACCACGGCCAGATGGAAGGTCGCGTCGGCCGCCACGAACGCCTCCGCCTCCCCTGCCTCCCACGCCTCCTCGCGCTTGCCCAGGAGCGCGTCGAGCTGCTTGAGGTCCTTCTCGGTGCGCCGCCCGGCCGCCAGCCGCGCCGCCGCCGACTCCAGCGTGGACCGCAGCTCCGCGATGTGCCGGGGATCGGCGTCCGCGAACCTGCGGTGCATCACCCCGGCCAGCTCGCTGGTCGCCACGACGTACGTCCCGGAACCCTGGCGGATGTCCAGCAGACCGTTGTGCGCGAGCGCGCGGACCGCCTCGCGGACGGTGTTGCGGGCGACACCGAGCTGCTCGACCAACTCGGGCTCGGTCGGGATGCGCGAGCCGACCGGCCACTCGCCGGAGGCGATCTGGTTCCGCAGCTCGGCGATGACCTGCTCGGACAGCGCCGAACGACGGGGGTGAGTCAGGGGCATGGCACACCTTCGCACGCGAACCCGGGGTGCGGCCGCTCCGGGGATGGACAACCAATCATCCCATGATTCTATGATGGGTCTCATGGCGAGTGAAGAAACCGGGACCGTGACCACCCGTACGGAGACGCCGGTGGCCGCGCGCGACACGGCCGGACAGAACGTGTCGTCCCCGCGCGCGTGGGTGACGCGACTGCTGGTCGTCGGCATCGTGCTGTCCGCGCTGAACCTGCGCCCGGCCATCACGAGCCTCGGCGCCCTCCTGGAGGAGGTCCGCGACGGGCTCGGCATGAGCGGCAGCGTGGCGGGCCTGCTGACCTCGGTACCCCCGCTGTGCTTCGCGGTCTTCGGCGCCACCGCGCCCCGACTGGCCCGCCGCTTCGGCCTGGGCGCCGTGGTCTGCGCGGGCATGACCGCCATCACCGCGGGACTCCTGATACGCCCCTTCGCCGGCAGCACCCCCGGCTTCCTCGCCGCCAGCGCGCTGGCCCTCATGGGCATCGCCGTGAGCAACGTCCTGATGCCGGTCATCGTCAAGCGCTGGTTCCCGGACCGGGTGGGCTCCATGACGGGCCTGTACTCCATGGCGCTCGCCGCGGGCACGGCGGTGGCTGCGGCGGTCGCGGTCCCGCTGGCCCACGCGCTCGGCGGCTGGCAGCCGGGCCTGGCGATCTGGGCGGCACTGGCGGGCGCGGCGATCCTGCCGTGGCTGCCGCTGGTCCGGAAGCGGGAGGAGGGCGCACGCGCCGGTGCCCGCGAGGGAGCTGCTCCGCAGGCGCCGAGCCCCGCAGCGCAGCAGCACGCGCCCCTCCGGATCGCCCGCAGCCGTACCGCCTGGGCGCTCGCGGTGTTCTTCGGGCTGCAGGCGACCGGTGCGTACATCACGATGGGCTGGATGCCGCAGATCTTCCGGGACGCGGGCGTACCGGCGAGCACGGCGGGCGTCCTGCTCGCGGTCACCATGGTGATGGGCGTGCCCCTGGCCTTCGTCATCCCGAGGGTCGCCGCCCGGCTGCCCCACCAGGGCCCCATCGTGCTGACCCTGGGCGCGTGCGGTCTCGCGGGCTACGCCGGTCTCTACCTCGCGCCCGCCTCCGGCGCCTGGGCGTGGGCCCTGCTGCTCGGCGTCTCCAACTGCGCGTTCCCGCTCGCGCTGACCATGGTCGGCATGAGGGCGCGCAGCGGTGCGGGTGTGGCCCAGTTGTCCGCGTTCGCGCAGAGCACCGGCTATCTGATCTCGATCCCGGGCCCGCTGCTGGTCGGCGTGCTCTACCAGCGCAGCGGCGGGTGGGGCGTGCCGCTCGCCCTGATGGCGGGCCTCATGGTGCCGCAGATGATCGTCGGCGTCCTCGCGGGCCGCGACCGCACCGTGGAGGACGAGGCGGCACGCTGAGCCGCCCCCGCCGGACCCGTACCGGACGAAGGGTGCGAGACTGACGCCATGCAGCCTGTGCTCGACCCGAACCCGAAGAACGGCCAGAAGAAGATGCTCCTCGTCTTCGGCTCGTTCCTCGCCGTATTCGTGATCATCGCCGTCATCGCGACGATCGCCTCGCCCTGAGTCCCGCCCGGAGGTGGGGTCTACCCCCCATCCCCTAGGGGACAGGACTCAGGGTGAAGTGGGTGGCTTTCCCGATGGGCCCACGGACGGTGTTTCCGTACCTTCGAAGTGTGCCGCGACGCGGGGTCGTGGCACCCGCAGCGAAGACCGACGGAGGCGAGCATGTCCGTCCGCACCCACCCTCGGCCCCACCCGGCGACCACGGGCGCCGACGGCACGCGTCTGCCCTGGTGGGCCCTGGCCCTGCCCGTCCTGGCCTTCACCCTTCTGTTCGCGCTGATATTGAACCCGTCCGACGCCCACGCGGCCACTGGTGAACCCGTGATCGCCCATCTCGTCGAACGGATACGCACACTCCTCGTACGGTGAGACCACGGTGTGCGAGACCTTCGCTCGTACGGTGAATCCGCATGTCAACTCCCTGCGCCAGGGCGCATCTTTCGTGCGAAGCTGGGTGCCATGAGCGTCGCTGAACCCCGCAGGATCGTCCTCTTCCGCCATGCGAAAGCCGACTGGCCCGAGGTTTCCGACCACGAGCGCCCGCTTGCCGAGCGGGGCCGTACGGACGCCGCGGTCGCGGGCAGCAGACTGGCCGACACCGGCCTCGCCTTCGATCTGGCCGTCTGCTCCACCGCCGTGCGGACCCGCGAGACGTGGAAGCTCGCCGTCCACGAGCTGGCACACCGGCCGAGGACGGTCTACGAGGACCGGGTCTACAACGCCTCGCCCGGCGAGCTGATCGCCGTGCTGAACGAGACCCCGGACGACGTGCGCACGCTGATCCTCATCGGCCACAACCCCGGCATCCACCACCTCGCCGACCTCCTGGCCGGCTCCTCGGAGGGCGACGCCCGCGAGCGCATGAACCGCCGCGGCTTCCCGGCCGCCGGCTTCGCGGTGCTGTCGTACGACGGCGACTGGAAGAACCTGGAACCGGGCAAGGCCACGCTGACCGAGTACTGGGCCCCGTCGGAGTGACGAGGAACCGGGAAGGGGGCCTGCGCCGCGAGCGGCGCAGGCCCCCTTCCCATGCTCTGGGTGCTAGTCCTCGTCGTGGGTCTCGGCGGCCTCGACCTCTTCACGGGTGATGCCGAGGAGGTAGAGGACGGTGTCGAGGAAGGGGACGTTCACGGCGGTGTGCGCGGCCTCGCGGACGACGGGCTTGGCGTTGAAGGCGACGCCGAGCCCGGCGGCGTTCAGCATGTCGAGGTCGTTGGCGCCGTCACCGATGGCCACGGTCTGCGCCAGCGGCACGCCCGCCTCGGCGGCGAACCGGCGCAGCAGCCGCGCCTTGCCCGCACGGTCCACGATCTCCCCGGTGACCCGCCCGGTCAGCTTGCCGTCCTCGATCTCCAGCGTGTTGGCCTGGGCGAAGTCCAGTCCGAGCCGTTCCTTCAGATCATCGGTGACCTGGGTGAACCCGCCGGAGACGACGCCGACCTGATAACCGAGCCGCTTCAGCGTGCGGATCAAGGTCCGCGCCCCGGGGGTGAGCCGCACCTGATCCCGCACCTTGTCCACGACCGAGGCGTCCAGCCCCTTCAGCAGCGCGACCCGGGCGTGCAGCGACTGCTCGAAGTCCAGTTCCCCCCGCATCGCGGCGGCGGTCACCTCGGCCACCTCGGCCTCGCACCCCGCGTGCGCCGCGAAGAGCTCGATGACCTCGTCCTGGATCAACGTGGAGTCCACATCCATCACCACGAGCCGCTGCGCCCGCCGATACAGCCCCGCCGACACCACGGCGATGTCGACACCGAGTGCCCCCGCACTCGCGGCGAGCGCACTCCGCAGTGACCCGGTCTCCACACCGGAGACGGCGAACTCGACAGCGGTGACGGGGTACTTGGCCAGCCGGAAAATCCGGTCGATGTTCCCCCCGGCCTGCGCTATCCGCGCGGCGATGGCGGCGGTGGACTCGGCGGTCAACGGATGCCCGAGCACGGTCACCAGCGACCGCCCGACCCCCCGGGGCCGGTTGTCCCCATGCCCGGAGATGATCTCGGCCTGCATCTTCATCGACTCGGCCCAGCTGTGCACGGTGGCCCGCAGATCCCCCTCAAGCCCCACCGGCGGCGCCGACACCAGCGCACACAGCACCAGCCGTCCCCGCGTGACAACCTGCTCGATATCAACCACATCGACCCGAAACGCGGCCAACGTGTCAAACAGCCCGGCCGTGATCCCGGGCCGGTCCTTCCCGAATATCTTCACCAGCAGAGTCGGGTCGTCAACAGCCTGCAAAGCGGCATTCTGCGTAGCGCTCATGGTCCCCCCACCGTATCCGGCACCCGTGGCCCCCCGCCTCCGGGTCCACCACCCGGACCCCCGCCGCGTCGCTCCGCGAGGGCCAAGCGGAGGCGGCGACCTCCGGCACCGGACGGCGGGCACAGGATGCTGCACGAAAGACCAGGAGCCCGTGGACGCGCCACGCACCCACAGACGACGTCGACGGATTCCCCTGGCCCCCGGCGGAGCAACCGCACCCGCACGCGGGATCGCGACCGGGCGCCGCTCACCCACCCCCTCCTGAAACGACGGACGCCGCCCACCCAGCCCCTCCCCGAAACGGCGCTGCGGCGGCGCAGGGCGGAGGCGGAGGGGGCAGGCGAGGGGGCCGCTCCTGAAGCGAGCACGCACGCCCCGCACCCGGCACCCCGACAGGGCGCCGCCCACCCAGCCCCTCCCCGAAACGGCGCTGCGGCGGCGCAGGGCGGAGGCGGAGGGGGCAGGCGAGGGGTCCGCTCCGCGAAGCGAGCACGCACGCCTCGCACCCGGCACAGCGACAGGGCGCCGCCCACCCAGCCCCTCCCCGAAACGGCGATGCGGCGGCGCAGGGCGGAGGCGGAGGGGGCAGGCGAGGGGTCCGCTCCTGAAGCGAGCACGCACGCCTCGCACCCGGCACAGCGACAGGGCGCCGCCCCCCAGCCCCTCCCCGAAACGGCGCTGCGGCCGCGTACGGCGGTGAGGGGACGTGGCGGGGGGTGTCCGCCCGCAGCGGCCGGCGAGAACGCAGGGCGCCTGTGTCGGCGGGGAGGGCGCCGGACCGAGGACGGATACCCCCCGCCGCGGCCCCGCCCCCACCCGAACCGAGGGCGCGTCAGCCACCCGGCTCCCGAGGCGGTGGAGGCGGCGGAACCTGATCGGACGGCCCCGGGGACCGACGCCGACGCCGAGGCGGAGGCGGAGGGGGAGGCGGAAGCGTAGGGCTGGCAACCGTAGGCGCCCCGGACACGTCGTCACCCCCACCAGACCCCGCCGGCGCCCCCGGCAACCGGAGATACGGATTCGTATCAGGGTTGGGCGCCCGATAGGGCGGACTGGGCGAGTAGGGCCCGCCCACCGCACCCCGCCCCCCGTACCGAGCCGTCCCACACACAGGCCCGGCACCCCCGGCACCCCCGTCACCCCCGGCACTAGCCACCACCCCCCGACGCCCCCCAACCAACGCCGCCCCCAAAGCCCCGGCCCCCGCCCCCCACAAAACCCCGGCCAACACCGCGACACCCACCCGCCCATGCGACTCCACCCCCGTGCCGAAGGCATCGAACCCCAGCACCGAGACGGACGCATCCACAGACGTACCGGTGAGCCGGACGAGCAACGGCAACGCCACCCCCGTAGCGACCCCGAGCCGCACCGCACACCACAGGACCAGGCGCCCCGAACCTCCCGGAGGAGTACGCACCGCCGTGAGAACCCCCGCCGCCACCATCAACAGCGCCGCCCCCACGGAGAGCAACCACACCCGCCCGTCCAGCTCGGCCAGCCGCCCCACGGTGACGGGCCGCCCGGAAGCGCCGGTCAGAAACTGGTCGACCGGATGCGGAAGCACCCCCCGCAGGACCCCGCTCGCCCGCCCGTCCCAGGGCACGAACAACCCCAACGGCACAGCGACCCAGGCCCCGTTGGGCGCCCCCAGCAGCGCCGCTCCCACGACCCGCCCCGGATGATCGTCCCCGACCGCCGCGTAACCGGCAGCCGCGACGCCCGCCACGACCGCCACCAGCAACACGGTGACGACAGCCGACACCGCCGGCCGTACTACCCGCCGCACCACTCCCCGCACGACGTCCCACCCCGCGGGCAGCGGAGTGCGGCGGGACGCGAGCAACGCGACGGCAAGTACACCGGCACACCACCCCAGCCCACCGAACAGCGTAGGAACGACGTCCACCACGAACCGGATCGCCAGGTCGGCGTGCGCCAGATCCGCCACCCGATCCGACACGAGCCCCCCGAGCCACCCCCCGCCCCCCGAGACGCGACGCAGCCCCACCGCACCGCCATCCAGCGTGACAACCCCCCGCCCCACCCACGAGAGTCCCAGCACCCCGGCACCGAAGAGCCCCACCAACACAGCCGCCCGCAAGACCAGTTCACGCCCGGAGCCCGCACTCCCCACCAACCGCAGGGACCGCAGGAAGAACCACCCGAGCACCAGCGCCCCGACCAGACTCACCCCCAACGGCGTTGCCTGAAAGGCGACATGTGCCTCGGCTCCCTTCATCCCGAAGGCGGAAACGTCCACGGACGGGGAGACGGAACCCCCCACCGCGAGCGCCACGACCGCCGCGGCAAGCGCCCCCAACGACCCCCGGGCATCCGCCCCGACGAGATGCAGCCCGAGCGCGGCCGTACCACCCATCCCCACGACCGCCCACCCGACCCCCGCGACAGCGGAGAGAACCGCATCCCCCCAGGGCAACGAACGCCTCTGCCTGACACCGCCGTTGACCTCATCCGGCAGAGAACCCACAGAACCCACGCCAGCCCCCAGCCATCAGCCCCAGCCCCGGACCAGCCCAGCCCCCGGACCCCCGATCCGCCGGAGGCACCCGGTCGGGATTACCACTTTCCGACCCGTTTTCCACCCCGTCAACGGCGCGAGCCGACCCGGTCGGATTGGGACGACAGCCCTCCGCCTGGAATAGTTCCCCACGATGTTCGACATCCCTAAACTCCCTGTGTCGGGGGTAATTCGGGGGACAACTCAGTGGGGCATGGAGTGCCGGAACTCGTACTGGAATCAAACGGACGGACCTGGACGCTCGATCCGTCCAGGTCCTACGCCCTCGGACGTGATCCGCGGGGCGACATCGTCTTCGACGACGCCAGGGTCTCCTGGCGGCACGCCACGGTCCGTTTCGACGGCCAGGGCTGGGTCATCGAGGACCACGGCAGCACCAACGGCACGTTCGTACAGGGCCGTCGGATCAGCCAGGCGCAGCTCGGAGCCGGTTCGGCGGTGCACCTCGGCAACGCGACCGACGGCCCGCGGGTGAACCTCTCGGGGGGACAGCAGCCGCACCAGGCCCATCAGGCCCACCATGCGCTGCCGACGCAGGCGGTGCCACAGGTGCAGCAGGGAGCACCGTACGCCGCACAGGGCGCGGGCGCCTGGGGTCAGGGCCCACAGCAGGCCCCGCAGCCCCAGCCCGGCGCCGAGACGGACTGGCAGGGGACCCACCAGCCCGTCCACCCGTCCGGCCAGATCCCGCACCAGCAGCACCACGCCCCCGACCCGGCGTCGGCGTCCGTCGACAAGACCCCCGCCGAGCCGGTCTACGGCGACCGCAGCCCCACCACGTTCCACCAGTTCGCGCTCGGCCGTGTCATGCGCATCGGCCGCTCGCTGGACAACGACCTGGTCGTCTCCGACCTCCAGGTCTCCCGGCACCACGCCGAGTTCCAGACGACGCCCGAGGGCCGCTTCGAGATCCGCGACCTCGGCTCGCACAACGGCACGTACGTCAACGGCCAGCCGATCGGCAAGGGTGGCACCGCGCTGCTCGGCCCGGACGACATCGTCGGTGTCGGTCACTCCACGTTCCGGATCGTCGGCGACCGCCTCGAGGAGTTCGTCGACACCGGTGAGGTCTCCTTCTCGGCCCGCCACCTCACCGTGACGGTCGACGGCGGCAAGCAGATCCTGAAGGACGTGTCCTTCGGCGCCCCGGAGAAGTCGCTGATCGCGGTCATCGGCCCGTCGGGCTCCGGCAAGTCCACGCTGCTCAAGGCGCTGACCGGCTACCGGCCCGCCAACGAGGGCGAGGTGCTGTACGACAGCCGTAACCTCTACAAGCAGTTCGCCGAGCTGCGCCAGCGCATCGGCCTGGTCCCGCAGGACGACATCCTGCACAAGGAGCTGACCGTCCGGAAGGCCCTGAAGTACGCGGCCAAGCTCCGCTTCCCGGCCGACACCACGCCCGCCGAGCGCGACTCCCGCATCGACGAGGTGCTGCGCGAGCTGAAGCTGGACGTGCACAAGGACAAGAAGGTCACCTCCCTGTCCGGCGGCCAGCGCAAGCGCGTCTCGGTGGCCCTGGAGCTGCTGACCAAGCCGTCGCTGATCTTCCTGGACGAGCCGACCTCGGGCCTGGACCCGGGCATGGACCGCGACGTCATGCAGTTGCTGCGCGGCCTCGCGGACGACGGCCGCACCGTCCTGGTCGTCACGCACTCGGTGGCCGAGCTGGCGCTGTGCGACAAGCTCCTGGTGATGGCGCCGGGCGGCGCGGTCGCCTACTTCGGCCCGCCGGAGGAGGCGCTGAACTTCTTCGGCTACGAAAGCTGGGCCGACGTCTTCTCCGCCTTCGAGAACTACCGCGACTACGACTGGGCGGGCCGCTGGAAGGGCTCGCAGCACTACCAGATGTACGCCGCCGACATCGACGCGGTGGCCCCGCAGTCCGTAGCGGTGCCGAAGTCAAAGGCGGCCAAGCCGGCCAAGCCGCAGAGCTGGGGCTCGCAGTTGCTGACGTTGGTGCGGCGGTACGTCGCGGTCATCGTCTCCGACAAGGGCTTCCTGGCCCTGACGGTGCTGTTGCCCGCCGTGCTCGGCGCGGTCAGCCTGTTGATCGACCACGGCAAGGGTCTGCTGGTCAACCCGGTCAACAAGGAGGGCATCCACGTTCCGAACGGCACGGCGACGACCGTGCTGCTGATCCTCGCGGTGGGCGCCTGCTTCGCGGGCGCGGCGAACTCGGTCCGTGAGCTGATCAAGGAGCGGGTGATCTACGAGCGTGAGCGCGCGACCGGTCTGTCCCGCTCGGCCTATCTGATGTCCAAGGTGGTCGTGCTCGGCGCGGTCACGATGCTCCAGGGCCTGATGGTCGGCCTGATCGGCTTCTCCAGCCGGGAGATCCCCGAGCGCGGAGTGGTGCTCGGCGGCTCGACGCTGCTCGAGTTGTGTCTGCCGGTGATGGCGCTCGGCTTCACGTCGATGATGTTCGGCCTGGTCATTTCCTCGCTGGTGAAGACCTCTGAGAAGACCATGCCGTTGCTGGTGATGTTCGCGATCGTCCAGGTCGTGTTCACCGGCTGCCTCTTCGCCCTGCACGGCACCCCGGGGGTGAACGAGTTCTCGTACCTGATGCCCTCGCGCTGGGCGGTGGCGGCCGCGGGCGCCACGCTGGACTTCAACAACATCGCGCCCAACACCGACGACCCGACCAGCACGGATCCGCTGTGGAACCACACGGCGGGGGCCTGGACGCTGGACATGGTGGCGCTGATCGTGCTCGGCGTGCTGTGCGGCTTCCTCGTCTCGCGTTTCCTGCGGCGGCACGAGCCCGAGGTCATGCGCAAGTAGCGGCCCCGTGAGCTGCGAGAAGGGCGGCATCCCCCGGCGTAGGGGTGCCGCCCTTCGGCGTGTCTCAGAGGTCCGCGCCGGCCTCAGTACGCGCTGTTGACGTTGTCGATCGTGCCGTACCGGTGCGCCGCGTAGTTGGCGGCGGCGGTGATGTTGGCGACCGGGTCGTAGATGTTCCACGAGGTACCGGACACGTGGTACGTGTTGAACGTCGGCGGGATCACCTGGAGCAGACCCTTGGAGGGGATGCCGTTGATCGCGTTGATGTCCCAGTTGTTGATGGCACGCGGGTTGCCGGAGGACTCACGCATGATGTTGCGGTGCAGGCCGCTGTAGCTGCCCGGGATGCCCTTGGAGTGCATGATGTCGAGCGAGTGGCGGATCCACCCGTCGAGGTTGTTCGCGTAGGTGCGCGCGGCGACGGTCTCCATCTGCGGGCGCTCGGCGGAGCGGCTCGCGGCCTTCTTCGCGGAACGGGCGGCGGCGGCCTTGCGGGCGGCGTCGGCGGCGGCCTTCTTCTTCGCGGCGGCGTCGGCGGAGCGCTTCTTGGCGGCGGTGTCGGCCTCGGCCTTCGCCTTGGCGGCGATCGCGTCGAGCTTGACCTGCTGGTCGGCGGCCGGGTCGGTGAACGTGCTCTTCAGGTCCTGGACCCGGGAGTGCTCGGCGGCGACCTGGGTGTGCGCGGCCGGGACGCCGGTGGCGACGGCCGTGCTGCCACCGGGGACGGCGGCGAAGGCGATGGCGGCGGCACCCAGGGTGCTCACGCCGGCGACGGCGATCTTGCGCTGCTTGTCGAGCGCGTTGAACTTGCTCACCTTGGCCGAGGCGAAGGCGCCGAGCTTGTTCATGGAACGACTGAGACGATCGGTGTCGAAAACGTTCTGGGGCATGGCTGATGGACCTCTTCGAGTAAGCGCGGAGGTCGCTCCTGCGTCCGCCGGAGGAATCGGCTCCTCCCGCACGAACGCCGCGGGGGAACCCGCGGCGCTGAGCGACGAGAGCAATTCTTAGCGGCCGCAAAATGCCATGGCAACGATGTGATGTACGACCCTGGATAGTGGATCAGGTAAGGGCAAATCGGGACAGATTGGAGCATCTGTCCCGTTCACCGTGGGATACCTTGTCTCCTATGTCCGTTCGTACGTGATGTGCGCCCTATGCGAGGGCTCACACCGGTAACGACCCCTTCTCACTCGGCGTCGCCGGTGAGGTGCTTTGCGTAAGCACTCGTTTGTGAGTGTCAGTCGGGAAGGAGGAGGTGCACGTCCCCGAACTCGTGCCAGAGGTACCGCTCGCGCACCGCCTCGGCGTACGCCCGGTCCACCGCCGCCCGCCCCGCCACGGCCCGGAGCATCAGCAGATGCGAGGCCTCCGGCTCGTGCAGCCCGGTCAGCAGCCCGTCCACCACCCGCACCCCGCGCTCCGGCGTGACCACCAGATCCGTCCAGCCCCCGGCCGCCCGCACCTCTCCGTCGGACCCGGCGGCCGACTCCACGGCCCGCACCGCCGTCGTCCCCACCGCGATCACCCGCCCGCCGCCGGCCCGCGCCGCCCCGATCAGCCGCGCCGACGCCTCCGGCACCGCGAACCGCTCCGGATACGGCGGTTCGTGCGCCTCCGCCGACGCCACCCCGGTGTGCAGCGTCACCGGCGCCAGCCACACCCCCCGGCTCACCAGCTCCGCCACCGCGCCCGCCGTGAACGGCCGCGCCGCGCTCGGCATCTCCGCACTGCCCGCCCCGTCGGCCGACGGCAGCGCGAACACCGTCTGGTACGCCGCGAGCGGCTGGTCCCGCGTTGTATAGGAGTAGCGGATGGGACGCCCGTGCTCGCCCAGCACCCGGGGCACCGGCGCCCCCGACACCCGCGCCCACCACAGCCGCCCGCCGTCCCCTTCCCCGTCCCGGGCCAGCGGCTCCTCCAGGACGAGCAGTGTTCCGCCCGGCAGCCGCACCTCTGTCCGCGCGGGCCCGCCCGCCCGCACGCGCGTGGTGCCCCGCCCGTCCGGCTCCCGCAGCTCGACGGCCCACCGCCCGTCGTCACCCCGGGTCGAGAAGTGCACCACCACCGGCCCGGACCCGGTCCGCCCGTCCACCGCCGCGGCCAGCGTGGCCGAGGTGTTCACCACCAGCACGTCACCGGCCCGCAGCAGCCGGGGCAGCTCCCGGAAAGCGTGGTGCGTCACCTCCGAACCGCGCGAGAGCAGCAGCCGTACGGAATCCCGGCCGCGCCCGGGGCCCCGCTGCTCGGCCGGCACCCGTGCCGACAGCTCCCGGGGCACCTTCCACGCGTACATAGGGGAGAGGGACACGGCCGGCCTCATCGCCGCTCCAGCAGCGCACCGGCGGTGTACCGCCCGCTCGCCGGCCGCTCCTCCAGCAGCCGCAGGAAGGCGGGCACCACGCTCTCGGGCGCGGGCCGCGGAGCGTCGTCCAGGGGTACGGCAGCCGCGTACAGCTCGGTCGCCATGTCGCCCGGGTCCACCGCCCACACCCGCAGCCCCGGCTCCTCCTCGGCGAGCACCGCCGCGAGATGGTCGAGGGCGGCCTTCGAGGCGCCGTAGCCGCCCCAGGTGGGGTATGCCTCCACCGCCGCGTCCGAGCTGACCGTGATCACGGCGCCCGCCCGCGACGCGCGCAGCGCGGGCAGCGACTCCCGCACCAGGCCCAGCGCGGCGACCGTGTTCACCTCCAGCGCCCGCCGCAGCCCGTCCAGCGGCAGCTCGGCCAGCCCCACCAGCGGCTCGGCGCCCAACGCGCTCGCGTTGCTCACCAGCAGGTCCGGACCGCCCAGCCCGCGCGCCGCCGCCACCAGCGCGGCCCGGTGCCCGGCGTCCGTGACATCCCCGGCGAGTGCCACCACCCGCGCGCCGTGCCCGGCGACCGACCCGGCGGCCTCCTTCAGCGCCCCCTCGCCCCGCGCGTCCAGCACCAGATCCCAGCCCCGCGCGGCCAGCGCCTCCGCCAGCGCCCGGCCCAGCCCCTTCGACGCCCCCGTGATGATCGCGACAGCCATCCTCGTCATCCCCTCGGCTCACCCTCGACCGCCCCCGCGGGCGGTGACCTCAACCTAGGAACGGCCCGCCCCCGCCCACCTCGGCCTGCGGCCCCGACCCGCGCGGTCCCTTCGCCGTACGTCCGGGGCCCGACCCGGACCCCGGGCCCGGCGCCCTACGCCCCAGGCCCTACGTCCAGCGACCCGGACGGCGGGTCACCCGGCCGATCCGCCCCGGCGCAGCCCGCCGGTACCGTGAGGACATGAGCTACGGCCCCCGGTCCGGCCTCGCCGCGGTGAGTTCCGCGCTGCTGGCCATGAGCAGACACCTGGAGGTGCGCGACGTCCTCAAGACGATCGTGGCCTCCGCACGTGAGCTGCTGGACGCCCAGTACGCCGCCCTCGGCGTCCCCGACGACCACGGCGGATTCGCCCAGTTCGTCGTGGACGGGGTGAGCGACGAGCAGTGGAAGGCGATCGGCCCGCTGCCCCGCCAGCACGGCGTGCTCGCGGCGATGCTCCGGGAGGCCCGCCCCGAGCGGCTGGCGGACGTACGGCAGGACCCCCGGTTCGAGGGCTGGCCCGACGCCCACCCCGAACTGGCCGACTTCCTCGGCCTGCCCATCCGCGACGGCGACGAGGTCATCGGCGCCCTCTTCCTCGCCAACAAGAACTGCCAGAAGCCGGAGGGAAGTTGCGGCTTCACCGCCGAGGACGAGGAACTGCTCCGCATCCTCGCCCAGCACGCCGCCATCGCCCTCACCAACGCCCGCCTCCACGAACGCAGCCGTGAGTTGACCATCGCCGAGGAACGCTCCCGCCTCGCCCACGAACTCCACGACGCCGTCAGCCAGAAGCTCTTCTCGCTCCGTCTGACCGCCCAGGCCGCCACCGCCCTCGTGGACCGCGACCCCGCCCGCGCCAAGGAGGAGCTGCACCAGGTCGCCGCCCTCGCCGCCGAAGCGGCCGACGAACTGCGCGCGGCCGTAGTCGAGTTGCGCCCCGCCGCGCTGGACGAGGACGGCCTCGTCGCCACCCTCCGCACCCAGGTCCAGGTCCTCGACCGCGCCCACAGCGCCCGCGTCACCTTCACGGGCCACGGCATCCGCGCCCTGCCCGCCGCGCAGGAGGAAGCCCTGCTCCGGGTCGCCCAGGAGGCCCTGCACAACGCCCTGCGCCACTCCGGCGCCGCCCATGTCGAGGTGAGCGTGACCCGGCACGGTCACGGCGCCGTCCTGCGCGTCACCGACGACGGCGAGGGCTTCGACCCCACGGCAGTCCGTCGCGCCGGACGCCATCTGGGCCTCGTCTCCATGCGGGACCGCGCGAGCGGGGTCGGCGGCACGCTGACCGTGGAATCGGCGCCCGGCAAGGGCACCGCGATCGAGATGGAGGTGCCCGGTGGCTGACCCGATCAAAGTGCTTCTCGTCGACGACCACCAGGTCGTCCGCCGGGGCCTGCGCACCTTCCTGGAGGTGCAGGACGACATCGAGGTCGTCGGGGAGGCGGCCGACGGCGCCGAAGGTGTCGCCCTGGCCGAGGAGTTGCGCCCCGAGATCGTCCTCATGGACGTCAAGATGCCGGGCACCGACGGCATCGAGGCGCTGCGCCGGCTCCGCGAACTCGCGAACCCCGCGCGGGTGTTGATCGTCACCAGCTTCACCGAGCGGCGTACGGTCGTCCCCGCCCTGCGCGCGGGCGCCGCCGGGTACGTCTACAAGGACGTGGACCCCGACGCCCTCGCCGCCGCCATCCGCTCCGTACATGCCGGACACGTCCTGCTCCAGGCCGAGGTCGCCGACGCGCTGCTCTCCCAGGAAGAGACCAACCCCGGCCAGGGCAGGGGCGGTTCACTCACCGAACGGGAGCGCGAGGTGCTCGGTCTGATAGCCGACGGACGCTCCAACCGCGAGATCGCCCGCGCCCTCGTCCTGTCCGAGAAGACCGTCAAGACGCACGTCTCCAACATCCTGATGAAACTCGACCTGGCCGACCGCACCCAGGCCGCACTGTGGGCGGTACGTCACGGTGTGACCGGCTGAGACGCCGTCAATTCCCGCCCTACGAACGGCGATCCGAAAGGTCACCGTCCGATCCGAGATTCATACCGTCGTGGGAATGTCACCCGTACGGCGCAACCTCGTCCCGCCCCCGCCGTTCTCCAGTGCGTGCCGCGGCGAACCGCCGCGGCGAATGCCAAGGAGGGGTTGGACATGAAGAACCTGAAGAAGGTCGCGGCCGTGACGATGGTGACCGGCGGACTGATCGCGGCGGGCGCGGGCATGGCCTCCGCCAGCAGCGGCGCCGCCGGCGCGGCCACGGGCTCGCCGGGCGTCGTCTCCGGCAACGTCATCCAGGCGCCGGTGCACGTCCCGGTGAACGTCGTCGGCAACACCGTCGACGTCATCGGCCTGCTGAACCCGGCCTTCGGCAACACGGGCATCAACGGCTGACGCGCCCCCACAGACCCGCAGGGCCCCCGGCACCCCCACCGGGGGCCCTGCGTCCGTCCCGAATCCGGGCGGCTCAGCGCGCCCGCTCCTCCACCACCGAGTTGTACGCCGCCACCCGCGCCCGCCGCGCCGTCCGCTCCACAGGGCGCAGCGCGGCCGACCGTGCCGCCATCTCCGAGGCGCTCACCGCACCCCCGTGCCCGCCCCCGTACGCCAGGGACACCAGCAGCCCGATCCGCTCCGCCAGCTCCAGGACCCGCACCGCGCGCGGCGGATACCCCGGCGACAGCACCTCGTACCCGTGGCCGCCCGTCACCCGCACCCCCGCACGGCGCGGCGCCTCCGCCCGCGCCCGGTACGCGTCGATCGCCGCCTCGGCCACCGGACCCGACGCAGCCACGTCCAGCCGCGTCAGCACCTCCGTCGCCTCGCGCAGCGCCTCGGCCAGCTCCCGCTCCGCCTCGCCCAGCGAGGGCACGTCGGCGGGCGGCGCCTCCCGCACCGGCAGCACCTGCCAGATCACCTCGGTGTGCACGTCACCCTCGGGCCCCGCCTCGGACACCTCCGGAACCAGACCGAAGGCCGCCCCGGAACAGACCACCGCCTCCTCGGCCTCCAGCGCCCGCGCGTTGAACTCCGGCGGACCGCTCAGCCCCAGCGGATGCCCCGGCGCGGGCAGCGCCACCCGGAACCCCGTCACCCCGAGCCCTCGCAGCCGACCCAGCGCCAGCGTGAGACCGACCACGCCCTCCTCGCCCGGCAATCCCTCGACCCGGTGCACCGCGTCCCCGCCCACGACGGCGAGTACGGCGTCATCCGGGGAGACAAGTCCGGCCAAAAGGGCATTTCCCCAAGCGGCGAGGCGTCCTGAACGCGGTTCCGTGAGCATCCCCCCACCCTAAGGACCGGACCGATGGAATGGAGCACCACACTCGTGGCGTAGATTTCATATGGGCTGCGCCCATTGGCGTGGCGGCCCGAGCCACAGGCGTACGCGACAGCCGAGACCGGCCACAACGCAAGGGGAGACAACGCGCTCATGAGCGATGTTCTGGAGCTTCAGGACGTATCCGTGGTCCGTGAGGGCCGGGCTCTGGTGGACCAGGTCAACTGGTCGGTCAAGGAGGGCGAGCGCTGGGTCATCCTCGGCCCCAACGGCGCGGGCAAGACCACCCTCCTCAACGTCGCGTCCAGCTACCTCTTCCCCACCAAGGGCACCAGCACCATCCTCGGCGAGACCCTCGGCAAGGTCGACGTCTTCGAGCTGCGCCCCCGCATCGGCGTGGCGGGCATCGCCATGGCCGAGAAGATCTCCAAGAGCCAGACCGTCCTGCAGACCGTCCTCACCGCCGCCTACGGCATGACCGCCGGCTGGCACGAGGAGTACGAGGACGTCGACGAGCAGCGCGCCCGCGCCTTCCTCGACCGCCTCGGCATGAGCGACTTCCTCGACCGCCGCTTCGGCACCCTCTCCGAGGGCGAGCGCAAGCGCACCCTGATCGCCCGCGCCCTGATGACCGACCCCGAGCTGCTGCTCCTGGACGAGCCCGCCGCCGGACTCGACCTCGGTGGCCGCGAGGACCTGGTCCGCCGCCTCGGCCGGCTGGCCCGCGACCCCATCGCGCCCTCCATGATCATGGTCACCCACCATGTCGAGGAGATCGCCCCGGGCTTCACCCACGTCCTCATGATCCGCCAGGGCAAGGTCCTCACCGCGGGCCCGATCGAGCTGGAACTGACCTCCCGCAACCTCTCGCTGTGCTTCGGCCTCCCGCTCGTCGTCGAGCAGGTCGGGGACCGCTGGACCGCGCGCGGCCTGCCCCTGTCCTGATCCGTTCCCGAGCCGCTCCTGATCCGGGCGGCCCCCGTCCGCACCCTGTCGGCGGCCCGCCCCACGGCCCTACGATGAATCCGTGGACGACATCGGCGCATGGGTGTGGTGGCTCGTCGGCGCAGGGGCGCTCGGAATCCCCCTCGTGATCACCGCGATGCCCGAATTCGGCATGTTCGCGGTGGGAGCCGTGGCCGCCGCCGTCGTCGCGGGGCTCGGCTTCGGCGTGGTGATCCAGGTGCTCACCTTCGTGGTCGTCTCCGTCGCCCTCATCGCCGTCGTCCGCCCCATCGCCCTGCGCCACGACCGGCAGCGCCCCCAACTGGCCACCGGCGTCGACGCGCTGAAGGGCAAACAGGCCGTCGTCCTGGAACGGGTCGACGCCTCCGGCGGTCGCGTCAAGCTCGCCGGGGAGATCTGGTCGGCCCGCGCCCTCGACGCCTCGCGCGCCTACGAGATCGGTCAGGAGGTCGACGTCGTGGACATCGAGGGGGCCACCGCGCTCGTCATCTGATTCATCTGCCCCCGAGTTGGGCAGCGGTCTGACAGACTCGACCAGCAAGATCTTCGACAACACAAGAGATCTGCCGAGCACGTCCAGGCGGAGAGGGGTACGGGGAACACGATGGAACCGGTCATCATCGTTCTGATCATTCTGGTGGTGTTGGTCTTCATCGCCCTGATCAAGACCATCCAGGTCATCCCACAGGCCAGCGCCGCCATCGTCGAGCGCTTCGGCCGCTACACGCGGACCCTGAACGCGGGCCTGAACATCGTGGTCCCGTTCATCGACACCATCCGCAACCGCATCGACCTCCGCGAGCAGGTCGTGCCCTTCCCGCCCCAGCCGGTGATCACCCAGGACAACCTGGTCGTCAACATCGACACCGTCATCTACTACCAGGTGACCGACGCCCGGGCCGCCACCTACGAGGTCGCCAGCTACATCCAGGCGATCGAGCAGCTCACCGTCACCACGCTGCGCAACATCATCGGCGGCATGGACCTGGAGCGGACCCTCACCTCCCGCGAGGAGATCAACGCGGCCCTGCGCGGCGTCCTCGACGAGGCCACCGGCAAGTGGGGCATCCGCGTCAACCGCGTCGAGCTGAAGGCCATCGAGCCGCCCACCTCCATCCAGGACTCGATGGAGAAGCAGATGCGCGCCGACCGCGACAAGCGCGCCGCGATCCTTACCGCGGAAGGCACGCGCCAGGCCGCGATCCTCACCGCCGAGGGCGAGAAGCAGTCCCAGATCCTGCGCGCCGAGGGCGAGGCCAAGGCCGCCGCCCTGCGCGCCGAGGGCGAGGCCCAGGCGGTGCGCACGGTCTTCGAGGCCATCCACGCCGGCGACCCCGACCAGAAGCTGCTCTCCTACCAGTACCTCCAGATGCTCCCGAAGATCGCCGAGGGCGACGCCAACAAGCTCTGGATCGTCCCCAGCGAGATCGGCGACGCCCTCAAGGGCCTCTCCGGCGCCATGGGCAACTTCGGCAACTTCGGCGGGGGCGGCGGCAGCGCCGGTGGCGGCGGCTCCGTCCCCCAGCAGAACAAGGGCACCGGCACCGACCGCCGCGAGCGTCCGTCCATCGACTGACCCCCGCCCGCACGACGCCGTACGCGGCGGGGCCCGCCTTCCTCCGAAGAAGGCGGGCCCTGCTGTTTCCCATCTCAAGGCCTACGCGGCCCGCAGCGCCAGCCAGTCCGGCAGCGCGTCGAAGTCCTCGTTCCCCAGCGCGAGCAGCATCGCGTCCGCCGGCGTCGGCTCGAACGGCTCCCACAGCAACGGCATCCCCGCCTGCTCCGGAGTCCGGTCCGCCTTGCGGTGATTGTCCTCCGCGCAGGAGGCCACCGTGTTCAGCCAGGTGTCCCCACCACCCTGCGCCCGCGGCACCACGTGGTCCACCGTGCTCGCCGAGCGCCCGCAGTACGCGCACCGGTGCCGGTCCCGCACCAGCACACCCCGCCTCGACCAGGGCGCTCGTCTTCGGAACGGCACCCGTACGTATCTGCACAGCCGGATCACCCGGGGCGCGGGTATGTCGACGTCGGCGCCGCGCATCCGCAGCACGGGGTGCGCCTGCTCCACGACCGCCTTGTCCTGGAGGACCAGCACGACGGCACGGTTCAGCGTCACCGTCGACAGCGGTTCGAAGCTCGCGTTCAGGACCAAGGTGCCACGCATCAAGCCCACCTCCCGTGTGCCCGCCCACCCCCCGGCGGACGTGGATCAACTCTGGACGGGCGCGTCGAGATGGACAACGCAATAAAAAGCGCCCGCCCCTGATCACTTCCAAGACCAGGGGCGGGCAAACACGGAAGCGGGGATCAGCTCTCCGCGGGAATCTCGTACTCCCCGACGAGCTGGGCGCGCGCGATCGCGTGGAAGCGCAGATTGAAGCCGACGAAGGCCGGCGAGGCGTCCGCGTCCGGACCGAGTTTCTCCTGGTCGACGGCGTACACCGTGAACACGTAGCGATGGGGGCCGTCCCCGGGCGGCGGGGCGGCCCCGCCGAAGTCCTTGGTCCCGTAGTCGTTGCGCGCCTGAATCGCGCCCTCGGGCAGCCCGTCGAACTTCCCACTGCCGGCACCGGCCGGGAGCGACGTCACCGAGGCCGGGATGTCGAACACCACCCAGTGCCAGAACCCGCTGCCGGTCGGCGCGTCCGGGTCGAAGCAGGTCACGGCGAAGCTCTTCGTCTCCGCCGGGAACCCCTCCCAGCTCAGCTCCGGCGAGACATTCCCGTCGGAGTAGACCTGGGCGCCCTTGAGCACCCCGCCCGGCTCGACGTCCTCACTCGTCACCGTGAACGACGGCACGGGCGGATGGAAGTCATGGGGGAGCGGCCGCCGCTTGAGCTCGGTCACCTCGGTACCTCCTGATCGATTCCGTTCAGTGCCCCCGAGCCTAGAACCAGTTGCGGCGGCTGCCGACCTCGGACAGCCACTGGTTCAGGTACGCCGCCCAGTCGGTGGCGTGGAAGTCGTGCAGGCCCACCTGGAAGGAGCGGAAGGTGTCGGAGCCCTCGCTGAACAGGCCCGGCTTCTTGTCCATCTCCAGGACGACGTCCATCGCGTGCTCGTCGGCCACGAAGCTGATCTCGACCTGGTTCAGGCCCCGGTACTGCGACGGCGGGTAGAACTCGATCTCCTGGTAGAACGGCAGCCGCTGCCGGGTGCCCCGGATGTGACCGCGCTCCATGTCCGCGTTCTTGAAGCGGAAGCCGAGCTGGATGAAGGCGTCCAGGATGGCCTGCTGCGCGGGCAGCGGGTGCACGTTGATCGGGTCCAGGTCCGAGGAGTCCACCGCGCGGGCGATCTGCAGCTCGGTGGTCACCCCGATGTGCATCCCGCGCAGCTCCTGCCCGTCGATCATCGTGACCGGCGTCTCCCACGGGATCTCCAGGCCGAACGGCACCGCGTGCACCGCCCCCGCCTTCAGCTCGAAGGCACCGCCGAGCCGCACCCGCGTGAACTCGATGTCCTGCTTGTACTCCTGGTCGCCGCCCTCCACCTCGACCTTCGCCTGAAGACCGACCGACAGCCCCTCGATGTTCTGGTCCACCGAGCCGCCCTGGATGTGGACCTCGCCCTGCACGACACCACCGGGCACCACGTTGACCTCGGTCAGCACCGTCTCCACCGAGGCGCCCCCGGCCCCCAGGCTCGCGAGCAGCTTCTTGAACGCCATTTACTCTCCCCTTACGAATGGACCTTCGCCCCGTACAAACGCGATCCGGCCCCGACCGGTTCCGCCATGACGGCGACCGGGGCTGCACTACCCTCGGAGGGCATGATCACGCCACCGGACCGTACGCCACTGCCCCGGGAGTTCCTCGACCGTCCCGTCCTCGAGGTCGCCCCTGACCTCCTCGGCCGCCTCCTGGTCCGTACGACACCCGACGGTCCGATCGTCCTCCGTCTTACCGAAGTGGAGGCGTACGACGGCCCGAACGACCCCGGCTCCCACGCCTTCCGCGGCCGCACCGCCCGCAACGGCGTGATGTTCGGGCCGCCCGGGCACGCCTACGTTTACTTCACCTACGGCATGTGGCACTGCATGAACCTCGTCTGCGGCCCCGAGGGACAGGCGAGCGGGGTACTGCTCCGCGCCGGCGAGATCGTGGAAGGCGCCGAGCTGGCCCGCGAGCGCCGGCCCTCCGCCCGCAACGACAAGGAACTGGCCAAGGGTCCCGCCCGGCTCGCCACCGCCATGGACATCGACCGTTCCCTGGACGGCACCGACGTCTGCGGCCCCGAGGCCGCTCCGCTCCACCTGCTCACCGGCACTCCCGTCCCCGCAGACCAGGTGTGCAACGGTCCGAGGACGGGCGTCTCGGGCGACGGCGGTGTCCATCCCTGGCGTTACTGGGTGGACGCCGATCCCACGGTGAGCCCCTATCGCCCCCATGTACCGAGACGCAGGTCACGTTGACTCGGTCTTGGAAGGTGCGTAATGTAGCCCGAGCCGCTTGACCCGGGTACGGCGATCGCCAGTAGACGGAAGCGGCAAAACCCACTACCTACGACTTCCCCTCAGCGGGGGTCGATTCGGCGTGCCCGCATGTCCGAATTGAATCCGCAAGGGCTCGATTATGAGTCCGCGAGGGAATCGGCTAACGTAGTGAATGTCGAAAGGCCGAACGGCGAGAGCCGAAAAGCCCCGACAATCCCGCCGACCGGGAATCGGACACCGAAAAGCGTCTGATAGAGTCGGAACCGCCGGAAAGGGAAACGCGAAAGCGAGAACCTGGAAAGCACCGAGGAAATCGGATCGGAAAAAGATCTGATAGAGTCG
>NZ_JBSGAH010000035.1:0-36257 GCF_053600675.1 Streptomyces sp. NPDC005004
TTTGGTGCCGCCCTGTGCGGGGGGCCCCCCCCCGTTCTTGTGGCCCCCCCCCCCGCTTCTGTGTGCGAGCAAGCCCACTAAAGGGGAACCCGCTACCGGTGTGACGCACGAGTGCGGCAGGATCTGGGGATGGAGCGTGTACGTGATGTCTCTGAGCTGCCGAAGGCCCATCTTCATCTGCACTTCACCGGGTCGATGCGGCCGGGGACCGTCCTCGAGCTGGCCGACAAGTACGGCGTGCGCCTGCCCGACGCGCTCTCGGAGGCGCTGACCAGCGGCGAGCCGCCGAGACTGCGGGCCACGGACGAGCGCGGCTGGTTCCGCTTCCAACGGCTGTACGACGCGGCGCGCTCGTGCCTGCGCGAGCCGGAGGACATCCAGCGGCTGGTCCGTGAGGCCGCCGAGGAGGACCTGAGGGACGGCTCCGGCTGGCTGGAGATCCAGGTGGACCCGACGTCCTACGCCCCCCGCCTCGGCGGTCTGATCCCGGCCCTGGAAGTCATCCTGGACGCGGTGGAGACCACCTCCCGCGACACCGGACTCGGGATGCGGGTGCTGGTGGCCGCGAACCGGATGAAGCATCCGCTGGACGCGCGCACGCTGGCCCGCCTCGCGGTGCGGTACGCGGACCGGGGCGTGGTGGGCTTCGGGCTCTCCAACGACGAGCGCCGGGGCATGGCCCGCGACTTCGACCGGGCCTTCCACATCGCCCGCGAGGGCGGCCTGCTGGCGGCGCCGCACGGGGGCGAGCTGACCGGACCGGCATCGGTGCGGGACTGCCTGGACGACCTGGACGCCTCCCGGATCGGGCACGGCGTGCGCGCGGCGGAGGACCCGCGGCTGCTGAAGCGGCTGGCGGACCGGGGCATCACCTGCGAGGTCTGCCCGGCCTCGAACGTGGCGCTCGGGGTCTACGAGAAGCCGGAGGACGTCCCGCTGCGCACCCTCTTCGAGGCGGGCGTCCCGCTCGCGCTGGGCGCCGACGACCCCCTCCTCTTCGGCTCGCGCCTGGCCGCCCAGTACGAGATCGCCCGCCGCTACCACGCCTTCACGGACGCGGAGCTGGCCGAGCTGGCCCGCCAGTCGATCCGCGGCTCGGCGGCCCCGGAGGCGAAGAAGGAGCGGTTGCTGGCGGGCGTCGACGACTGGCTGACCCGGCCGGCGGTCTGAGGCAGGGGGCCACGGCCTCAGACGGCGATGCCGCTCAGCACGGTTCGGACCATGCGGGCGGCGAAGTCGTCCACGGGGGGCCGGGTGCCGTCGGGGCTCGCGTCGTAGGCGAAGGCGCGCTGGACGCAGGCGCCGAGCAGGAGCAGGGCGGCGGCATAGGTGTCGGCGTCGGGGCGGACGCGGCCGAGTTCCTGTTCGCTCCGCAGATAGGCGTCCAGTCCTTCGATGGGCACGTGAGGGCCGGAGCCGAGGGTGCGCAGGGCGTCGTCGTGGCGGCGTTTGAGCTGCTGCTCGGCGTAGAGGGACGCGGCGATCGGGAAGCTCTGCTCGTAGAAGAGGGCGGCTTCGCGGGTGATGTCCGTGAGGTTCTGCTCCAGGGTGCCCTGCCCTGGCGCGGCCGTGAGGCCGGACAGCAGCGGGGTGAGACCGGGCAGCCGCTCGTGGAGGACCTGGACGAACAGGTCCTCCTTGCTGTCGAAGTACTTGTAGAGGGCCGCCTCGGAGCAGCCGGCCGCCTTGGCGATCTCCTTGGTGGTGGCGCGGGCGAGGCCGACGGTGAGCATCAGCTCGTGGGCGGCGTCGAGGATGCGGACGCGGGCCGGCTTCGTCTGCATGTGTCGTCCAATCGTCCTTGACGAACAGGTGAGTGTTTACCCACTCTAGAAGGGACGGAGGTGAGTGAATGCTCACCCACCCCGGTGCCGAGGTGTGGGCGCCGAGGTGTGTCCGAGGAGGGGAAGAGGAAGGGAAGACGCCATGAAGCTCACCGTTTTCGGTGCCACCGGCGGCATCGGTGGCGAGATCGTCCGGCAGGCTCTGGAGGCCGGACACGAGGTCACGGCTGTGGTCCGTGACCCGGCACGGCTGACCGTCACCGGCGAGCGGCTCGACGTGGTCCGCGCCGATCTGTCCGACTCCGAGGCGCTGCGCCCCGCCGTCGCGGGCCGGGACGCGGTGCTGTCGGGGCTCGGCGCGCGCACGCGCAAGGACGCCGGGGTGACCGCGCCGCTGACCCGTACGGTCCTCGGGGCGATGGAGGCGGAGGGGGTGCGCCGCCTGCTCGTGGTGACCGCCGCTCCGATCGGTCCCGCTCCGGAGCGGGAGAGCGCCCTGGACCGGGGGATGCGGCGCGTGGTGTCGGCGGTCTTCAAGGACATCTACGCCGACCTGCGCGAGACGGAGGCCGGGCTTGCGGCGAGCGGCACCGACTGGACCGCCGTACGGCCCCCGAAGCTGCTGGACAAACCGCTCACCGGCCGCTACCGCGCGGTCGTCGGCGGCTTCCCGCGCGGCGGCCGCTTCATCGGGCGCGCGGACGTGGCGCACGCCATGCTGACCATGATCGGCGACACGGGCACGGTCAAGCAGGGCGTCGGGGTCGCCCACTGACCCCGGAGGCCGTCAGAGGCTGACGCCCACCGTCACCGGCTCGTTGACCAGCGTGACGCCGAAGGCCTCGCGGACCCCGGCGACGACCTCGCGGGCCAGGGCGAGCAGGTCCTCGGTGGTGGCCTCGCCGCGGTTGGTGAGGGCGAGCGTGTGCTTGGTGGAGATGCGGGCGGGGCCCGTGCCGTAGCCCTTGGTGAAGCCCGCCTTGTCGATCAGCCAGGCCGCCGAGGTCTTCCGGTGCCCCTCCCCCGCCGGGTAGGCGGGCGGCTCGACACCCTCGCCCAGGCACTCCCGTACGCGCGCGTGGAACGCGGCGAACTCCTCCTCAGTGAGGATCGGGTTGGTGAAGAAGGACCCGGCGGACCAGGTGTCGTGGTCCTCGGGGTCGAGCACCATGCCCTTCCCGGCACGCAGCCTCAGCACGGTGGCGCGGGCGTCGGCCAGCGGCACCCGGTCGCCGACCTCGACGCCGAGCGCGCGGGCGGTCTCGGCGTACCTGACCGGCGCGGACATCCCGTCGGCGTCCTCCAGGCCGAAGCGGACGCGCAGGACGACGTAGCGCTCGGGGTCGGCCTTGAAGCGGCTGTGGCGGTAGGAGAAGCCGCACTCCTCGCCGCTCAGCACGACGGTCTCCCCCGACCGGCGGTCGTAGGCGACGACCTCGGTGATCGTGGTGGCGACCTCCTGGCCGTACGCGCCCACGTTCTGGATCGGGGTGGCGCCGGCGGACCCGGGGATGCCGGCCATGCACTCGATCCCGGCGAGTCCGGCCTCGACGGTGCGGGCGACGGCGTCGCTCCACACCTCGCCCGCGGCCAGCTCCAGAGTGGTGCCGCGCAGCTCCAGGCCGCGCGTGGCGATGCGCAGGGCGGTGCCGTCGAAGCCCTTGTCGCCGATGACCAGGTTGGAGCCGCCGCCGATGACGAGCAGCGGGGTGCCGTTGTCGTCGGCCTCCCGGACCGCGTCGATCACCTCGGCGTCGGTGACGGCGGTGACCAGCCGGGTGGCGGGGCCGCCCAGACGGAAGGTGGTCAGCGGGGCGAGGGGAGCGTCGTGGAGTACGTGCACGGGCACAGACTACGAGACCCGGTCAGCGGTAAGGGGCGCCCGCCATTGCGAACGCCCCTTACTCACCGCTCACGCGGGCGGTGGTGACCCTCAGGCCAGCCGGACGACCGCCCGGGACATGCCCAGGACCTTCTGGCCGCCGCTGGTGGCGACGAGGTCCACGCGGACCGTGTGGTCGTCGAGCTTGGCCGCGACCTTGGCGGAGACGTGGATCTCCGCGCCCTTGTCGTCGTCGGGCACGACGACCGGCTTGGTGAAGCGGACGCCGTACTCCACGACCGCGCCCGGGTCGCCGGTCCAGTCGGTGACCACGCGGATCGCCTCGGCCATGGTGAACATGCCGTGCGCGATGACGTCCGGCAGGCCCACCTCCTTGGCGAAGCGCTCGTTCCAGTGGATGGGGTTGAAGTCCCCGGAGGCGCCCGCGTAGCGCACGAGGGCGGCGCGGTCCACGGGGAAGGTCTGGGCGGGCAGCTCGGTGCCGACCTCGACGTCGTCGTAGGCGATCTTCGCCGTCATCGGTGCTCAGCCCTCCTCGGCCGCGCGGGCCACCAGCTTGGTCCAGGCGGTCACAACGTGCTCGCCGGCCTCGTCGTGCACCTCGCCCCGGATGTCGAGGATGTCGTTGCCCGCGAGGGACTTGATGCCCTCGATGGTGGAGGTGACGGTGAGCCGGTCACCGGCGTGCACCGGGCGGCGGTAGGCGAACTTCTGGTCGCCGTGTACGACGCGGCTGTAGTCGAGGCCGAGCTGGGGGTCCTGGACGACCTGTCCGGCGGCGCGGAAGGTGATGGAGAACACGAAGGTCGGCGGGGCGATCACATCGGGGTGACCGAACGCGCGGGCGGCTTCCGGGTCGGTGTACGCCGGGTTGGCCTCACCGACGGCCTCGGCGAACTCGCGGATCTTCTCGCGGCCCACCTCGTAGGGCGCGGTGGGCGGGTACGTACGCCCCACGAAGGACTGGTCGAGCGCCATGGCCCGGAACCTCCTGGTCTAGCTGCGGCATCGGCTCGCGTGTCCGGGTACGACACGTGAGATAAAACGACATGAGGCCGCCCCCCGTGTGTCTGGGGGCGGCCTCATGTACGAGCCTGATTTATCGCGTCTCGCGGTGCGCGGTGTGCGCGTTGCAACGCGGGCAGTGCTTCTTCATCTCCAGTCGGTCCGGGTTGTTACGCCGGTTCTTCTTGGTGATGTAGTTCCGCTCCTTGCACTCCACGCAGGCCAGCGTGATCTTCGGGCGGACGTCGGTGGCAGCCACGTGAGTGCTCCTAGGACGAACGGATGGGTTTAACGCAAGAAAGAGTAGCCGATCGAAGGACCGACCCCGCAATCGGCTACCGTGCGTAGCGGTGACCGGACTTGAACCGGTGACACAGCGATTATGAGCCGCTTGCTCTACCGACTGAGCTACACCGCTTTGATGAGATCCATTCCCGTCTCGCGACGGGAACTTCTCACATCAGAGCCCCAAAACGGAATCGAACCGTTGACCTTCTCCTTACCATGGAGACGCTCTGCCGACTGAGCTATTGGGGCGAGCGAGGAAGACATTACACGGTCCGCCGCCGTTCGCCCAAATCCGTATCCGGCCGCCCGTCCCGGGCACCTCTCCCGCCCCTCGCGCCCCCTCGACGCCCGGCCGGGACCGGCCCGCGGCAGGCGGCTGACCTGGGGTGACCACGCCGGTACGACTAATGCGGCCTCCACGGCCCGCGCGGACGGCGACCCTACGCTCGGGACTACTCAGCGTGATCTTGAGCCGCGGCCCCCCGCGGCTTCCGTCCCGTTCCGTCGCCCCGCTCCCGTCGTTCCGTTCCGTCGCTCCGTCCCGGCCCCTGGAGACCGATGCCCGACAGTCATCCGCAGCCGCCGAATCCGTCCGAGCCCCCCGACCACCCCGAACCGGCCGCGCTCCTGCTGTGCGGGGCCCGGTTGACCGACGGCCGGACCGTGGACGTGCGGGTGTCGGGCGGACACATCGAGGCGGTCGGCACGGCCGGCAGCCTGGCCCCAGGCCCGACCGGCGTCGTCTCCCGCGTCGACCTCGGCGGCTATCTGCTGCTGCCCGCCCCCGCCGAACCGCACGCCCACGCCGACACCGCGCTGAGCGCCGAGCAGCCCGGCCCGGTGTCCTACGCCCCCGAGGACGTCCAGCGCCGGGCCACCGAGGCGGCGCTGCTCCAGCTCGGGCACGGGGCGACGGCAACCCGCGCGCACGTCCGGGTCGGCGAGGAGCGGGGGCTCGGCGCGCTGGAGGCGGTCCTGCAGGCCCGGCGCTCGCTGCGCGGGCTCGCTGAGCTGACGGCGGTGGCGATGCCCCGGCTGCTGACCGGTACGGCCGGGGCCGACGGACTCGCGCTGCTGCGGGACGCGGTGAAGATGGGCGCCTCGGTGGTGGGCGGCTGCCCGGACGTGGACCCGGACCCCACGGGGTACGCGGCGGCGGTCCTGGAACTGGCCGCCGAGCACGGCGCCCCGGTGGACCTGCACACGGACGCCGCCGACCCGGCCCGCCTCGCCCGGCTCGCGGCCATGGCGGGCGGCCTGCGCGCCGGTGTGACCATCGGCCCCTGCGCCGGGCTCGCCCGGCTGCCCATCGAGGTCGCGCGCCGCGCGGCGGACCAGCTCGCGGCGGCCGGGGTGACGGTGATGTGCCTGCCCCAGGGCGTCTGCGGCGCCGCGGACATCCGGGGCACGGCGCCGGTACGGCTGCTGCGCGCGGCCGGGGTGAAGGTGGCGGCGGGCAGCGGCGCCATGCGGGACGTGGCCAACCCGGTCGGCCGGGGCGACCCGCTGGAGGCGGCGTATCTCCTCGCCTCCACGCACGGACTCAACCCCGAGGACGGCTACGCGGCGGTCAGCGCATCGGCGCGCACCGCGCTCGGGCTGCCCGAGGTACGCGTGGAGGCGGGCTTCCCCGCCGAACTCCTCGCGGTGCGCGGCGACCGGCTGCCGGGCGCGCTGTCCCTCGCCTACAGCCGGATCGTGGTGCACCGGGGGCGCGTGGTGGCCCGTACGAGCGCGGTGCGGGAGTACTGCAACTCGGCGGCGGCCGAGGAGTTGGGGCTGCCCCGGCAGGGGCGGGGGAAACTCTCGTGAGGGACGGGCGTACGGGTCGCGGGCGTGTCGCGGCGGGTGGGGGTCCACCCGTTCGGCGGATGGCGGGCGGCGGGCGTACGGTCGAATACATGCGCATCGTCATCGCTGGAGGGCATGGTCAGATCGCGTTGCGGCTGGAGCGTCTGCTCGCCGCTCGCGGGGACGAGGTGGCCGGGATCATCCGTGCCCCGGGGCAGGCCGACGACCTGCGGGCGGCCGGTGCCGAACCGGTCGTGCTCGACCTGGAGTCGGCGTCCCTGGAGGAGGTCGAGGCGGCTCTGCGCGGCGCGGACGCGGCGGTGTTCGCGGCCGGCGCGGGGCCGGGCAGCGGGACAGCCCGCAAGGAGACGGTGGACAAGGGCGCGGCGGTGCTGTTCACCGACGCGGCGGTGCGCGCGGGCGCGCGGCGGTTCGTGATCATCTCCTCGATGGGCGCGGACCCCGCGCACCCCGGTGACGAGGTGTTCGACGTGTATCTGCGGGCCAAGGGCGAGGCGGACGCGTACGTCAGCCGGCAGGAGGGCCTCGACTGGACGATCCTGCGCCCCGGTTCGCTGACCAACGAGCCCGGCACCGGCCTGGTGACCCTCGCGGCGCACACCGGGCGCGGGTCGGTCCCCCGGGACGATGTGGCGGCCGTGCTGGCGGAGTTGGTGGAGTCCTCGGCGACGGCGGGGCTGACGCTGGAGCTGATCTCGGGGTCGACGCCAGTGGCGGTGGCGGTGAAGTCGGTGGCAGGCGGCTGAGGCGGCGCGTGGCCGCGGCTCGCCCGTCGAGGCGGCCGGCGCGGGCGCCGGGGCCTCAGAAGAGGGGCAGTTGGCCGGGGAACTCGGGTACGGCGTAGCCGTCCAGGGTGGGCTGCGCGGCGCCGATGTGGGCCTGGCTGCGGGAGCCGGAGCAGGAGACGAGTTCGCCGTGCTCACGGGCGCCGGGCGGGTCGTGACGGGCGAAGCGGCCCGCGACGACGGCGATCTCGCGGCGGCACACGGGACAGGTTCTGCGGCGGGAGGACATGCCGTCAGTCTGCCCCGGGCGTGGGCGGGCGCACCGGTCAGGGGCGCGTGCGGTGGCTGGCGAGCGCCGTTTCGTCACGCACCTCTGTTACTCACTTTCGGGTGACGGCGCCTCGGCGGCCGGGGTGGCGCGATGTGGCGGAATACGCCCCGAACCCAGTGATCACAAGGGTTCCGGTTCTCCAAAGCGGTCAACTCGGTGCATTTTTCCTATGAATGGACGTTACAGGTAAGAGTCACAGATACATGCTCGATCGGTAACGCGGTTCACGTTTTCCCCACATCACATCCGCATCCCGGACAAGGTGTGGATGCGCGGCCAGTTGGTCGCCCTTCGCACACCGCACGACTCCGTGTACGGCCTCCGTATGCGGATGTGCCCGCACCATGCAGGAGAACCTGTGACTGCTTCAGCTTCCGTGACCGTTCGCCGCCTGGCCGCCGTCGCCATCGCGGCCGGTGCTCTCGTCGGTTCGGTGGCCCTGCCGGCCTCCGCGGCGGACGCCCGCCCGCACCGCGCGGACGTGCAGATCAGCCGTGTGCAGTACGACTCCCCCGGCTTCGACAACGGCTCCAACCGCTCGCTGAACAACGAGTGGGTCGAGCTGACCAACAACTCCCGCCACCGGGTGAACCTCGACGGGTGGACGCTCTCGGAGGGCCGGCGCGGTGTCACCTACACCTTCCGCCACTTCAGCCTCGGTGGTCACGCGACCGTCCGCGTCCACACGGGCGTCGGCCGTGACACCTTCGGTGACGTCTACCAGGACCGTCGCAACTACGTCTGGGACAACAACCGCGACACCGCGACGCTGCGCGACGACGACCGGCGCTTCGTCGACGACGCGTCGTGGGGCGGCCGCGGCGGCCGCGGCGACGACCGCTGGCACGGCCGCGACCACCGAGGTGACGACCGCGGTCACGGACGCGACCACCGTGGCGACGACCGTGGCCACCACGGCGACGACCGTGGTCACGGCCGCGACGACCACCGCCGCTGACCGTCTCTGACCGTTACCCTGCTCCACCCCGGGTGGCGCGGCAGCCCTCGGAGGGCTGCTGCGCCACCCGGCGTTTCCCCGGCCGGGCCCCGGACGGTCGCGGCGGACTTCAGTCCGCACCCAACTCCGCGTGCGGGACCTCCGGCCGGTACGCCAGCTCCCTCTACCGGCCCGGCGGCAGCGAAGGAACGTCGACTACGCGCCAAGGTCCTTGCGGAACACCGTGGAACTGTGACGGACCGTCATGCCGACGCGCAGGTAGAGGTCGAGGGCTCCGGTGTCCGAGTGGGTCCACAGGGTGCAGGCGTCGAGGCCCGCGTGATGGAAAGCACGGAACGTGTGTCGCAGCAGGAGCCGGGCGATGCCGCGACCGCGGTGGTCGCGCCGTACGGCGACCTGCTCCACGTACCCCTCACCCGTGCCCGGCACGTCCAACGCCAGCGCCGCGCCCACCAGTTGGTCACCGGCGAAGGCCAGGGCCGACCGCCCGGGGGCGAACGCGGACCGCTCCACGGTGTGGGCCGCCCACTCCTCGTAGGACTGGCGCCGCTCCTGCCACTCGTCGAACGCGTCCTGGACGAGGACGTGCGTGGCGGCCGCGTCACCGGGCCGGAAGGACCGCACCGTGATGCCCGCCAGAGGCTCCGGCACCGACGGCTCGGCCGACAGCGGGAACTCCAGCAGCCAGGCCGTCACCAACGGCTCGTACCCGTGCCCCCGCAACAGCGCCACGGCCGCCGTGTCCGCGTCCGGCACGGTCTGCACGACGCGGGCGACCCCGGCCTGCCGGGCCCGAGCCACCGTCCAGCCGAGCAACGCCGCCCCCAGCCCCCGCCCCCGATGCTCCGGATGCACGTCCACCTCGGACCGCCGGTCCACCCAGGCCCGCGCGACGAGCCGACCGGCGCCGTCCAGCACGACCACGGTGTCCGACTCCGCCACCAGCCCCGGCCGCACGAGATCGGCGGCCACGGCCCCGACGTCACTCTGCCCCCGCCCGTACACCTCCCGCTCGCACTCCAAAACCAGCGCGTGAATCGCCGGAACGTCGTCGACGGTCGCGGGCCGGGAGCGGTAACCGGCGGGCAGGGCGGGGACGAGGGGGGTCATCGGCGGAGAGTAGCGAATTGCCCGCGGATACGACGAAGGGCCCGTGACCTGCTGAGACAGCAGGTCACGGGCCCTTCGTTCCCGTGTGGCGGCGCCAGGATTCGAACCTGGGAAGGCTGAGCCGGCAGATTTACAGTCTGCTCCCTTTGGCCGCTCGGGCACACCGCCGGGGGGTGTTGGTTCGGGAGGGCCGCTGTCGCGGTGCTCCCTGGCAACGACGTAAACAATACCCGATGCGGAGGGGTGCTTCGCCACCCGGTTGATCTCCGCCCCGAGGGGGGCGGGGTGGCTAGGCTGGTGCGGATGCGGCCCGGCAGGATGCCGGGCGCGGCGGCCGTCGCCTCCTGGGCCGGGCCGCACTCGATTCGCACCCCGATGCAAGGAGCCACAGGACATGGCCGACTCCAGTTTCGACATCGTCTCGAAGGTCGAGCGGCAGGAGGTCGACAACGCCCTCAACCAGGCCGCCAAGGAGATCTCGCAGCGCTACGACTTCAAGGGCGTGGGTGCCTCGATCTCGTGGTCCGGCGAGAAGATCCTCATGGAGGCGAACTCCGAGGAGCGCGTGAAGGCCGTTCTCGACGTCTTCGAGTCCAAGCTGATCAAGCGTGGCATCTCGCTGAAGGCGCTGGACGCGGGTGAGCCCCAGTTGTCCGGCAAGGAGTACAAGATCTTCGCCTCCATCGAGGAGGGCATCTCCCAGGAGAACGCCAAGAAGGTGGCGAAGATCATCCGTGACGAGGGTCCCAAGGGCGTCAAGGCCCAGGTCCAGGGCGAGGAGCTGCGCGTCAGCTCCAAGAGCCGTGACGACCTCCAGGCCGTCATCGCGCTCCTGAAGGGCAAGGACTTCGACTTCGCCCTCCAGTTCGTGAACTACCGGTGAACCGGTTCGACCTGAACTAACGGTGAGCCGGGCGGCCGGCGAGGTCTTCCTCGCCGGCCGCCCGTCGTCCGTGCCCGTGCCCGTGCCGGCGCCCCTACCGGCTTCGTTTCCGTCGCCACAAGCCCCGTCATGTGCGATCGTTCCGGCATGAGCAGCGACTACGACCGGGTCCGGACCGGGATCGAGTTCATGACTGCCTACGTCTCCGGGGACGAGCTTCTGACGGAGTATCTGGGCGAGCGCCGGCGCGAGGACCCCGCTGCCACGGAGACGCTGCTGGACGGCACGGCCGCCCTGTGCGCCGCGCTGTTGCAGACGCTGGCACGTACGACGAGGCGGTCCGAGCACGAGATCCTGCAGGAGCTGGCCCGCGGCACCCACCGCCGCGAGCAGCGGTCCGGTGACTGACGCGGCCCGGCGCACGCCGTCGGCAGGTCAGTCCCGTGAGTTTCCGAACAGCACCCGGTACAGGATCAGCAGCACCAGCGAGCCTCCGATCGCCGCCGCCCAGGTCGCCCCGTCGTAGAAGTGCTTGCTGATCGGGTGGTCGAGCCAGCGGGACGAGATCCAGCCGCCGATGAAGGCGCCCGCGACGCCGATCAGGGTGGTGCCGATGAAGCCGCCCGGGTCGCGGCCCGGGAGCAGGAGTTTGGCGATGGCGCCGGCCAGCAGGCCCAGGATGATCCAACCGATGATGCTCATGCCGAGTTACCTGCCCTTCCGCGCTGCCCCCTCACTGTCCGACCGCTGAGAATTCGGTGAGGACCATACGGGTGAGGAGACAAGGGGTACGTCTTCCGATTCGTCCGGGAAGACGCCGTCCGGGCAGGTGACGGTTGCGTCAGCGCGCCGCGAAGGGTTCGTCCGTGCGCACGATCTCGCGGCCCAGCGGCAGCAGCGAGACCGGGATCATCTTGAAGTTGGCGATGCCGAACGGGATGCCGATGATCGTCAGGCACAGCGCGACGCCGGTCGTGATGTGGGCCAGCGCCAGCCACCAGCCCGCCAGGACCAACCAGAGGACGTTGCCGACGCACGACGGCGCGCCCGCGTCGTGGCGCTCGATCGTGGTGTACCCGAAGGGCCACAGGGCGTAGACGCCGATGCGGAAGGCGGCTATCCCGAAGGGGATGCCGATGATCGTGACGCACAGCAGCAGGCCCGCGAGCAGGTAGCCCAGGAAGAGCCAGAAGCCGCTCAGGACCAGCCAGATGATGTTGAGGAGTGTCTTCACCGGTTTCGACCTGCCATCTGTTCCAGTCGGGCGATGCGCTCCGCCATCGGCGGGTGCGTGGAGAACATCCGCGACAGCCCCTGACCAGGGCGGAACGGGTTCGCGATCATCATGTGGCTCGCGGTCTCGATGCGCGGCTCCGGAGGCAGCGGCAACTGCTGCGTGCCCGTCTCCAGCTTGCGGAGCGCCCCGGCGAGGGCGAGCGGGTCGCCGGTGAGCTGGGCGCCCGAGGCGTCCGCCTCGTACTCCCTGGAACGGCTGATGGCCAGTTGGATGAGGGTGGCGGCGAGCGGGCCGAGGATCATGATCAGCAACATGCCGAGCAGGCCGGGGCCGTCGTCGTCGTCCGAGCGGCCGACGGGGATCAGCCAGGCGAAGTTCACCAGGAACATGATCACCGAGGCGAGGGCGCCGGCCACGGACGAGATGAGGATGTCGCGGTTGTAGACATGGCTCAGCTCGTGGCCGATGACGCCGCGCAGCTCGCGCTCGTCGAGCAGGCGCAGGATGCCCTCGGTGCAGCAGACGGCCGCGTTGCGCGGGTTGCGGCCGGTGGCGAAGGCGTTGGGGGCCTCGGTGGGCGAGATGTACAGGCGTGGCATGGGCTGGCGGGCCTGTGTGGACAGCTCGCGCACCATCCGGTAGAGCCCCGGCGCCTCGAACTCGCTGACCGGGCGGGCGCGCATGGCGCGCAGGGCCAGCTTGTCGCTGTTCCAGTACGCGTACGCGTTGGTGGCCAGCGCCACCAGGACGGCGACGATCAGGCCCGTACGCCCGAAGAGGCTGCCGATGACGATGATGAGCGCCGACAGCCCCCCGAGGAGTACTGCGGTCCTGAGCCCGTTGTGCCGGCGGTGCACGGTGCGCCCTCCAAGTCGTGCAGCGAACCCTTCGGTCCAGTGGACCCTCCCGCACTGGTCAACGCCAGGCGGCGGCCGCGAGTTCCCAGGTGCGGGCGGGGTGCCGTACGTCCGTACGGGTGGGGCGGGTGGCTCCGCACGGGTGGGGCGGGTGCCTCAGAACAGGTTGGCGGCGGCGAAGCGCAGGACCAGTTCCGGTGCGCCGGACAGGGCGACGCCGACGACTCCGGTGAGGGCGAGGGCGAGCGTGAGGGGGGCGGGGACGTGGTGGCGGGCCGGTTCGCCCTCGGGGTCGCGGAAGAGCAGGGCCGTCCACCTCAGGTAGTAGTACAGCGCGATCACCACGTTGACGGCCATGACGACGGCGAGCCAGCCGAGGCCCGCGTGCACGGCGGTGGAGAACACGGTGACCTTGGCGAAGAGGCCGATGACGCCGGGCGGCAGTCCCGCGAGGCACAGCAGGAAGAAGGCCAGCAGGAGCGCGGTGACGGGGTTGGTGGCGTACAGGCCCCGGTAGTCGGCGATCCGGTTGGCGGAGCGCGTACGGCCCACCAGGGCGGCCACGGCGAAGGCACCGAGGTTGACCGCGCCGTACATGAGCGCGTACGCCACGGTGGAGCCGATGGCCTGGCGGGGGTCGCGGGTGTGTCCGGCGGCGGCGATCGGTACGAGGAGGTAGCCGGCCTGGCCGACGGAGGACCAGGCGAGCAGCCGTACCGCGCTGTACGCGCGCGTGCCGTTCTGGCGCAGGGCGCCGACGTTTCCGGCGGTCATGGTGAGCGCGGCGAGGATCGCGAGGGCGGGGCCCCAGACGTCGGCGTACGACGGGAAGCCGAGCACGGTGACGAGGATCAGGCCGGAGAAGCCGACCGCCTTGCCGACGACCGAGAGGTAGGCGGCTACGGGCAGCGGCGCGCCGACGTAGGTCTCGGGCACCCAGAAGTGGAAGGGGACGGCGGCCGTCTTGAAGGCGAAGCCGATCAGGGTGAGGACGACTCCGGTCTGGGCGAGGACGTGGAACTGTCCGTCGACGTGGGGCAGCCGCTGGGCGATCTGGCCGAGGTAGAGGCTGCCGGTGGAGGCGTAGACGAAGCTGACGCCCATCAGGCTGACGGCGGTGGCGGTGACCGAGGAGAGGAAGAACTTCAGGGCCGCCTCGGCGGAGCGCCGGTCGCCGTGCCGGATGCCGACGAGGGCGAAGGCGGGCAGCGAGGCGACCTCCAGGGCGACGACCAGGGTGGCGAGGTCGCGGGAGGCGGGCAGCAGGGCGGCTCCGGCCGCCGAGGACAGCAGCAGGAACCAGAACTCCCCGGCCGGGACGCGCCGGTGCTCGTCCTTGAGCCCGGTCATCGAGAGCAGGGCCGTGAGGAGGGCGCCGCCGAGGACGAGGAGCTGGATGGCGAGGGTGAAGTGGTCGGCGCGGTAGCTGCACGCGCGCGCGGCGCCGGTTCCCGCGCAGAAGGTGCCGCGGTCACCGTCGAGCAGGGGCAGCAGCATGAGCCCGGCGGCGGCCAGGCCCGCGACGGAAACCCGTCCGAGGAGTGGTTTGCGGCGCTCCGGCAGGAAAAGGTCGGCGACGAGCACCACGAGGGCGGTGACGGCGGCGATGACGGGCGGCGCGATCGCGAGCCAGTCGACGGACTGGACCGCCGACTGGGCGAGCGGCTGGGCCAGGGCGGTCATCGGATGCCTCCCGCGAGGAGCTGCTGCACGGCCGGGTCGGTGAGGCCGAGCAGGGACCTCGGCCAGAGTCCGGCGACGAGGGTGAGGACGACGAGCGGGGTCCAGGCGGCCAGCTCGTAGCCGCGTACGTCGGTGAGTTCGGGCAGGTCGCGCCGCATGTCGCCCATGCAGACCCGGCGGACCACGACCAGCAGGTAGGCGGCGGTGAGCAGGGTGCCGAAGGCGCCGATCGCCATGAAGACGAGGTAGGCGCCGCGGTCGAGGCCGGCGGCGGGCCGGAACGCGCCGAACAGGGAGAGCATCTCGCCCCAGAATCCGGCGAGCCCGGGCAGTCCGAGCGAGGCGACGGCGGCGAAGGCGAGCAGTCCGCCGAGGCGCGGGGCGCGGCCGTAGAGGGCGGCGCCCGTGTGCTGGGCCAGGGTGTCGAGGTCGGTGCTGCCGGTGCGGTCCTTGAGGGCGCCGACCAGGAAGAACAGCAGACCGGTGATGAGGCCGTGGGCGATGTTGGCGAACAGGGCGCCGTTCACGCCGGTCGGGGTCATCGTGGCGATGCCGAGCAGGACGAAGCCCATGTGGCCGACGGAGGAGTAGGCGATGAGCCGCTTGAGGTCGCCCTTGGCACCGGGTCTGGCGAGGTTGAGGCAGGCCAGGGAGCCGTAGACGATCCCGACCACGGCGAAGGCGGCGAGGTAGGGCGCGAAGACGTGGAAGCCCTGGGGTGCCTCGGGCAACAGGATGCGGACGAACCCGTAGGTGCCCATCTTCAGCAGGACGCCGGCGAGGAGGACCGAGCCGACGGTCGGGGCCGAGGTGTGGGCGTCGGGGAGCCAGCTGTGCAGGGGCCACATCGGGGTCTTCACGGCGAGCCCGAGCCCGATCGCCAGAACGGCGATGACCTGCACGGATGTGCTCAGGGACCGGCCGTTGTCGGTGGCGAGTGCCACCATGTCGAACGTGCCCGCCCTGATCCCGATCAGGAGCAGGCCGAGCAGCATGATCACGGAGCCGAGCAGCGTGTACAGGATGAACTTCCACGCGGCCCTGCTCCGGCCCTCGCCGCCCCAGCGGGCGATGAGGAAGTACATGGGGACGAGCACGGTCTCGAACGCGAGGAAGAAGAGGACGAGGTCGAGCACGGAGAAGGAGGCGAGGGTACCGCCTTCGAGCAGCAGGACCAGGGCGGTGAACGCCTTCGGGGACGGGCCCGTGGGCGGCTTGGAGAAGGAGTAGAGCGCGCAGAGGAAGGTCAGCAGCGCGGTCAGGACGACGAGGGGGAGCGAGATGCCGTCGATGCCGAGGTGGATCCGCACATGGAGGGCGGGGATCCAGCTGATGTCGGTCTGGGCCTGCATCCTCGACGGGTGGTCGTGGTCGAAGCCGAGCGCGAGGACGATCGCGGCGATGAGGACCACGCCGGTCACGGTCACGCCGTGGCGGAGCACGGCCTGGTCGGGGGACTTCCCCTTCAGCCCGGGCGGGGCGGGCAGGAGAGCGGCGGCGGCGCCCAGAAGCGGGGCGACGACGATGAACGCCAGAAGAAACTGCATCACTGACTCGTTGATACCGATCACGCCCGCTCACGCTCCCGAGGCGACGAGGAGGACGGCGACCGTCAGGACGACGGTGCCGGCGAGCAGCGCGCTCACATAGGTCTGGACGTTGCCGGTCTGTGCCCGGCGTACGGCGGCTCCGAGGAGCCGGGGCAGGGCGGCGGCGCCGCGCACGTAGGTGTCGACGACCTCGCGGTCGAGGAAGCGGACGAGGCTCGCTCCGGCGAGGACCGGGCGGACGAACAGCGCGGAGTACACGGCGTCCAGGTGGAAGCCGGTCGCGGCGGGCTTGAACAGCGGGCCGAGCAGGACGCGCGCGGGGTCCGCCGGGTCGGGCGCACGGGCGATGTCGCCGTAGGCCGCCTCGTGCGCGGCGATGGCCTCGGCCTCCACCTGGCCCGCGTCGCCCTCGGGGTGCGCGGCGACGGCGCCCAGGGGCACGCGGGCGGCACGGGCGGAGGTGCGCTGCCAGACGCCGTAGGTGAGCAGTGCGCCGACGACGGCGAGGCCGGTGCCGAGGACGGAGGTGAGCAGGGTGGGCGCGAGGCCGCGGCCGTCGAACCAGCCGGGCAGCGTGCGGTAGGCGAGCGCGCCGAAGGCCAGCGAGGGCACGGCGAGCACCCAGAGCACCACGGTCATGGTGAGCGGTTCGCGGGTTGGGGTCTCCCCTGCTCGAACGGAGTTGAGAGCTTGGGGAAGGGCGGGGGCCTCGGCGCCCCGGCCGCGGAAGGCGAGCAGCCACAGCCGGGTGGCGTAGGCGGCGGTGAGCAGGGCGGTCACGAGACCGGCGACGAGGACGATCCAGCCCGCGGCGCCGGGGACGGCGCCGTCGTGCCCGGTGGCGGTGTGCTCGGCGGCGCCGAGGACGGACTCCTTGGAGAAGAAGCCGCTGAACGGCGGGATCGCGGCGAGCGCGAGCAGCGCCACGGTCATCGTCCAGAAGGCGTCCGGGACGCGGTCGCGCAGATGGCTCATGCGGGACATGGCGGCGAGCGAGTTGGTGCCGGCGGCGTGGATGACCACACCGGCGGCGAGGAACAGCAGCGCCTTGAAGGCGCCGTGCGCGAGGAGGTGGAAGACGGCGGCACCCCGGTCGCCGACGGCGAGGGCGCCGGTCATGTAGCCGAGCTGGCCGATGGTCGAGTAGGCGAGGACGCGCTTGATGTCGTCCTGGGCCAGCGCGGAGAGGCCGGAGCCCACCATGGTGACGGCGGCCATCACGGCGAGGACCACCATCGCGGCGGCGGACGCCTCGAACACGGGCAGGAGACGGGCGACGAAGTAGACACCGGCGGCGACCATGGTCGCCGCGTGGATCAGCGCGGAGACCGGCGTGGGGCCCGCCATCGCGTCCGGGAGCCAGGTGTGCAGCGGGAACTGCGCCGACTTGCCCGCGACGCCCGCGAGGAGCAGCAGGGCGATCAGGGTCGGGTGGTCCAGCCCGCCGTTCGCCACGGTGGCGAGGACGCGGGTGATGCGGAAGGACCCGGCGTCGGTGCCGAGCGCGAACAGGCCGATCAGGAACGGCACGTCGCCGAGCTTGGTGACGAGGAACGCCTTGAGGGAGGCGGCGCGGGCCTCGGGCGTCTCCCAGTAGTGGCCGACGAGGAAGTAGGAGCAGATGCCCATGACCTCCCAGCCGACCAGCAGCACGATCAGGTCGCCGGAGTAGACGACGAGAAGCATGGCGGCGGTGAAGAGGGAGACGAGGGCCGCGTACGACGGGTAGCGGGGGTCCTCGCGCAGATAGCCGGTCGAGTAGATCTGCACGCAGCTCGCGACGAAGGCCACCAGGACGGCGACGAGCGCGGCGAAGCCGTCGATGTGCAGGGCGAGGTCGACCGGGACGGAACCGGTGGGCGTCAGCAGGGTGGCCGCGTCGATCGCCCGGCCGCCGCCCTGGCGGGCCGCGACGAGCGCGGTCAGCACGAGGGAGGCGAGGACGGGCAGTACGGCCAGCGGCCGGACGAAGCCGGGCGCGGTGCGGCCCAGCAGCAGTCCGGCGGCGGCGCCGAGGAAGGGGAGGACGGGGACGAGGGCGGCGAGGGTGATCGTGGTCACGCGGTGGCCTCAGCCTTCTCGGCCCCCGGGGCGGCGTCGGGGCCCTCGGCGGTGTCGCGGAGCCGGTCGATGTCGGAGGTGCCCCGGTTGCGGTACACGGCGAGCACGATGGCCAGGCCGATGCCGATCTCGGCGGCGGCGATGGCGATGGTGAACAGGGTCAGCGCCTGGCCGGAGTGCAGGGTGTCGCGGGCGGCGCGGCTCAGCCAGACGTCGAAGGCGACGAGGTTGAGGTTGACGGCGTTGAGCATCAGTTCGACCGACATCAGGACCAGGATCGCGTTGCGGCGGGCGAGGACGCCGTAGAGGCCGGTGCAGAAGAGGAGGGCGGAGAGTACGGCGGGATAGGCGAGGTGCATCAGTGGGCGCCTTCCTTCTCGCCGGGGGTCTGGGTGGGGCCCGGGACGCCGGGAGCCCTGGCCGGGCCGGGGGCGGCGGGGGCCTGGTCCTGCTTCTGGTCGGCCTTGGCCTTGCGGGACAGGACGATCGCGCCGACCAGGGCGGCGAGGAGGAGTACGGACAGCGCCTCGAAGGGCAGGACCCAGCCGCGGAAGATGCTCTCGCCGGTGACGCGGGTGGTGCCGGCCGCCGGTCCGTCCAGGTCGATCCAGGTGGCGCGGAAGGCGTCCACGACCACCCAGACCAGCGCGCCCGCGGCGCCCGCCGCGACGGCGAGCGCGGCCCAGCGGTTGCCCGAGTCGGCGTCCGGGGAGCGGCCGATGGGCGCCCGCGTGAGCATCAGCCCGAAGAGGAGGAGGACGACGACGGAACCGACGTAGATGAGGACCTGCACCCAGGCGATGAACTCGGCGGTGAGCAGGAGGTACTCGACGGCGAGGCCGCCGAGCGCGACCACCAGCCACAGGGCGGCGTGCACGAGCTGCCGGGTGGTGACGGTGATCAGCGCGGCGCCGAGGGTGGCGAGACCGACGAGCAGGAAGGCGATCTCCACGCCGGTCGGGGACAGGAAGCCGTGGGGGGCGGCGGCAGCCAGTACGGCCTGGGTGGGGCTCACGACTCTCCCTCCTGCGGGGTGGACTTCCGTGGGGTCTCTTCTTCTCGAGCGGCGGCTTCGTGAGCGGACCCGGCTGCCTGCGCGGACTCCGCCGCCTGTGCGGCGGCCAGTTTGTCGGCGGCCTTGCGGGCGGCGGCGATCTCCTTGGGCTCCTCGGCGTGCGGGTCCAGGGCGGGCGGCGCCGGGACGGTCCACATCCACTCGCGGAGCTTGTCGCGCTCGTGGGTGAGTTCGCGGATGTCGGTCTCGGCGTACTCGAACTCGGGCGACCAGAACAGCGCGTCGAAGGGGCAGACCTCGATGCAGATGCCGCAGTACATGCACAGCGAGAAGTCGATGGCGAAGCGGTCGAGGACGTTGCGGCTGCGCTCGCGCCCGCCGGGGGTGGCGGCGGGGACCGTCTCCTTGTGGGAGTCGATGTAGATGCACCAGTCGGGGCACTCGCGGGCGCACAACATGCAGACCGTGCAGTTCTCCTCGAACAGGCCGATCACTCCGCGGGTGCGGGGCGGCAGGTCGGGCTCCACGTCCGGGTACCGCTCGGTGACGGTCTTCTTCGTCATCGTGCGCAGGGTGACGGCCAGGCCCTTGGCCAGGCCGGAGCCGGGGATGCGGGGCATCAGGAGATCACCACCTTGACGACGCCGGTGAGGGCGATCTGAGCGAGGGCGAGGGGGACGAGGAGGGTCCAGGAGAGCTTCTGGAGCTGGTCCTCGCGCAACCGGGGGTAGGTGACGCGGAGCCAGATCACGAGGAACGCGAGCACCGCGGTCTTCAGCAGGGTCCACACCCAGCCGAGGCCCTGCGCGCCCCAGGGTCCGTGCCAGCCGCCGAGGAACAGGACGGTGGTCAGACCGCACAGCACGACGATCCCGGCGTACTCCGCGAGCAGGAACAGGGCGAACCTCAGACCGGTGTACTCCGTGTACGCGCCGAAGATGATCTCCGAGTCCGCCACGGGCATGTCGAACGGGGGGCGTTGCAGCTCGGCGAGTCCGGACACGAAGAAGACGACCGCGCCGGTGAGCTGCCAGGGCACCCACCACCAGTGGAACGCGCCGACGATCCCGGGCAGCGACACCGTCCCCGCCGCCATCGCCACCGACGCGGCGGCGAGCAGCATCGGCAGCTCGTACGCCAGCAACTGCGCCGCGGTCCGCAGGCCGCCGAGCAGCGAGAACTTGTTCGCACTGGCCCATCCGGCCATCAGCGAACCGAGCACTCCGACGCCCATCACGGCCAGCACGAAGAAGATTCCCGCGTCCACGACCTGCCCGACCGCGCCGCTGCCGGGCCCGATCGGGATCGCCAGCAGCACGAGCAGGTACGGCAGCAGCGCGACCGCCGGTGCCAACTGGAAGATCCGCCGGTCGGCTCCCGCCGGTACGACGTCCTCCTTCTGCGCGAACTTCACCCCGTCCGCGACGAGCTGCGCCCATCCGTGAAACCCGCCCGCGTACATCGGGCCCAGCCTGCCCTGCATGTGCGCCATCACCTTGTGCTCCGTCTGACCCACGATCAGCGGGAACGTGAGGAACACGCCGAACACGATCAGAAGCCGCAGAGCGACGGGCCATACGTCGTTCACCGCGGGTCTCCTGAGGGGTCTTCGGGGGTGGGGGGCTGGGGGGCGGGGTGGTCCTGTGCCTGGTCCGGGGTCGGCTCCGGGGAGGGAACCGCGCCGGACGCGCCTCCCTTGTCCGGAGCCGGGCCGGGCTCGGGGGTCTGGTCGGGCTCGGGTGCCTGGTCCGGCTCGGGGGTCCGGTCGGGGGCCGGGTCGCGGGTCGGCTCCGGCGCCCGGGGCGGGGTGGGAGTCGCGCCGGTCTCCGGTGCGCTGCCCGGGGTCCGACCGGCCTGTGGGGGCTCGTTCGGCTCCGGGGTTTCGTCCGGGGTCGGGTCGTCGAAGGCCGGGCGGGCGTGGTGCCAGGGGGCGTCCGCGCTGCGGGGGGCCGGGCTGCGGCGGGCCGGGGGCTCGGGGGTGGCCGGGTCCGGGCTCTGCTGGGACGCGGAGCCCTGGGACGCGGAGCCCTGGGAGGCGCTGCGCATCCGGCGCGGGCGGCCCGGGGTGCGGGGCTGCTCCCCCGGCGCCTCGGGCGTCGTCGGAGTCTGTGGCGCGGACTCCGGGTCCTGTCCGCCCGTACCGGTCGACTGGCTCACCGAGCCGTCGCTCGCGCTCCGGGTGCGGCGGAGGCGCAAGGGGGCACCTCCGGTGGCCTCGCCTGTCGACGGGGCGTCAGCGGGACCGGCGGTGGTGGCCGTTTCGCCCGCCGGTCCGGCACCGTCGGCGCGGGTGGCCTCGCCGGGCGCCCCGGCGGAGCTGTCGGCACCACCCGCCGATCCAGCCCCGGTGTTCCCAGCCGCCTCCGCCGCTTCCGCGATCTGACTGGCCGAACCCTCCGACGCGGAGCGGGCGCGCCGGACCGGGCGCTCGCCGGTCGTGGGCGCCGCCTGGCTCGCCGAGCCGTCCGCCGCCGAGCGTGTACGCCGCTTCGTCGCCGGAGGCGTCTGGCTCGCCGAGCCCTCGGCGGCCGAACGGGAACGACGCACCGGACGCTCCGCCGGTGCGGAGGCGTCCTGGCTCGCCGAGCCCTCCGACGCCGAGCGCGTGCGACGGGCCGGGCGGTCCGCCGGCGCAGCCTCCTGTCCGGCGGAGCCCTCCGCGGCCGAGCGCGTGCGGCGCGCAGGGCGTTCGCGGGTCGGGGCCGGAGGGAGCTGGCCCTTAAGGGGACCCCACTCGTTCGGGTCCGGGACGCCCGGGGGGAGCATCTGGCGACGCTTGGGGGTGCCGTGTTCCGACTCGCCCGGTTCCTTGGCGCCGGGCCACGCCTTGGCGACGCGGGCGGCGAGGACGAAGTCCTTGCGGAGCGGGTGGCCTTCGAAGTTCTCGGGGAGGAGGAGGTGTTCGAGGCCGGGGTGGCCCGTGAAGTCGACGCCGAACATCTCGTGGGTCTCGCGCTCGTGCCAGGCGGCACCCGCGTAGACGCCGACGGCGGAGGGCAGGACGGGCGCCGCGTGCGGCACGGTCGTACGGACGAGAAGGCGTCGTACCGGGCCCAGGGCCACCACGTGCGCGGAGACACGGAAGCCCGTGCCCGGCTCGTCCACCGCGCTCAGCCAGTCGAAGTAGGTGCAGGTCAGGGTCGTACGGGCTGTTTCCAGGGCGTCGAGCCACGCATCCGGGGCCACGTCCACCGTGAGGACGTCGTACGACTCCTCCGCCGTGGCCCCCGCGCCGAACAGCTCCTCGGCGTCGGCGGGCAGCCAGCCGGTCGTCGTCATCGCGCGTCCCCCTGGACAGGGGCGGCCGGCGGCTTGACCAGACCGCTCTGGAGTACGGCGGCGGAGGGCCTGGCGGAGCCGTACCGCTCGCCCAGCGACTCGCGCGCGATCTTCTCCTGGAGCTTCAGGATGCCCTGGAGGAGCGCCTCGGGGCGCGGCGGGCAGCCCGGCACGTACACGTCGACCGGGATGATCTGGTCGACGCCCTTGGTGACGGAGTAGGAGTCCCAGTACGGGCCGCCGCAGTTGGAGCAGGCGCCGAAGGAGATGACGTACTTCGGCTCGGGCATCTGCTCGTACAGCCGCTTCACCGCGGGCGCCATCTTGTCGGTGACCGTGCCGGAGACGACCATCAGGTCGGCCTGGCGGGGGCCCGGCGCGAAGGGGATGACGCCGAGGCGGATGAAGTCGTGCCGGGCCATCGACGCGGCGATGAACTCGATCGCGCAGCAGGCGAGGCCGAAGTTGAAGACCCAGAGGGAGTAGCGGCGGCCCCAGTTGAGGACGACCTTCATCGGTTCGGGGGCGAGCCGGGCGAGCGCGCCGAGCCTCTTCGGCTCGGGCAGCGGCACCGGCTCGGAGGGGGCGGCGGAGGTCGCGGCCGGGTTCACGTCCATGTCAGGACGCCCTTCTTGTATGCGTACAGCAGGCCGACGGCGAGGAAGCCCAGGAAGATGAACATCTCCACGAGAGTCGTCGCGCCGTAGCCGGGGGCGGCGAAGACCGTCGCCCAGGGGAAGAGGAAGATCGAGTCGACGGCGAAGATCACGTAGAGGAACGCGTACACGTAGTAGCGGACCTGGGTGTGGGCCCAGCCCTCCCCGACGGGGTCGACACCGCACTCGTACGTCATGAGCTTCTCGGGGGTGGGTACGACCGGGCGCAGCAGCCGACCCGCGCCGAAGGCGACCGCGACGAAGAGCACGCCGACGACGGCGAGCAGCCCCACGACCGAGTACGACCCGAAGTACGACCCGGGGTGGTCCGCCGCGAGGCTGGCCGCGGCGACCGTCGAGTCCCCCAACGTCTCCCGCACCGTCCTTCTCCTCGCTCCCTGACCTGTGTGATCCGCGTGCCCTGGGTGACCCCTGGGAACCGCGCGACGTGACGCGATCCGAGGGTCTGTATGCACGGGAGTCTAGGCCCTGGCAAAGGAGCGGTAAGCAGGTCGTCACGCGCTGAGAGGGACCGGGAGGGGCGCGGGGTGGGGTTTTCCCCCGGGGGCGGAAGGCGGACTGCCGCATGGCGCGGGGGGTGTGGGACACGGCAGGCTGACGGCCATGACCGCTGCCGCCTCCGCCGCGAGCCGGGACGAGGGCAACGTCCGGACCGCTCACGCCCTCCAGACCGACGCCCGTGGGCCGGACCACGCCCTCCAGACCGACGCCCGCGGAACCCTCCCCGTCTCCCACTCCGACGCCGCACCCCTCTCCCCCGCCCGGCTGCCCTTCGGTGGGCAGACCTGGAAGGAGATCGCGTTTCTTCTGCTGAACCTGCCGGTGGCGGTGTTCGGGTTCACCTATGTCGTCACCTGCGTGTCCGTCAGCGCGGGGCTGACGGTGACGGTGCTCGGGCTGCCGCTGCTCGCGGGCTGTCTGCTGGGGGCGCGGCTGCTGGGGCGGCTGGAGCGGGCGCGGGTGGGCGGGCTGCTCGGGGTGCGGGTGCCCGAGCCGTCGCCGCTGGCGGTGCTGCGCGGACGGGACCGGAGAGCGGCGCGGCGGCTGTGGCTCGTGCTGCGCGATCCGGTGGGCTGGCGGGCACTGCTCTACTTCTTCATCCGGCTGCCCTGGGGCATCTTCACCTTCTGCACGGTCCTGACCTCGCTGTTCGTCCTCTGGCCGGTGCTGTCGTTCATCGCCCGGGGTCTGACGAACGTGGACCGGGCGCTGGCCCGGGCTCTGCTGGCGCCCTCGGACGAGCTGGAGCGCCGGATAGCCGAGCTGGAGTCGGACCGGGGGGTGGTCGTGGACACGGCGGCGGCGGACCTGCGGCGCATCGAACGGGATCTGCACGACGGGGCCCAGGCACGCCTGGTCAACCTCGCCATGGAGCTGGGGCTCGCCAAGGAGAAGCTGCTGGAGGACCCGGAGGCCGCCGCCCGCATGGTCGACGACGCCCACGGCGAGGTGAAGACCGCCCTGCGCGAACTCCGCGACCTCGCCCGGGGCATCCACCCCGCCGTCCTCACCGACCGCGGCCTCGACGCGGCCCTCTCCTCCATCGCCGCCCGCTGCACGGTCCCGGTGACCGTCACCACGGATCTCCCCACGCGCCCCGCCCCCGCCATCGAGGGCATCGCCTACTACACCGCCAGCGAACTGCTCCAGAACATCAGCAAGCACAGCCGCGCCCACCACGCCACCGTCGACCTCTGGCGCACCGACGACCGCCTGATGCTCCAGGTCCGCGACGACGGCACGGGCGGTGCGACCGCCTCCCCCGGCGGCGGTCTCCACGGCCTCACCGAACGCCTCGGCGCGGTGGACGGCCTCCTGCTGATCGACTCCTCGCCGGGCGGGCCGACAACGATCACGGCGGAACTCCCGTGGCGGGACCGGACGGCGTGAGGGAGCGGGCGTAGAACACGTGGGGGAGCGGGCGTAGAGCGGTCGATCGCCAGAAGGCGCCGCAAGCGAGCGACGCCCCCGGCGGCGCGCCGGTCCCTCCGACCGCCGACCCCCGACCACACCGAGGGCGTTCGTGAGTGCCCGGTCAGCGAAGCCGCAGGCCGCCGGGAACGCGGTCGTCGAAGATCTCGACCAGCCAGTCGAAGACGGTGGTCCCGCGCCCTTCTCGCGCCGCGTCGAGGTCGGCACGGACCGACGGGCGGTTCGCGGGGTGGCAGCGTGCCAACCGGATCTCCAACTGCCGAGCCGTCTCCGGATGGCCGAGGCGCTCGCGGGACACCTGGTGGTCGCGCCACTCGACCACGTAGTCATCGTCGTCGGGTGTTCCGAAGCCGCCGCTGAGGCAGTCCGCGAAGGCATCGAGGTTTCGGCCGAAGTAGCCCCCGGTGCCGTTGACCGCTTCGCCGACAACTCGCCAGAAGTCCTCCAGCGTGCTGATCCGGGTGCCGTCCAGCACGTAGGTCGTTGTCACGGCTCGGAGCCTACGTACGCCCCGCGCCACGACCACACCGGATACTCGGCCCGCCACCCGCCGGACACCCGCCCCCCGAAGCCCCCGGAAGCCCGCCGGAGGCACCCGGTAGGGAAAACCCCCGCCCCCCGACACCGGCCCACGCCATGGCCCCGGCCCCACCCCCCGCGGGAGCCTGAAGGCACGTTCGGACAGGTGACGAGAGGACGGATCACGGCGATGGCCACCGAGTACGACGGACAGGGGTACCGGGTTCCCAGCGCATCCGGCGGCGGGCGGAGCCATCGCGTGCCGGCCGGGCTGCGGGCGCCGTTCGAGGGGCGCACCTGGCGGGAGTTCGGGTATGTGCTGCTGAGCCTGCCGATCGCGATCGCGATGTTCGTGTGGGCGGTGACGGCGGTGTCGCTCGGCGCGGGGCTGCTGGTGACGTTCGTCGGGATTCCGGTGCTGGCGCTGGGGCTGGCCGGCTGCCGGGGGTTCGGGGCGCTGGAGCGGGCGCGGGCGCGCGGGCTGCTCCGGGTCGAGGTGGCGGAGCCGGAGCCGCTGACCGTACGGGGACCCGGCGCCCTCGCCTGGATCGGCGCCGTGCTGAAGAGCGGCAGCTCCTGGCGGAACCTCCTCTTCGCGCTGGTCCGCTTCCCGTGGGCGGTGTTCTCGTTCGCGGTCGGGCTGAGCTTCTGGACGTACGGCTGGGCGCTGCTGACGTACCCGCTGTGGTTCTGGGTGTTCCCGATGTACGCCGGACAGGGCGGCATCCAGCTCTACGGCGACGCGCACCACAGCGTGTATCTGGACAACCCCTTCGAGATCACCGTGACCTCGCTGACCGGTCTGATGTTCACGCTGCTCACGCCGTGGGTCCTGCGGGGTCTGACCACGGTGGACGGGCTGCTGGTGCGCGGGCTGCTCGGTCCCTCGTGGCTCTCGCAGCGCGTGGAGCGGCTGGAGTCGGGGCGCGGGACCGTGGTGGACACGGCGGCGGCGGACCTGCGGCGCATCGAACGGGATCTGCACGACGGGGCTCAGGCACGGCTGGTCAACCTCGCCATGGACCTCGGTCTCGCCAAGGAGAAGCTGCGCGAGGACCCGGAGGCGGCCGCCCGCATGGTCGACGAGGCGCACGGCGAGGTGAAGACCGCCCTGCGGGAGCTGCGCGACCTGGCGCGGGGCATCCACCCCGCCGTCCTCACCGACCGGGGTCTCGACCCGGCGCTCTCCTCCGTCGCCAGCCGCTGCACGGTCCCGGTGACGGTCACCACCGACCTGCCGAGCCGCCCCGCCCCCGCCATCGAGGGCATCGCCTACTACACCGCCTCCGAACTGCTCCAGAACATCAGCAAGCACAGCCGCGCCCACCGCGCCACCGTCGACCTCTGGCGCACCGACGACCGTCTGATGCTGGTGGTCACGGACGACGGCGTCGGCGGCGCCGACCCCGCCAAGGGCTCCGGACTCGCGGGCCTGTCGGCGCGGCTGGGCGCCGTGGACGGCCTGCTGGTGGTCGACTCCCCGCCCGGCGGCCCGACCCGGATCACGGCGGAGCTTCCCTGGCGCGACTGAGCGGAGCGGAGCCGTGCCGGCCGGGAAGCCGGGCCTCGCCTCGGGGCCGGGCCGCCGCAGCTGACCGGGACAGCCGACGGACAGGACACCCCCCGCGCCGCCCCCTTTGCTGGAATGCTGGTCCCCGTGGTGGACAAGGCGTCGTGGCGGCGGGCTGTGGGGGGCCGGGAGATCGTGGAGAACAGGGTGCGCGTGGTCATCGCCGAGGACTCGGTGCTGCTCAGAGAGGGGCTGACCCGGTTGCTGACCGACCGGGGTCACGAGGTGGTCGCCGGGGTCGGGGACGCGAAGGCGCTGGTCGAGACCATCACCGAGCTGAACGCGGCGGGCGAGCTGCCGGACGTGGTGGTGGCGGACGTGCGGATGCCCCCGACCCACACCGACGAGGGCGTACGGGCGGCGGTCGAGCTGCGCAAGGCGCACCCGGGGCTCGGGGTGCTGGTGCTTTCGCAGTACGTGGAGGAGCGGTACGCCACCGAGCTGCTGGCCGCGTCCAGCCGGGGCGTGGGCTATCTGCTGAAGGACCGGGTCGCCGACGTGCGCGAGTTCGTGGACGCGGTGGTCCGGGTGGCCGGGGGCGGTACGGCGCTCGACCCCGAGGTCGTCGCGCAGTTGCTGGGGCGCAGTCGCAGGCAGGACGTGCTGGCAGGGCTGACCCCGCGCGAGCGCGAGGTGCTGGGGCTGATGGCGGAGGGGCGGACGAACTCGGCCGTGGCCAGGCAGTTGGTGGTCAGCGACGGCGCGGTGGAGAAGCACGTCAGCAACATCTTCCTGAAGCTGGGGCTCGCCCCGAGCGAGGGGGACCACCGGCGGGTGCTGGCGGTGCTGACGTATCTGAACTCGTAAGAGCGCTTCCCCGCGGGAGCCGTGGGGGTCACTCCTTATGGGGACTGTTCTCCCGGGGACTGTTCACGTCCGGCACGGGGGGAACCCGGGTGAAACCAGGGGCCACCTGGGGAGTGTCTTTCGAGTGGTCCTCGGGGGTGACGGGAAATCATGAGCTGTCAGCCCGCGAGGCCGTCCCGGGGAGCCGTCCACCATGTGGATTCCCTCGGAAGGCGACCCTAATCGACGTAGGGTTGATCCTGGACGGCCGGTGGGACGGCCGCCCATGGACAGCCGCCTCGAAGGAGGTCCAGTTCAGTGACCAGCCAGGTCAGCAGCCCAGCGGAACCGGCCGACGACACGGTCGTGGGAGAGCAGCGCACACCGGGCGGCGCGAAGGACGTGCGGCGCCTGAACCGGGTGATCATCCGGTTCGCGGGGGACTCGGGTGACGGGATGCAGCTCACCGGCGACCGCTTCACCTCGGAGACCGCGTCCTTCGGAAACGACCTCTCCACGCTCCCCAACTTCCCCGCCGAGATCCGTGCCCCCGCGGGCACCCTGCCGGGTGTCTCCTCGTTCCAGCTCCACTTCGCCGACCACGACATCCTCACCCCGGGCGACGCGCCGAACGTGCTGGTCGCGATGAACCCGGCCGCGCTGAAGGCCAACATCGGCGACCTGCCGCGCGGCGCCGAGATCATCGTCAACACCGACGAGTTCACCAAGCGCGCCCTGCAGAAGGTCGGCTACGCGGGCGACCCGCTGGAGGACGGCTCGCTGGACGGCTATCAGCTGCACCCGGTGCCGCTCACCACCCTCACGGTGGAGGCGCTCAAGGAGTTCGACCTCTCCCGCAAGGAGGCCGAGCGCAGCAAGAACATGTTCGCCCTCGGGCTGCTGAGCTGGATGTACCACCGGCCCACGGAGGGCACCGAGAAGTTCCTGCGGACGAAGTTCGCCAAGAAGCCGGACATCGCGGCGGCCAACATCGCGGCGTACCGCGCGGGCTGGAACTTCGGCGAGACGACCGAGGACTTCGCCGTCTCCTACGAGGTGGCTCCGGCCGCCCGTGCCTTCCCGCCGGGTCTGTACCGCAACATCTCGGGCAACCTCGCCCTGTCCTACGGCCTGATCACCGCCTCCCGGCAGGCGGATCTGCCGCTGTTCCTCGGCTCGTACCCGATCACCCCGGCCTCCGACATCCTGCACGAGCTGTCCAAACACAAGAACTTCGGTGTGCGGACCTTCCAGGCGGAGGACGAGATCGCGGGGATCGGCGCGGCGCTGGGCGCGGCCTTCGGCGGCAGCCTCGCGGTGACGACGACCAGTGGTCCCGGTGTGGCGCTCAAGAGCGAGACGATCGGGCTCGCGGTCTCGCTGGAGCTGCCGCTGCTGATCGTCGACATCCAGCGCGGCGGCCCCTCCACCGGCCTGCCGACCAAGACCGAGCAGGCCGACCTCCTCCAGGCGATGTACGGCCGCAACGGCGAGGCACCGGTGCCGGTGGTCGCGCCGAGAACCCCGGCCGACTGCTTCGACGCGGCGCTGGAGGCGGCCCGGATCGCGCTGACCTACCGCACCCCGGTGTTCCTGCTCTCCGACGGCTACCTGGCCAACGGCTCCGAGCCCTGGCGCATCCCGGAGTCGGACGAACTCCCGGACCTGTCCGTGCGGTTCGCGCAGGGCCCGAACCACACCCTGGAGGACGGCACCGAGGTCTTCTGGCCGTACAAACGCGACCCGCTGACCCTGGCCCGCCCCTGGGCGCTCCCCGGCACGCCCGGTCTTGAGCACCGCATCGGCGGCATCGAGAAGCAGGACGGCACGGGCAACATCTCCTACGACCCGGCCAACCACGACCTGATGGTCCGCACCCGCCAGGCCAAGATCGACGGCATCGAGGTCCCCGACCTCCGGGTGGACGACCAGGACGGCGCCCGCACCCTGGTGCTCGGCTGGGGTTCGACGTACGGCCCGATCACGGCGGCGGTGCGGCGGCTGCGCACGGCCGGCGAGTCGATCGCCCAGGCCCATCTGCGTCACCTCAACCCCTTCCCCGCCAACCTGGGCGAGGTCCTGGCGCGCTACGACAAGGTGGTGATCCCCGAGATGAACCTCGGCCAGCTCGCCACCCTGATCCGGGCGAAGTACCTGGTGGACGCGCGCTCCTACAACCAGGTCAACGGGATGCCGTTCAAGGCGGAACAGCTTGCCGCCGCGCTGAAGGAGGCCATCGATGACTGACCTGGGCAACGGGCTGCTCCAACTGGTCCCCAAGGCGGAGGCCAAGCAGTCGATGAAGGACTTCAAGTCCGACCAGGAGGTGCGCTGGTGCCCGGGGTGCGGTGACTACGCGATCCTCGCCGCCGTGCAGGGCTTCATGCCGGAGCTGGGCCTGGCGAAGGAGAACATCGTCTTCGTCTCCGGGATCGGCTGCTCCTCCCGCTTCCCGTATTACATGAACACCTACGGGATGCACTCCATCCACGGCCGCGCCCCGGCCATCGCGACCGGACTCGCCGCCTCCCGGCGGGACCTGAGCGTGTGGGTGGTCACGGGCGACGGCGACGCCCTCTCCATCGGCGGCAACCATCTGATCCACGCGCTGCGCCGCAACGTCAACCTCAAGATCCTGCTGTTCAACAACCGGATCTACGGTCTGACCAAGGGGCAGTACAGCCCGACCTCAGAGCTGGGCAAGATCACCAAGTCGACGCCGATGGGCTCGCTGGACGCACCCTTCAACCCGGTCTCGCTCGCGCTCGGCGCGGAGGCGTCCTTCGTGGCGCGGACGATCGACTCCGACCGCAAGCACCTCACCGAGGTCCTGCGGCAGGCCTCCGACCATCCCGGCACGGCGCTGATCGAGATCTACCAGAACTGCAACATCTTCAACGACGGCGCCTTCGACGCCCTCAAGGACAAGCAGCGTGCCGAGGAGGCGCTGATCCGCCTGGAGCACGGGCAGCCGGTGCGCTTCGGCGGCGCGGACGGTGAGCGCGGGGTCGTCCGCGACCGGGCGACCGGTGACCTGAAGGTCGTCGACGTGACCGAGGAGAACGAGGCGGACCTGCTGGTCCACAACGCCCACGCCGACTCCCCCACCACGGCCTTCGCGCTCTCCCGCCTGGCCGACCCGGACACCCTGCACCACACCCCGATCGGGGTGTTCCGGTCGGTGGAGCGTCCGGTCTACGACACGCTCATGTCCGACCAGCTCGACACGGCGATCGAGCAGCGGGGCAAGGGCGATCTGGCGGCGCTGCTCGCGGGCGGGGACAGCTGGACGGTCATCGGCTGAGGAACGCCGGGGTGACGGGGGCCCGGGCAGGTCCGCGCGGCGGGTTCAGGAGGCCCGGGCGGCGGACGCGGCCCGGGCCTCGTCGTACGTCCGGCGCGCCGCGTCCACCCGGTCCATGCGGTCGTGGGTCCACTGGGCCAGGGACCTGACCTGCTCGGCGGCCTCGCGGCCGAGCGGGGTGAGGGAGTAGTCCACGCGGGGCGGGATGACGGGCTGGGCGTCGCGGTGGACCAGGCCGTCGCGCTCCAGGGTCTGGAGGGTCTGGGTGAGCATCTTCTCGCTGACACCCCGGCCGTTCCACCGGTCGATGGCGCGGCGCAGCTCGCCGAAGCGGTAGGAGCGGTCGAGCAGTTCGATCAGCACGAGGACGCCCCAGCGGCTGGTGACGTGCTCGAGGACCAGCCGGTAGGGGCACAGGGCCTCGGCTTCCGCCATGTCACTTACTGCCATGCCAGTACCTTACTTCAAAGTGGGTACTTTCGCTTGGTTAGCGCCACCCCTAGGGTGAGTGACATACCGACCCGGCTTACCGCCCCCAAGGAGCACGCACCCATGAGCATCGTCGTCACCGGAGCCACCGGACACCTCGGCCGCCTGGTCGTGGAGCAGTTGCTGGAGAAGGTCCCCGCGGGGGAGATCACCGCCGTCGTACGGGACGAGGCGAAGGGCGCCGACTTCGCCGCGCGCGGGGTGCGGATCGCCGTCGCGGACTACAACGCCCCCGAGACCTTCGGCGGTCTCTTCGCCGAGGGCGACAAGGTCCTGCTGATCTCGGGCAACGAGATCACCAAGGACCGCGCGGTCCAGCACCAGGTCGTCATCGACGCGGCCGGGGCGGCGGGGGTGGCGCTGCTCGCGTACACCAGCGCGCCGGGCACGCTGAACGTACGGCTCACCGCCCCGCACCGGGCCACCGAGAAGGCGCTGCTCGCCTCCGGGCTGCCCTACTCGCTGCTGCGCAACGGCTGGTACCACGAGAACTACACCGAGAACCTGGCCCCGGTCCTCGCCCACGACGCGGTGGTCGCGGCGGCGGGTGACGGCCGCGTCTCCTCGGCCGCGCGCGCCGACTACGCCGCCGCGGCGGTCGCGGTGCTGACCGGCGAGGGCCACGAGAACACGACGTACGAGCTGGGCGGCGACGAGGCGTGGAGCTTCGCCGAGTACGCGGCGGAGCTGAGCCGGGCGACCGGGCGGGAGATCGCCTACCGGTCGGTCTCCGTGCCGGAGCTGGAGGCGATCCTCACCGGCGCCGGGCTGCCGGAGGCGCTCGTGACGGTGTTCGCCGAGGTGGACCAGGCGATCGAGCGGGGCGACCTGGTGGTCTCCGGCGGGGAGCTGTCGCGCCTGATCGGGCGCCCGACGACGCCGCTGGCGGTCGCGATCGAGGCGGCGCTGAAGGACTGAATGTCCTTGTCGGGGCGCGTGTCATGACCGTATGGCGATACGGGCATGACATGCACCCCGCGGCGGCGCTACCTTCTTCCTCGCGTGGCTGGAAATGCGAGAAGGAGGGGCCCGTGGCCGGGACGTCCAAGGGTGAGCACCGAATAGGTCTGCTGAACGGCTTCGCGGCCTATGGCATGTGGGGCCTGGTCCCCCTGTTCTGGCCGCTGCTGAAGCCGGCCGGGGCGATGGAGATCCTGGCCCACCGGATGGCGTGGTCGCTGGTGTTCGTCGCGGCCGCGCTGGTCTTCGTACGGCGCTGGGCCTGGGCCGGTGAGCTGCTGCGGCAGCCACGCCGCCTCGCGCTGGTCACGCTGGCGGCGGCCGTCATCACCGTGAACTGGGGCGTCTACATCTGGGCTGTGAACGCGGGTCACGTGGTGGAGGCGTCCCTCGGGTACTTCATCAACCCGCTGGTGACCATCGCGATGGGCGTGCTGCTGCTCAAGGAACGGCTGCGGCCGGTGCAGTGGGCGGCGGTCGGGGTGGGCTTCGCCGCCGTCGTCGTCCTGACCGTCGGCTACGGCCGCCCGCCGTGGATCTCCCTCTGTCTCGCCTTCAGCTTCGCGACGTACGGGCTGGTCAAGAAGAAGGTCGGCCTCGGCGGTGTCGAGTCGCTGGCCGCCGAGACCGCGATCCAGTTCCTGCCCGCGGTCGCCTATCTGATCTGGCTCTCCGCCCACGGCGGCGCCACCTTCACCACCGACGGTCCCGGCCACGCGGCGCTCCTCGCCTCGACCGGCGTCGTCACCGCGCTGCCCCTGGTCTGCTTCGGCGCGGCCGCGATCCGCGTCCCCCTCTCCACCCTCGGCCTCCTCCAGTACCTGGCCCCCGTCTTCCAGTTCCTCCTCGGCATCCTCTACTTCCACGAGGCGATGCCCCCGGAGCGGTGGGCGGGCTTCGCCCTGGTCTGGCTCGCCCTGATCCTCCTGACCTGGAACGCGATGCACTCGGTGCGACGGGCACGGGTGGTGGCACGGTCTGCGGGGGTGCCGACTGCGGCTGCGGCGGAAGTGGAGCCGACGGCGCCTGCGGCGGAGGCGGCGACGGCGGAGAGCTGAGGCAGGACGTGCCCCGAGGCGGGGGCCGGAGGCGGGACGTGCCCCGTGGCGGAGGCCGGAGGCGGGACGTGCCCCGTGGCGGGGGCCGGAGACCGGGCGCGCCCGATCGGCCGGTCACCGGGCACCCGACCACCCCCACCGCTATAAGTGGGACATGACGAACCCGTCCTCCCCCGCCCCGCTGCACTGGAAGCTCGTCATCGACGCGGCCGATCCGCACGCGCAGGCAGACTTCTGGGCCGCCGCCCTGCGCTACGCGCCCGAGGACAACAGCGCGCTGATCGAACGCCTCCTGTCCGTCGGCGCGCTCGACGGCGAGGCCACCGTGGAGTACCACGGCCACCCCGCCTTCCGTGACCTCGCGGGCGTCCGCCACCCCGAAGACCCCTACGACCGCGCCACGGGGACCGGCCTCGGCCGCCGCCTCCTCTTCCAGCGCGTCCCCGAACCGAAGACGGGGAAGAACCGCCTCCACATCGACCTCCACCCGGGCCCCGACCACCGCGCCGAGGAGATCACCCGCCTGAAGTCCCTCGGCGCCCGCGTCCTGGGCGAGGTCTCCGAACCTGCGGGCGACTGGGTGGTCCTGGCGGACCCGGAAGGCAACGAGTTCTGCGTCAGCTAGCCGACGCGAGCGTCCACAGGAAAGCCGAGCCCATGACCGACCACTGCTGCGAGTCGATGACCGCCCAGGTCAACACCCGCTGCCCCCACCACGACGACCCCTTCACCTGCCCCGACACCCTCATCGGCTTCACCCCGCGCTTCCAGGAATACGCCCTGATCATCCACGACGGCGGCACCGCGACCCTCACCATCGCCTACTGCCCCTGGTGCGGCCACCGCCTCCCCGACTCCCAACGCGACCGCTGGTACGACGAACTGGACCACCTCGGCATCGACCCCGCGGAGGACGAGATCCCACCGGCATTCCGGAACGCGGACTGGCTGTCGGTGCCGCCGCGGGAGGTCTAAGCCGGTCCCCCGGCAGCTCGCGCCCGCGCCGCCAGGCGCGGCAGGCGTTCCCGGGCGGAGTCCAGCAGGTGCGGGTCGTCCGTCGACGCCGGGCCCGGCTCCGCCAGCAGGAGGGTCCAGAGGTTGGTCAGGCTGTGGCCCAGGGAGAGGGCCACGGACGGGTCGGGAATCGCTCGCCAGGCGGCGGACGCGCTGAGGACGTTGGCGTAGGCCGCGGTGGGGTGGGCGGATTCGCGGTGGCGGTAGGCAAGGTTGAGGGAGAGTTCGCAGGCGTGGCGGACGTCGCCGGTCAAGTAGGCGATGTAGGCAGTGAGTTCACCCAAAGTCAGGACTTCGGGGTGGCGGTGGCCCAGGACGCGGGCCGCGTGGGCGATGGTCCGGGATGTCAGGGTCGCCGCTTCCGCGGTGCGGCCGTCGCGGATCGCCTCGGCGATCGGGGCGAGGGGGCCGGTCAGGGAGCCGGAGAGGATTTCCTCGGCCAGGGTGTCGAAACGGCTGGCCGGTGGGACGGTCTCGGTCGTCTGCTGAATCGGTTCGGCAAGTTCATGCCGCGCCGCCGGGATCGACACCGCGCGCTTCTTCTCCAGACTCAGTCCGGACATCGTTTCCTCACTCCCCCGGCGCCGCCATCCGGCCGTACGCCTCCTGCCTGCCAGTGTGCCCGGCGCTCCTCGGCCGGGCCGTCACCGGCGCGTCACAGCCTCGCATCAGCCCGGCGGGCCGGATCGCGGGAAAGGCCGGAACGGAATAAGTGCGCGTGCATAAGATGCTTGCGTCTATATCAGGGAAGTCGCCCGCCACCACCCCGGGAGAACCATGAACCGCCGCTTCGTCTTCGTCCTGGGCAGCGCCCGCACCGAGGGCAACACCGAGTTCCTGGCCCGAGCCGCGGCCGAGCAGCTCCCCTCCGACGTGGAGCGGGAGTGGCTGCGACTGTCCGAGCTGCGCCTGCCCGACTTCGCCGATCTGCGGCACGACGGCGACCACGTACGGCCCGCTCCGGACACGGCGGCCGGGCGACTGCTGGACGCCACCCTCGCGGCCACGGACGTCGTGATCGCCTCGCCACTTTACTGGTACTCCGTCTCGTACCTCACCAAGCACTACCTGGACCACTGGTCGGCCTGGCTGCGCATCCCCGGGCTCGGCTTCAAGGAGCACATGGCCGGGCGCACCCTGTGGGGCGTGACGGCGCTCGCGGGGGCGAACCCCTCGGTCGCCGACCCGCTGGTGGGCACGCTCAACAACTCGGCCGCGTACATGGGGATGCGCTTCGGCGGCGTCCTGCTCGGCAACGGCACCGCGCCCGGCGACGTACGCAAGGACACCGACGCGCTGGCGCGGGCCAAGACCTTCTTCGCGGGTGAGGCGCCCCTCGCGCGCTTCCCGTACCAGGACGCCTGAGCCCGGGACCTGGGGGGCGTCTCTCCGATCTTCGTGGATCAGCCCGCGGCGTCTGGTGCGGGGGGGTGCCCCTATGTGTTTGGTCAAGGTCGAGGACCAGTAGGTTCGTGCGGTCGAGGGTGGGGCCGAGCCGTAGGGGTGTGCATGGGTGATAGCCAGGTC
>NZ_JBSGAH010000036.1:0-34340 GCF_053600675.1 Streptomyces sp. NPDC005004
GCGACTCTCACGAGTCGGGACGACAGGATTTGAACCTGCGACCCCTTGACCCCCAGTCAAGTGCGCTACCAAGCTGCGCCACGTCCCGATGCGCTCACAGGCGGGTTGGTTCCGCGTGATCGCGCAGGTCAAACCCTACCGTACCGGCGGGGATGCCATGGCCTGCGGCCATGTGGGGGCGGGATATGGGGGTCGCGCACATGAGGTCCGGGGACATGTGGCCCGAGAACACGTGGGACTGGGCCATGCGGTTCGCGGGCTTGGAGCCCGGGGACATGTGGTCCGCGCCTATGTGGTCACAACACACCTACTTGATGAGCGCGTTCGCCACCACCACGATCACGCCGAGGAGGGCGTCCACCACGCCGATCATGAGCGCGGCGAGCCAGCCGCGTCGGGAGCCTCGGGCTGTGACCGCGCCCAGGGTGAAGAGGATGGCGATGTTGAGGACGAACGCCGGCTCCTCGACCTCGGCGGCCGGCCACCAGCCCCAGCCCGCGCCGGCCAGCAGCAGCACCGTCGGGAGCACGGCGGCGACCAGCGGCCATTCGTCGACGAGGGCGCGGAGGGTGGCCCAGCGGCGGCGGGGGCCGCGTTCGGCGATGTAGTGGGCGTAGCCGTGGGCGAGGGCGGACGCGAAGGCGGTGACGAGGACCCAGAGGGCGTCGTAGCGGCGGCTGGCCGCGGAGGTGTGGCCGTGCTGGGTGAGGGCGGCGACCAGGGAACTGGCGAGGACCGCGCCGTAGACCCCGCCGAACAGGATGGCCTCGCGGGTGTCGTGCCGCCGCTGCGGTACGCCGGATGCCGCCTCCACCGTGCTGTCAGCCATGTCTCTCACGATCACCCGGGTGTGCGGCGGCCGCCACCCTGGTGGGCAGTCGGGCGGCACCACGCGCCCCGGCGGTCACTGCGGCCGCCACGGCAACAAGATCGAGAAAGGCCCGCGCCGGACGGTTGACGCGTCAGCCATGTCCGTACAAAGGTGGCCGCGACAGGAGTGAGCCGGTCCGACGAGGGGCTGTCATGGTGGATGCGCTGGGGATCGCCGTCATCGGGTTCGGCTGGATGGGACGCGTGCACACCCAGGCGTACGGCAGGGTCCGCCACCATTTTCCCCAACTCCCGCTGCGTCCGGAGCTGGTGACGGTCGCCGAGGAGGTGCCGGGGCGGGCCGAGGAGGCCGCCGAGCGGTACGGGTTCGCGACCGCCACCCGCGACTGGCGGGAGGTCGCCGCCGACCCGCGCGTACGGGCCGTCAGCATCACCGCGCCGAACTTCCTGCACCGCGAGATCGGCGTGGCGATGGCGGAGGCGGGCAAGCACGTCTGGGTCGAGAAGCCGGTCGGTCTGGGCGGCGAGGACGCCCGTGCGGTGGCCGACGCCGTGGCCAAGGCCGGCGTCCAGAGCGCGGTCGGCTTCAACTACCGCTGCGCCCCCGCCGTGGAGACCGCCCGCGATCTGATCGCCGCCGGGGAGCTGGGCGCGGTCACTCATGTGCGCGTCCGCCTGTTCAGCGACTACGCGGCGCACCCGGACGGCGCGCTGACCTGGCGCTACGAGCGTGCCCGGGGCGGCAGCGGGGTGCTCGGGGACCTCGCCTCGCACGGCGCCGACCTGGCGCGTTTCCTGGTCGGCGACATCGCCTCCCTCGCCGCCGACACGGCCGTCTTCGTGCCCGAGCGCGCCCGGCCGGCCGGAGCCACCGCCGGTCACGCGCTGGCCTCCGGCGGCGAGCCGGGTCCGGTGGAGAACGAGGACTACGTCAGCTGTCTGCTGCGTTTCGCCTCGGGCGCGCGCGGGGTCCTGGAGGCGTGCCGGGTCTCGGTCGGCGAGCAGAACAACTACGGCTTCGAGGTGCACGGCACTCGGGGTGCGGTGTTCTGGGACTTCCGCCGGATGAACGAGCTGCGCGTCAGCCGGGGCACGACGTACCAGGACCAGCCGGTGAGCACGGTGTACGTCGGGCCGGGCGACGGTGAGTTCGCCGCCTTCCAGCCGGGCGCGGCCAACGCCATGGGGTACGACGATCTGAAGGTCATCGAGGCGTACCGGTTCCTGCGCTCGGTCGCGGAGGGCGAGCCGTTCGGTGCGACGCTCGCGGACGCGGTACGCGCCGCCGCCGCGCTGGACGCCATGGCGGAGTCGGCCGAGAGCCGGGGGTGGGTCGACCTGCCGACCACATAGGCGCAGCCCACACCTCGACGCCCACGCGTCCGGCGCCCTCCCACATGTCATACGCCGACATATGGCGCCGCCACACAGAGACCGCCCGCCGACAAGGAGCAGACCCGCACATGCGCATCGGAATTCTCGGCCTCGGCCGCATCGGCGCCTTCCACGCCGAGACCCTGTCCGCACTGGACGCCGTCGAGTCGCTGGTCGTCGCGGACCCGCTCGCGGACGCGACCAAGGCGGCCGCCGAGCGGTTCGGGGCGCAGGTGGCGGACTCGCCGGAGGCGCTGCTCGCCGCAGGGGTGGACGGACTGGTGATCGCTGCGGCCACGGACGCGCACCCCGGGCTGGTCCGGGCCGGGACGGCGGCGGGCGTGCCGGTCTTCTGCGAGAAGCCGGTCGCCCGCACCATGGCGGAGGGCCTCGGGGTGCTGCGGGACGTACGGGAGAGCGGGGTGCTCGTGCAGATCGGCTATCAGCGCCGGTTCGACGCGGGGTACGCCGCCGCGCGGGCCGCCGTCCGCTCGGGCGAACTGGGCGTGCTGCACACGGTGCGGTGTGTGGGCCTGGACCCGGCGCCGCCGCCCGCCGCGTACATCGCCGGGTCCGGCGGCATCTTCCGGGACTGCTCCGTGCACGACTTCGACGTCCTGCGCTGGGTGACCGGGCGCGAGGTGACCGAGGTCTACGCGGTGGGCGGCAACCGGGGCGCCGACTACATCCGTGCGGCGGGCGACGCCGACACCACGGGCGCGGTCCTCACCCTGGACGACGGCACGCTCGCGACGGTCTCCAACTCACGTCACAACGCGCGCGGTTACGACGTGCGGATGGAGTTGCACGGTTTCGCGGACTCCCTCGCGGTCGGCCTGGACGACAAGCTGCCGATCCGCTCGGCCGAGCCGGGCGTCGTCTTCCCCGAGGGCACCCCGCACGACTTCTTCATGGACCGCTTCGCCGCCGCCTACCGCGCCGAACTCACCGCCTTCACCGAGGTCGTGGCGGGCACCCGCCCCTCCCCCTGCACGGTCGAGGACGCGCTGGAGGCGGGCTGGATCGCCGAGGCGTGCACGCTCTCGCTGCGCGAGCACCGGCCGGTGTCGCTGGACGAGATCCGTACAGCTTGAGCGCTGCGGCGCCGGGACCCGCCCGGCACCGTGGAACTCACCTGTCCGAAGCCCTTGTCCAGGCCCGCAGCCCGTCCACGATCAGCCCCAGGAACCGCGCTCCGCCCGAACCTCCCCGTCCCTCGCCTGATCGCACACGGTGCCGTGCGGGCCGAGGCGGCTCAGCCGCAGTAGCGCACCAGCCACTCGTCCGCGTGGTAGCGGTCGCGCGCCGGGTCGGGTGTGGTCGCGGGCCGGGTCTCGACCATGTCCTCGGGGCGTATCCGCTCGGGCAGCGCGCCGAAGCGGTCGTGGCGCTCGGTGTCCGCCCGCTCGGTGTCGTGGGGCGTGTGCCGGAGCCGTGTGGTGCGGTGCGTCATGCCGTCCTCCCGTCTGCCGCCCTCGCGGGCGTCCCCTGTCATCGGTCACAACGCTGTCAACGGTCATAACGCCCACCTGCCTCCGGCAGTTCCCGCCCGCTCCCGGCGGTTCCCGGCAGCGTGCGGCGGTCCCCGGACACACGAGAGGACACGCGAGGGACACGCGAGGGACGCGCGAGGGACGCGCGACGACGCCCGGGCGCCCGCACGCGGGGCCACCCGGGCGTCACACGGTCAGGCCCCGCTACGAGCCCCCGGCCGACTCCGGCGAACCGGCCGACGACGCGTCCGCGGACGACGCCGGCACCCCGTCCTCCGCCGGCAGCCCCGCCACGTCCACACCGCGCACCTGCGCCAGTTCATGCCGCAGCGCGGCGAGTTCCGCGCCGCCCGCCATGTGGTTCGTCAGCTCCTCCAGCGTGATGTCCGCCCGCTCCGCGCTCAGTTCGAGCGTGCCGAGGCGCAGCACGCTGAAGTGGTCGCCGACCATGTAGGCGTGGTGCGGATTGTGGGTGATGAAGATGACGCCGAGCCCGCGTTCCCGGGCGGCGGCGATGTACTTCAGCACCACACCGGACTGCTTGACGCCGAGCGCGGCGGTCGGCTCGTCCAGGATGAGCACGCGGGCACCGAAGTGGACCGCGCGGGCGATGGCCACGCACTGGCGCTGGCCGCCGGAGAGCGTGCCGATGGGCTGTTCCAGATCGTCCAGGGCGATGCCCATGGCCCGCAGTTCGCGGTCGGCGGTCTCCTTCATCCCGGCGATGTCCAGGCGGCGGAACGGCCAGGGCCCCTTGGTGAGTTCGGAGCCGAGGAAGAAGTTCCGCCAGACCGGCATGAGGGGGACGGTGGCGAGGTCCTGGTAGACGGCGGCGATGCCCTGGGCAAGGGCGTCGCGGGGACTGTCGAAGCTCACCGGCTCGCCGTCCACGAGGAATTGCCCCTCGCTGTGCCGGTGCAGCCCCGAGATGATTTTGATGAGGGTGGACTTGCCCGCGCCGTTGTCGCCGAGGACGCAGGCGACCCTGCCCGCCTCGACCGTCAGGTCCACCCCGTGCAGGGCGCGTACATTGCCGTACGACTTGCCCGCGTCGCGCAACTCCACCAGCGGAGCGGTGTCTTGGCCGGTCATCGTCTTCACCTCCGCGTCGCCGTGCGCTGGACCCACAGATTGATCAGGACGGCGCCGAGCAGCATCACGCCGAGGAACGCCTTGAACCAGTCGGGGTTCCAGCCCGCGAAGACGATGCCCTGGTTGACCATGCCGAACATGAACGCGCCGAAAACGGGCCCGATCGCGGAACCGGAGCCGCCGGTGAGCAGACAGCCGCCGATGACCGCCGCGGCGATGTAGATCAGCTCCTGGCCGACGCCCTCGCCGGACTGCACGGTGTTGAAGGAGAACAGGTTGTGCATCCCGGTGAACCAGGCGCCGAAGCTCACCAGCATGAACAGCGTGATCTTGGTGAAGTCGACCCGTACGCCCACCGCGCGGGCGCTCTCCTGGCTGCCGCCGACCGCGAAGATCCAGTTGCCGTACCTGGTGCGCAGCAGCACCCAGGTGGCCAGCGCGGCGAAGGCCAGCCAGTAGAAGACGGTGATCTTCACCTGGACCCCGCCGATGTCGACGGAGGACGCGAAGACCGCCTTGGCCTGGGAGAAGCCGTCCATGTCGCTGACGTCGTCGGTCGCGACGTTCCCGGTGACCAACTTCGTCACCGCCAGGTTGACGCCCTGGAGGATCAGGAACGTGCCGAGGGTGACGAGGAAGCTGGGCAGCCTGGTCCTGACCACCATCCAGCCGTTGAAGGCGCCGATGGCGAGGGAGAGGACGAGGGAGACGAGCACCCCGGTCCACACGTTCACGGTCAACTGGTAGCTGATCATGCTCGCGGTGAGCGCGGAGCTGATCACCGCGACGCCCGACGACAGGTCGAACTCCCCGCCGATCATCAGGAGGGCGACCGGGAGCGCCATGATGCCGATGGTCGAGCACTGGTAGAGCACCGTGGCCATCGAGTCGCCCTGGCGCAGCGAGGGCGCGGCGATCAGGAAGAAGACGAAGACGGCGGCGGCGCCGAGGAAGACGCCCGTCTCGGGGCGGGCCAGCAGCCGGAGCGCCAGGGGGCGGCGGGTGGTACGGCCGTCCGCCGGGGCGGGGCCGGGAGCCAGCGGCGCGGCCGCCGGTCCCGCCTGCGACGCGGTGCTCATCACCGCGTGCCCTTCGCCGCGAACGCCGCGACCCGGTCCACGTTGGACTTGTCCACGAAGGCGGGCCCGGTCAGCACGGGCTGCTCACCGCCGCCGCTGTAGTTGCCGTTGTTCTTGTACAGCCACAGGGAGTCGACGGCCAGGTAGCCCTGAAGGTAGGGCTGCTGGTCGACCGCGAACTGGATCGTACCCTTCCTGATGGCGCCGGTGAGGTCCTTGTTGAGGTCGAAGGTGGCGACCTTGGCCTTGCTGCCCGCGTCGGCGACGGACTGAACGGCTGTCAGCGCGAAGGGGGCGCCGAGGGTGACGACGTAGTCGAGGGACTTGTTCTGCTTGAGCTTGGCGGTGATGGTCGACTTCACGGACGGCATGTCGGTGCCGGTCACGTAGAGCGTCTGGAGCTTGCCGGAGAAGGTCTTCTTCACGCCGTCGCAGCGCTGGGTGAGGCCGACGTTGCCCTGTTCGTGGATCACGCAGACGGCGTTCTTGGCGCCGACCTCGTCGAGCTTCTTGCCGAGGGCCTCGCCCGCGACCGACTCGTCCTGGCCGAAGAACTGCAGGAGGCCGAGCTTCTTCCAGTCGGCGAGGCCGGAGTTGAGGCCGACGACGGGGATCTTGGCGGCGTCGGCCTTGGCTATGACGTCCTTCATGGCACCGGGCTTGGCCAGGGTCACCGCGATGCCGTCCACCTTGCGGTCGATGGCGTTCTGCACGAAGTTGGCCTGGGTGCCCGCGCTGGGGTCGGCGGAGTAGCTCAGTTCGATGTTGTCCTTGGCCGCGGCGGCCTCGGCGCCCTTGCGGACGATGTCCCAGAAGGTGTCGCCGGGCCCCTGGTGGGTGATGAGCGCGACCTTCATCCGGGGGGTGTCGGCCTTGCCCGCCGAGGTGCCCGCCCCTCCCCCTTCGGCCTTCTTCCCGCCGGAGCTGCTGGAGCAGCCGGCGAGGGTGAGGGCGGCCGCGGCGGCCACCGCGACGACCTGGGCCAGTCCGCGCGAACGCGAGCGAGAAGAGCGGTCCATCGTGCCTGCACCTCACTGTGCTACGGAGGGGAACTGCTGTTGCGTCGGCCGCGATACAAGCCCCTGCACGGGCCACTGTCAATACTTTGTAAGGACATTTACGGGTTCGACACCGTCTCCCCGGCGGTCTCCGCGAGCAGCCGCGCCGCCGGTTCCGGGCGCCGCCTCCTTGCTGTCCGCCTTCCGCCCCGTGGGCCCGCCGTCCGGGGTGCCACGCTACGCAGCGGAAGATCACCGGGACTAGTGGTGGGAGGCGCTCCGGTTGTGCAGTTCGCCGGTACGACAAAGCCCGGCGGCCCCTTCCGGGACCGCCGGGCTGTCATACGGTCAGACCTCGGCCCGGCGCCGCCGTCCCGCCATCACGGCGTACACGAGGATGCCGACGAAGAGGAACAGCACGCCCTGGTAGACCGCCGCGTAGCCCGCGCCCGCGACCAGCCAGATCGAGAATCCGGCGGCGACGGAGGCGATCACGGCGTCGCGGACGAGACGACGCTTGTCGACGGTCTCGCGGCGGCCGGAGGCGAGGTGGTAGAGCTGCGCGGCCGTGGCCAGCAGATACGGCACGGTCGCCGTGAAGGTGGTGACCAGGACCAGGACCTCGAAGACGTGCGCGGAGCCCGCCATGAAGTTGTAGACGGTGAGCAGCGAGGACAGGACGACCGTCACGCCGACGCCGACGGTCGGCACGCCCCGGCGGCGCCGGGTGAAGGCGGCCGGGAAGAGCCCGTCGCGGGCGGCGGCGTACGGGGTCTGCGCGCTGAGCAGGGTCCAGCCGTTGAGGCAGCCGGTCATCGAGATCAGCGCGGCCAGGGCGACGGCCCAGCCGCCCCAGGTGCCGCCGAACATCGCGTTCACGGCGTCGGAGAACGGCGCGGTCGACTTCACCAGGTGGCTGTGGGAGACGGTGCCGAAGACGGACACCGTGCCGAGCACGTAGACCAGCGCGGCGCCGACGGTGCCGATGACGGTGGCGCGGCCCACGTTGCGGCGGGCGTCGCGGACCTCGCCCGCGCTGACGGCGGCGGACTCCACGCCCAGGTAGGAGTAGAGCAGCAGGGCGGCGGAGGCGGAGACGGCGCCGATCGCGCTGCCGCCGCCCGCGTTGAAGGCGCCGAGCTTGTGGGGGTCGAAGAAGAACAGGCCGCCGACCGCGACGAGCAGCAGCGGGAGGAACTTCAGCACGGTGGAGACCAGCTGCACGGCGCCCACCCAGCGGGTGCCCGCGAAGTTGGCGAGGGCCGGCAGCCACTGGATGACCAGGGCGGCGAGACACGCGGTCCAGCGGTGGTGGCTGACCGGGATCAGTACGTCGAGGTAGCCCACGGCTGCGACGGCGAGCGCGGCGTTGGACACCCAGGTGGTGATCCAGTACGCCCAGGCCGCGAGGAAGCCCGCGAAGTCGCCGAACGCCTCGCGGGCGTAGACGTAGGGGCCGCCGGTGCGCGGGTCGCGCTCGGCGAGGCGGCCGAAGACCAGGGCGAGCGCGATGGCGCCGACGGTCAGGACGCCGAGGGCGAGCAGGCTGACCGTGCCGTAGGGGGCGACGGAGGCGGGGAGCAGGAAGATGCCTCCGCCGATGATGTTGCCCATGACCAGGGCGGTGGCGACGGGGAGCCCGAAGCGGCGGGCGTGCTTGCTCGCGCCGCCTGCCGGTTCCCCGGCCGGGGAACCGGCAGGTTCGGCCGCCGTCGCCGGCGGCGGGACGGTCCCGGTGACGTGCATGGCTGGGTGTTACCTCTCGGGGAACCGGCCGTGACCGGAGCGGGGACGGGTGGCGACCGGGCTCACGGAGCGGACCAGCGGACTGACGTCCTCGGAGCACGGGGCCGAGCACAATGGTCGGTGATGCCCCGAGTCGTCGCCAAATCGCCGCTTCTTGTCCCGCCCCGTCAGCGTGATCACGCAAAAACCACGCTTACGGGGCATTGACACCGACAGATGTTTACGTGCCTCGTCGACTGCTCGTCCGGCGATGGATCGGTCTCCGGGCCGCGTACACCCCGCGTGCGCCCGCGTACGACGCCTCCCGCCTCGGCCGGTCCGTTACCTCCGCCCGCCCTCAGGTCGCCGTCGCCGCGGCCGCCGCGCGCCCGGCCTGGCGGCCGGAGAAGAGGCAGCCGCCGAGGAACGTGCCCTCCAGGGAGCGGTAGCCGTGGACCCCGCCGCCGCCGAAGCCCGCGACCTCGCCGGCGGCGTACAGGCCGGGGACCGGCTCGCCGGAGGCGTTCAGCACCCGCCCGGAGAGGTCGGTCTGGAGTCCGCCGAGGGTCTTGCGGGTGAGGATGTTCAGCCGCACGGCGATCAGCGGTCCGGCGGAGGGGTCGAGGATCTTGTGCGCGGAGGCGGTCCTGCTGAGCGAGTCGCCGATGTAGGTGAGGGCGTTGCGGATGCCCATGACCTGGGTGTCCTTGGTGTACGGGTTGTCGATCTCGCGGTCGCGGGCCTCGATCTGCCGCTTCAGGTCCGCAAGGTCGATCAGGTTGTCGCCGGTGAGCTTGTTCATGCCCGCGACCAGGTCGGGCAGGTTCGTCGCGACCACGAAGTCCGCGCCGTTCTTCTTGAACTTTTCGATCGGCTCGGGGGTCTGCCAGATCCGGGAGAGCAACTGCCAGACGTTCTTGTTGGTGAGGTCCGGGTTCTGCTCGGAGCCGGAGAGCGCGAACTCCTTGGCGATGATCTTCTGCGTGGTGACGAACCACGAGTAGTCGTACCCGCTCGCGGTGATCGAACCGAGGGTGTGCAGGGTGTCGTAGCCGGGGATGTCGGGCGCGCCGAAGCGGCGGCCTGTGGCGTCGAACCACATGGAGGACGGCCCGGGCAGGATGCGGATGCCATGGTTGGGCCAGATGGGGGCGTAGTTGCGCAGGCCCTCGGTGTAGTGCCACATGCGGTCGGGGTTGACGACACGGCCGCCCGCGCGCTCGGTGATGGCGAGCATCCGCCCGTCCACATGTGCGGGGACACCAGTGATCATGGTTTTCGGTGGGGTCCCGAGCCGTGTGGGCCAGTTCTGGCGCACCAGGTCGTGGTTGGCGCCGATACCCCCGGAGGTGACGACCACGACCGGGGCGCGCAGCTCGAAGTCGCCGACGACGGTACGGGAGCTGGGCGTGCCCCGCGGCGCGCTGCTCGGCTCCAGTACCGCGCCGCGCACACCGGTCACCGTGCCGCCGGTCGTGACGATGCCGTCGACTCTGTGTCTGAACTTGAAGGTGACCTTCCCGGCCGCGACCGCCGCCCGCACCTTCTTCTCGAACGGCTCGACGACGGCCGGGCCGGTCCCCCAGGTGACGTGGAAGCGGGGCACCGAGTTGCCGTGCCCGTCCGCGAGTCCGCCGCCGCGCTCGGCCCAGCCGACGATGGGGAACCACTGCACGCCGAGCCCGGACAGCCACGACCTCTTCTCGCCGGACGCGAAGTCCACATACGCCTCGGCCCACTTGTAGGCCCAGTGGTCCTGCCCCTTGGGATCGTCCACGTCCCGGTCGAAACCGGCGGTGCCGAGCCAGTCCTGCCAGGCCAGGTCCTGGCTGTCCTTGACTCCCATGAGCCGCTGTTCGTCGGAGTTCACGAAGAAGAGCCCGCCGAACGACCAGAACGCCTGGCCGCCGATGCTCGCCTCGGGTTCCTGGTCGAGGAGCAGCACCTTGCGTCCGGCGGCGGCGAGTTCGGCCGTGGCGACGAGTCCGGCGAGCCCGTGGCCGACGACGATCGCGTCGGCGTCCTGCGACTCGGCGGCGAAGGCGGGGAACGCGTGGGCGGCCAGCGCGGCGCCCGCGAGCACTCCACCGGTCACGGTGAGGGCGCGGCGACGGGTGATGCCGGTGGGGGAAGCGGGAGCGGTGGGGTGGTCCATGGCTGCCTTTCGTCAGGGGGTGCTGACGGTGCGGGAGGGCATGGGGGTGCGACAGAGCATGGTGGGGCGCTGCGGGCGCGGCCCGGGGAGTCCGGCGAGCGCTGCCGACAGGTGTTACCGACGGTAGCTCACGGTGTTTCCGGCGAACAGGGTGTTGCACGGGGTTCCGGTACAGCGTCGAGTGAAGCGCTTCCCGGGGGCGCGCCGGAAATTGCGGTGCCCCGCCGCGCGGGGGCGGCTAGGGTCGCGGACATGCTTCTTCCGATCTACGGCTGAACGATCCGGGCAGCGCCCCGGCCTTCCTCCGGCATGTCGTCGTGCGCCCCCTCGAAGAGGCCCGCGCACCGGCCCGCCGTGTCCTGTCCTCCCGTAGAAACGAGTGAGCCTCCGTGTTCCCCACGCCTTCCGCGTCCCGTCGCCGTGCCCACATCGCGATGGTCGGCATTCCTGCCGTCAGCCATGTCCTGCCGAGCCTGGAGATCATCCGCGAGCTGGTCGCCCGGGGCCACCGGGTGACGTACGCCAACGACCCCGCCGCGGCCGACCTGATCACCCCCACCGGCGCCGAACTGGTGCCCTGCCCCTCGGTGTTGCCGGTCGCCGACAACAAGTGGCCCGAGGACCCCGTCGGCGCGATGAGCCTCTTCCTGGACGACGCGGTCCAGGCACTCCCCCGCCTGCGCGCCGTCTACGACCCGGACCCGGCCGACCTCTATCTGTACGACATCGGCGCCTACGCCGCCCGCGCTCTCGCGGAGTCGCAGGGCCGTCCCCTCCTCCAGCTCTCCCCGACCTATGTGGCCTGGGACGGCTACGCCGAGGAGATCGCCCCGCAGATCCGGCAGTTGCCGGGCGCCGACGCGTACCAGGCGAGATTCGCGCGGTGGCTCGCCGGGTGCGGGGCGTCCACGACCGACGTGGACACCTTCTCCGGCCGTCCGAAGCGGGCCCTCGCGCTGATCTCCCGGGCGATGCAGCCGCACGCCGAGCGGGTCGACACCGGCGTGGTGACGTTCGTCGGTCCCTGCTTCGACCTCGGCGCGGAGGCGGATCGCTGGACCCGCCCCGCCGACGCCGAGAACGTGCTGCTGGTCTCGCTCGGCTCGGCCTTCACGCGTCAACCCGAGTTCTACCGCCAATGCCTCGCCGCTTTCGGCGAGTTGCCCGGCTGGCACGTCGTCCTCCAGATCGGCAAGTACACCGACCCCGCGGAACTCGGCGCCATCCCGTCCAACGTGGAGGTGCACTCCTGGGTGCCCCAGCGGGCGATCCTGGAGCAGGCGGACGCCTTCGTCACGCACGCCGGGATGGGCGGCTGCGGCGAGGGGCTGATGGCGGGGGTGCCGATGATCGCCGTGCCGCAGGGCGCCGAGCAGTTCACGAACGCCGACCGGCTCGTGGAGCTGGGCGTGGCCCGTCGCATCGACACCGCCGAGGCCACCGGCGAGCGGCTGCGGACGGCCCTGGCCGAGCTGGTCGGAGATCCCGAAGTCGCCCGCCGCTGCGCGCGGTTGAGCGCCGAGGCGCGGGCCGAGGGCGGTACCCGGCATGCCGCCGACCTCATCGAGGACATGCTGCCCTGAGACCGTGTTCCTCGCCTCCCGGGCCGTATCCGCCGCTATGCTTCTACAGGCTTGTAGAAAAAACGGTGGTCACCGCCGTGACGCGGGTGACTCGCACGTAAAGGAGTGAACGCCGGATGGTGTTCAAGAAGCTGCTCGGATCGCTCGGTGTGGGAGGGCCCACCGTGGACACGGTGCTGGACCCCGGTCCCGCGCTGCCCGGCGGCACGCTGTCGGGGCAGGTCCATCTCCGGGGCGGGAAGGCCGACTTCGACATCGACCACATCACCCTGGAGCTGGTGGCCCGCGTCGAGGCAGAGCACGAGCACGGCGAGAGCGAGGGCGCGGTCGTCTTCGACCGGTTCACGGTGGGCGGCGGCTTCCGGTTGCGCGAGGGCGAGAGCCGGAGCGTGCCGTTCAGCGTGACGCTGCCCTGGGAGACGCCGGTCACCGAGCTGTACGGGCAGCCGCTTGGCATCGTGCTCGGCGTGCGGACCGAACTGGCCGTCGCCGGGGCGAAGGACAAGGGAGACCTCGACCCGCTCGCGGTACGCCCGCTGCCCGTCCAGGAGGCGATCCTGGAGGCGCTGGGTCAGCTCGGCTTCGGATTCCGTTCGGCCGACCTGGAGTTGGGGCGCATCGGCGGCACCGGCCAGCAACTCCCCTTCTACCAGGAGATCGAGCTGATCCCGGCTCCGCAGTTCGCGCACCAGGTGCGGGAGTTCGAGCTGACCTTCCTCGCCGACCCCGCCGGCGTGGAAGTCGTCCTGGAGGCCGACAAGCGCGGCGGCTTCCTCTCCGCCGGGCACGACGCGCTCGCCCGCTACACCGTCTCGCACGGCGAGGCGGACCGGCCGGACTGGAACACCGTGGTCGACGGCTGGTTCCACCGGCTCTCCGAGCAGCGCGCGTCGTACGGGGCTCCCGGACCGTACGGCCACGACGCTCCGTACGGGCACGAGCCCTCTCACGGGCACGGACCCGCGTACGGCCAGGCGCACGCGTACGGGCACGACGGCGGCCACCACCGCTCCGGCCCCGGGATGGGCACCGCCATCGCGGCGGGCGCGGCGGGTCTCGCCGTCGGTGTCGTGGGCGGGATGGTCGCGGCCGAAGTCGTGGACGAGGTGGGTGACTTCTTCGAGGGCGACGAAGAGGACTGAGTAAGCGTCTTACGACGGGGGACACTCGGGGGCCGGGCACGGCACGGCTCCTCAACCTTCACAGACTGGAGTGCTCATGGCCCTGTGGGACCGCATCAAGGAATCCGCCGCCACCATGCAGACGCAACTGGTGGCGAAGAAGAACGACCTGAAGAGCGGCGCCTTCCGTGACGCCTCGATGGCGATGTGCGCGCTGGTGGCCGCCGCCGACGGCACGGTGGACCCCTCCGAGCGGCGCCGGGTGGCGCAACTCATCGCCGGTAACGAGGTGTTGCAGAACTTCGACGCACTGGACCTCCAGCGCCGGTTCGAGGCCAACCTCGACAAGCTGACCGCCGACTTCGACTTCGGCAAGGTCAGCGTGCTCCAGGAGGTCGCCAAGGCGAAGAAGAAGCCCGCCGAGGCACGTGCCGTCGTCCAGATCGGCATCGTGATCGGCGGCGCCGACGGCAACTTCGACAAGGACGAGCAGGCCGTCGTGCGCGAGGCGTGCTACACCCTCGACCTGCCGCCGCACGAGTTCGACCTCTGACGGCGCGAAGCGCCACGGGCGGCCACCCCTACAGCGGGGTGGCCGCCTTCAGTACGAGGAACAGCGTCACCGCCGAATTGGCCGAGGACAGCGCGGAGACGGCCGTCCCGGCCGCCGCCGTCCACACCGCCACGCCCACGGCCGTGAACAGCGACGGCCACGCGTGCGCGGTGGGCGCCGGGTGCAGCAGCGCCGCCACCCGGCGCGGGACGGGCCCGGGGATCGCGAATCCGGCCAGCGCGGGACCCGGTCCGACCCCCGGTGCGACGCCCGCGATCAGCGCGGCCCTGCCGATGGCCCGCGCCACCGTACGGCGGCTGCGCACCGCCCCGGCCGCCTCCTCGTCCGCCCACCGCTCCACGGTGTAGGACACCGCGGTGCGCAGCGGGCACAGGAACGGGTTCGCACGGGCGGCGAGTTGGACGACCAGCAGGAACCTGTGGTGACGTGCCGTCAGATGTGCCCGCTCGTGGGCGAACAGGGCCCGTCGCTCCGCCGGGGCCAGCCGGGACAGCATCCCGGTCGACACCACCACCCGCCCGCGCCCGCGGTCCCGACCGCGCTCCGGCAGGGCGTACGCGTAGGCAGCGTCATCGGGCAGCACGGCGACCGTGCGGCGGGGCAGCCCGGCGAGACTCCGCTCGGCCCGTCGCCGCAGCCGCTGATGGCGCCACAGCAGGCGCCCGCAGCCGGAGACCACGGCGAGCAGGGCGGGGATGGCGGCCTGGCCGGCGATCTCGTCGTACGGCACCGCCTCGCGCACCTCGTCGTCGGACCAGCCGTCCGGCAGTGGATTGCCCGGGAGCTGGGCGGTGCCGACGACCATGAGGAGGGCGAGGCACACCGTGCTGCACAGGCCCAGCACGGCGGCAGTCACGCTCAACAGCCAACTGGCGGTGCGCGGATGGAGCCGCTGCTCGGCCAGTCGCGCCACCGGCCACGCCGTCAGGGGCAGCACCAGCGGCAGGAGGACGAACACTCCCATGGGTCCTCAGTCTTCTCCCTCCGGGCCCAGACGGCCCAGCAGTTGACGCAGCACGCGTTCGTCGTCCGGCTCCAGCGAGGTGACGAAGCGGGACAGCACGGCTTCCCGGTCGCTCTCGCCGTCCAGCACCTTGCGCATCCGGTGCGCGGCGAGGCCCGCCTGGTCCGAGACCGGCGTCCAGACGAAGGAGCGGCCCGCGCGCTCGCGAGTGACCGCGCCCTTGGCGAGCAGCCGGGTCAGGATGGTGATCACGGTCGTATAGGCGAGGTCGCCGCCCAGTCGCTCCTGGACCCAGCCCACCGACGCGGGGGCGGGCGCCTCGCGCAGGGCCGACAGCACCAGTCCTTCCAGCTCGCCCTGTCCCCGCCGCCGGGGACGCCGCTCGTCGCTCACGTCCGCTCCCTTCCGGCTCCGCCCGCCCGTCCGCCCCGGCCGGCGGTCAGGACCGTGGCCCGTCGCCGCGTCCGACGATCTTCCCCTCCACGACGTTCCCGGAGGACGGGCCCGACCCGGCGCCCCGGGCCTTGAGGGCCCGCGCCTCGCTCTTGAAGATCCGGACCGCCCTGCCCGTGGCACGGGTCAGCTCCGGCAGTTTCCTGACGCCGAGGATCACGGCGAACACCAGCAGAACCAGCGCCAGTTCACTCAGGCCGAACATCGTTCTCCACGTCCCTCCGGGCGGGTGGCGGACACCCGGCTCACCCTTCACATCTACATTGCTGTAGAAGTCTTGCGTAGAGCATGATCGCTCACAAGCCCGCCGTCCGCTCCGGATCGCCGGCAGGGGGGGCGGAGAATCACCGCGCCGCACGGAGGAACAGAGCAGGATGACCGGCACCACCCCCTCGATCCGGCCGGTTCCCGCCCGGGTCTCCCTCGCCTCATGGTGCCGCCGTGTCACCGGGGCGCGCTGGTTCGCGGCCGGCGTGGTCGGGCTGATCCTGGCCAACGCGGCACTGCTCGGCGCGGAGACCTATCCGGGCCTCGCCGCCGAGTGGCACACCGCGTTACGCCTGGCGGAGCGCGCGTGCGTGGCCGGGTTCACGGTGGAGATCCTGCTGCGTCTGGGCGCCCACGCCGACCGTCCCCGCGACTTCTTCCGCGACCCGTGGAACCTCTTCGACCTGGCCGTCCTCCTCAGCGCGTTCCTGCCGGCCGTCCGCGAGAACACCACCGTGCTGCGGCTGCTGCGCCTGGCGCGCGTCCTGCGCACCGCCCGTTTCCTGCCCCAACTGCGCATCGTGCTGGTCGCGGTCGCCCGCAGCCTGCCCGGCACGGTGAGCTTCCTGCTCGTCGGGGCGCTCCTGCTCTACGTGTACGCGATGGTCGGCTGGGTCTTCTTCGCCCGCGCCGACCCCGAGCACTACGGCTCGATCGGCCGCGCCGTCCTCACCCTCTTCCTCCTGATGACCCTGGACGGCATCGGCGACGCCGTCCACGCCGGACTGGCGATCTCCCGCTGGAGCCTCCTCTACTACGCCTCCTACGTCCTCCTCGCCTCGTTCGTCCTGGTCAACGTCCTGATCGGCGTCGTCCTGACCTCTCTGGAGGAGGCCCGAGAAATGGAACAGAGCCACCCGGAACCCCGCACCGCACCGGACCACACCCCCACCCCCACTGATCTGCTCGCCCGCATCGCCACGGCCCGCCGGGCGCTGGACGACCTGGAGCAGAGCCTGCCGGCCACGGCACCGGAGGCGGCCCCCCGCGAACCGGAGCACACCGCGGACCGAGGAGCCCCGCCCTCCTCCGTCCCCTGAAGTCGCTCCATGCTCCTGTGGCTCAACGGTCCCTTCGGGAGCGGCAAGACGCAGACCGCCTATGAGCTTCATCGCCGGCTCGCGGACAGTGTGGTGTGCGATCCCGAGCACGTCGGGTTCGGGCTGCACCGGATGACGCCCCGGTCGCTGCGTGGCGACTTCCAGGACATCGGCGCCTGGCGGCAGGGGGTGTTCGAGGTGCTGGACCACGTCCTCGGAAGGTACGACGGGACGGTGATCGTGCCGATGACGGTCGTGGAGCCCGTCTATTTCCGGGAGACGGTCGGGCGGCTGCGTGGACGCGGGCACGATGTGCGGCACTTCGCGCTGATGGCGGAGCGCCGGACCGTGCTGCGCCGGTTGCGGGAGCGGGGCTTCGGGAGGGCCGTCCGGTTCCTCGCGGGCGAGAAGGCGGCGCTGCGCGGGGAGAGTTTCGCCCTGGCCAAGCTCGATCTCTGTCTGGAGCGGCTGCGCGGCGGGGAGTTCGCGGAGCAGGTGCGGACCGACCGGCTCACGGTGCCCGAGGTCGCGGAGCGCGTCGCAGCGAGCGCCGGGCTGCCGCTCGCCCCGGACCGGGACGGCGCCTTGCGGGGGCGGCTGCGGCGGGCGTGGACGGGGGTCCGGCACATCCGGTTCGACTGAGAATTTCCGAGGCCAGGAGGGCTGTGGGGTGTCGCGCGGGGCGGATGTGTGGTACTTTTAAGGCGTTGCAGTTGTGGTACCCATGAACCTATGTGCGCCTGACGGGAATGTATCCATCGGGCGCATTAGTTGTTTTACCGGTTGTCTCCGGATGGGGCCTCTGCCTACCAGAAGGAGAAAATCATGGCTCAGGGAACCGTGAAGTGGTTCAACTCTGAGAAGGGCTTCGGCTTCATCGAGCAGGACGGTGGCGGCCCCGACGTCTTCGCCCACTACTCGAACATCGCGACGCAGGGCTTCCGTGAGCTCCAGGAGGGCCAGCGCGTGTCCTTCGACGTCACGCAGGGCCAGAAGGGCCCGCAGGCGGAGAACATCGTCCCCGCCTGATCGCCGGACGCGTCATCGCTCGCCGGGGTTCGCACCATCGCGGTGCGAACCCCGGTTTGCTGTTCCCAGGAAGGCACACACACCGCATGTCCCGCAGGCCGCAGAAGCCGACCCGTCGCGCCGCCCCCTCCTCCCCCGCGTCTCCGCCCCAAGAATTCCGGCTCCCGGAGAGCAGGACGCCCGCGCTCGAGCCCGTCGCGGAATTCGCCGACATGGAGCTTCCGGCCGCGCTGCTGAAGTGCCTGGCCGCGCAGGGCGTGACCACCCCGTTCCCCATCCAGGCCGCCGCGCTGCCCAACGCGCTGGCCGGGCGTGACCTGCTGGGTCGGGGCCGTACCGGTTCCGGCAAGACGCTCGCCTTCGGACTCGCGGTGCTGGCCCGTACGGCCGGGCTGCGGGCGCAGCCCAAGGCGCCCCTCGCGCTCGTCCTGGTGCCCACCCGTGAGCTGGCCCAGCAGGTGACGGACGCGCTGACCCCGTACGCGACGGCGGTCAACCTGCGGATGGGTACCGTCGTCGGCGGTCTCTCCATCACCAAGCAGGCCGCCACGCTCCGCCGCGGCGTCGAGGTGCTGGTGGCGTGCCCGGGCCGGCTGAACGACCTCGTGGAACGCGGTGACTGCGTCCTCGAGGACATACGGATCACGGTGCTGGACGAGGCCGACCAGATGACCGACATGGGCTTCCTGCCGCAGATCACCAAGGTGATCCAGCGGGTGCGCCCGGGCGGTCAGCACATGCTCTTCTCAGCCACCCTGGACCGGAACATCGACCGGCTGGTGCAGCGCTTCCTGGACGACCCGGTCGTGCACTCGGTGGACCCGTCCGCCGGAGCCGTGTCCACCATGGAGCACCACGTCCTCCACCTCCTGGACGAGACCGACAAGAAGGCGGTCACGACCCGTATCGCGGCCCGTGACGGCCGGGTCATCCTCTTCCTGGACACCAAGCGGTCGGCCGACCGTCTCGCCAAGCGGCTGCTGTCCGTCGGCGTACGCGCGGCCGCCCTGCACGGCGGCCGCAGCCAGCCGCAGCGCAACCGCGCCCTGGAGCAGTTCAAGGACGGCCGGATCACCGCGCTGGTGGCGACGAACGTGGCCGCGCGCGGCATCCACGTCGACGACCTCGACCTCGTCGTCAACGTCGATCCCCCCACCGATCACAAGGACTACCTGCACCGGGGCGGCCGTACCGCCCGCGCGGGCGGCTCCGGCAGCGTGGTCACCCTGGTCCTGCCCGACCAGAAGCGCGACGTCAACCAGCTCATGTCGGCGGCGGGCATCCGCCCCCGTACGACGCGGGTCACCTCGACCGCGCCGGAGCTGACCGCCATCACCGGCGCGCGCGAGCCGTCCGGTGTGGCCGTCGTCCTCGAACCGGCGCAGCCGGAGCAGCCCGCGGCGAAGTCGTCCGGCCGCCCCTCCCGCAGGTCCCGCAGCGGGGGCGCCGACGGGAACCGGGGCGCCAGGGCGGGCGCGCAGTCCCCGGCCAAGGCCACCACCGGCCGGCCGGCCCGCCGTACGGGAGCCGAGGGCGCAACCGGCACCGGCGCCGGCACCGCAGCCAAGACCGGCGGCAGGACGGGCGCGAAGTCCGCGACCAAGCCCACCGGCCGCACCGGCGGAAAGCCCACGGCGAAGCCCGCCGTCCGGACCGGCGGGAAGCCCGCGGCCAAGCCCGCCGCGAAGTCCGGCCGCCCCGCGGCGGCCCGACGCCGGAGCGGAACCAGGAGCGGCGACCAGGGCTGACCTGAGCCGGCAGCCCTACCGCCGCACCGCCGTGCCGTGCCGGGCCCTCCCGGGGATCGGGATCCAGTTCCGGATCCGCCTCGGGGAGGGCCCGCACGCGTTTTCCGTGCGGCTCCTCGCGCCCGGTCAGCTCCCCTCCCCCACCGGACCGTCCAGCACCCGCCGCAACTGGTGCAACCGCACCGCGAGATGCACCCGCAGCCCCGAGTCCGCCGAGCGCCAGTCCTCGCCCAGCACCGCTCCGATGCGGTCCAGCCGCTTCAGCAGGGTGTTCGTGTGGACGTGGAGGGCGCGGGCGGTGCGGCTGAGGTTGCCGGAGTGGGTGAAGTAGGCGGCGGCGGTGGCCACGAGGTCGGTGGAGCGGCGCCGGTCGTAGTCGAGGAGGGGGCCGAGGGTGTCGGTGACGAAGCCCTCGAGTTCGTGGGCGCGCCGGGGGTCGAAGACGAGGGCGTACATGGCGTAGCGGCGGGTGGTGGAGCCGCGGTCGGTGTCGCCGAGGCAGCGCATGACGTCGAGGCAGCGCTGGGCCAGGGTGAAGGAGCGGGCGCGGTCCTGGCCGGTGACACGGTCGGCGACCACGAGGGTGGGGGCACCGAGGCGGCGGCGCAGCCGGTGGTGGAGGGTGTCGGCCACCGCCTCCGGGTCGTCCGTGTGCAGCAGCAGGGTCGCCCGGCCCAGGTACTCGCCCGCGAGTCCGGACCACTCGGCTGAGGCGGCGTGCAGCTCGCGGACGATGTCGGCGCCGGGCCGCCCCGGGCAGTCGGCCGCGACGAGGACGTCGAGGCCGTCGACGTCGACCCCACGGGCGAGCGCGCGGTCGCGCAGGGCCGGGTGGACGGGGTGCAGCGGAGGGTGGGAGAGCAGTTCCGTGAGCAGTTCGCCCCGTACCCGCTCCTCCGCCTCGACACGGGCGTCGCGCATGAGCACGAGCAGGCCCGTGATCTGCGCGGAGCGCTCCAGCATCCGGACGTCCGCCGACTCGGTGGCCGCCCGCCGCCGCAGGGACAGGGAGCCCAGATGGCTGCCGCCCGCCTGGATGGCCGCCACGCTGAGGACCGTGCCGTCGGCGCTCTCGCCGTGGACGCAGCGCCCGGTCCGCCGGGCCTCCTCCAGCAATTCCCGTTCCAGTGAAGGGTCGACGCCCGGCGCCACCGCTTCGGGGCACCGCGTCGCGACGACCCTGTCGTCCCGGTCCCGGATGGTGACCGCGCCCTCCAGGTGGTCCACCAGCGACTGCGCGATGTCGCCGGGGCCGCCGCCCGTCAGCACCACGTGGGTCAGCGCCTCGTGCACGGCCGCGGCCAGTTCCATCGTGGCGACCTGGTCCTCGATGACGCGGTACGCGTCCCGCAGCCGCCGCAGCGCCACCCGGCTCTCCTCGTAGAGCCGCGCGTTGTGCAGCGCGATGGCGGCGTGGTCCGCGAAGGCGCTGAGGAGGGCCACCTCGTCCTTCTCGAAGGGGCGCTCGGTGCGGTCGGCGGCGAAGAGGACGCCGATCACGCGGTCCCCGACCAGCAGCGGTACGCCCAGCAGGGCCACGAGCCCTTCGCCGGCGACGAGTCGATCGAAGGCGGAGCTGTGGTCGAGGCCGTCGGCGGCGCGGTAGTCGCTGACCCAGTACGGCGCCCTGGTCTCGATCACCCGCCCGCCCAGACCTGCGCCCGGCGGCATCCGCGCGGACGAGAACTCCGGCGAGATGGTGCCCGCCGTGGCCCGGAGCATCAGGTTACCGTCCGCGTCCAGGAGCGAGAGATACGCGAAGTCGCTGCCGATCAGCTCATGCGCCTCCCTGACGATCGACGGCAGCACCACGTCGACCTCCCCGAGCACGGCCAGCGAACGAGCGGTGGCGTACAGACTGCTCAACTCGCGCTCGCGGCGCAGGCGGTAGGCGGCGAGTTCGCCGTGATCGCCGTGATCGCCGTTACGGCCTTGATCGCTCGGGAGGGCGGGGGCGCGAGCGTCCTGCGCGTCGGAGTCCGTGCGTGCCATCGGTCGCCCTCCACGGGAAACGGGCGGCGGAGGTGGTGATTTCCTCCACCGTCGGAGCGCCAGGAGTGTATCCCCGTCCCATCCTGCAAAGCGCTTGCTCAGCTCTACTCTCACCGCACGACACAGAGCTGTGACGCAGGTCGCAGCCCTACCCAGAACCGAGGGATGCCCCCATGGCCTCTTCCGCGCAGGCCCCGATCCAGGGCAACGGCTCCGACCCCACCACCGCACCCGAGCGTCGCACCGGCTGGAAGCTGCTCGCGGCCGGCCTGATCGGCAGCTCGATCGAGTGGTACGACTTCTTTCTGTACGGCACGGCGGCGGCCCTGGTCTTCCCGCACGTCTTCTTCCCGCACTCCTCCGCCTTCATGGGCACACTGCTGTCCTTCAGCACCTTCTGGGCGGGCTTCGTGGCCCGGCCGCTCGGCGGGCTCCTCGCCGGTCACTTCGGTGACAAGTACGGTCGCAAGCCCACGGTCGTCGCGTGTCTGATCGGCATGGCGACCGCGACGTTCCTCATCGGCTGTCTGCCGAGCGCCGCGAGCGTCGGTGTGCTCGCTCCGACTCTGCTGGTGCTGCTGAGGTTCGCCCAGGGCGCGGCGGCGGGCGGTCAGTGGGGCGGCATCGCACTGCTGCTCACCGAGTCGGCCCACCCCAAACGCCGTGGTTTCGCGGGCACGTTCGGCCAGACGAGCGTCCCGGTCGCGGTCATCATCGTGAACCTGATCTTCACGACGACCGGCGCCGTCGTGTCGAACGACACGTTCCTGGACTGGGGCTGGCGCGTCCCGTTCCTGCTCAGCGCGGTCATGTTCCCCGTCGTGCTGCACATCCAGCGCAAGGTCGAAGACACTCCGGACTTCCGCGAGTTGCAGAAGGCGGCGACCAAGAACCCGGAGGCGCGCGTGGTCCGGGCTCCGCTCGCCGAGGCCGTGCGCAGCAACTGGCGGACCATTCTGCTCGGTTGCGGCACCCTCTCCGCCACGAACAGCCTCTTCTACGTGAGCATCACCGGCCTGCTCAGCTACGGCACGACGACGCTGCACATGGACCGCGACTCCCTGCTGACCGTCACCCTGCTCAGCTCGGCCCTGATGGCGGGCATCCTCCCCTGCGCGGGCCATCTGTCGGACCGGTTCGGGCGGCGCAACCTCATCCTCGTCGGCGGACTCGGCGTCGCGGCCTGGGCGTTCCCCTACTTCGCGCTGGTGGACACGGCGTCGGCGCCCCTGGTGTTCGTCGCGATCACCGTCGGCTTCCTCTTCCAGGGCCTGACCTACGGCCCGATGGCGGCCTTCCTCGGTGAGCTGTTCGCCCCCAACGTCCGCTACTCCGGCGCCTCTCTGGCCTACCAGCTCTCCGCCATCATCGTCAGCGGCGGCACCCCGATCCTGATGACCACCATCATCGCCAAGACCGGGACGACCACGCTGGTCGCCGCCTACATCGCGCTCATGGGTCTGATCACCTTCGTCAGCGCCTGGTTCCTGCCGGAGACGAACCCGGCGGAAGTGCGGGCCGATCCGGAGACGCTGCCCGGAACCCAGTTGTACGCGTGAGCGGCCGGCGCCCGCGGGCCCTCGGACGCACCGGCCCCACCGGGCCCACCGACGGCCCCGAAGCGCTCGAACTTCCCGAACGACGAGGAGAGATCGCCATGTTCACCCCCGAACCGGGGTTCCCGCTCGGTGACATCCCGCAGGCACACGCGGCCGAGCGCCCCGACGCCGTAGCGGTCCGCTCCGGCGACGAGCAGCTCACCTGGGGGGAGTTGTACCGGGCGAGCGCTGACGTCGCGCGCGGAATGCGCCTGTCGGGAGTCGAGCGCGGGCGCATCGTCCCGCTCATGCTGCCGAACGGCGTGGGCGTCGTCGTCGCGGCCTTCGCCTGCCTCAAGCTCGGCGCCGTACCGCAGCCGCTGTCGACGCGGCTCGCACGACCCGAGGAGGAGGCGATCCTCGCGCTGTCCGACCCGGCGGTGGTGGTCGGTCTGGAGGAGGGCGCGCCGGTGGGGGACGGCCGGTTCAAGGCGACCACGGTCGCGGAACTGCGCCGTCTCGGCGGCGGGAGCGGCGACGGTGCCGGCCTCGTGACGGAGGTCGGTCCCTCGTGGAAGGCGCCGACCTCGGGCGGTTCGACCGGCAGGCCGAAGATCATCCTGTCCGGGGCCGCGGGGGTGTTCAACCCCTTCGACATGGAGGCGTGGGGGCTCAGGCCCGGCGAGCAGTCGCTCGTCACCGCGCCGGTGCACCACAACGCGCCCTTCTCCACGGCCATGACGACGCTGTTCAACGGCGGCACGGTCACGCTCCTTGAGCGGTTCGACGCCGAACGGGTCCTGGCCGACATCGAGCGGTACGCGATCACCTGGGTGTATCTGGTGCCGACCATGATGCGGCGCGTCCTGGCGCTGCCCGAGAAGACCCGCGAGCGCTACGACCTCTCCTCGCTGGTCTCGGTGTGGCACTGCGCGGAGCCGTGCCCGCCCGCGACCAAGCAGGCGTGGATCGACTGGCTCGGCCCGGAGAGGGTCTGGGAGCTGTACGCCGGGACCGAGGCCCAGGCCGGCTGCACGATCTCCGGGACCGTGTGGCTGGCACACCGGGGTTCGGTGGGCCGTACCACCTGGGGCGAGATCAAGATCGTGGCGCTCGACGGCTCGCCGGTCACCGAGCCCGGGGTGCCCGGCGAGATCTTCATGCGCGTCTCGGAGGGCAAGCCGCCCGCGTTCCGCTACATCGGCGCCGAGGCCGAGGAGGAGGACGGCTGGTCGACCCTCGGCGACGTCGGGGAGTTCGACGCGGACGGTTACCTCTATCTCCACGACCGCCGCTCGGACATGCTCCTGGTGGGCGGGGTCAACGTCTACCCCGCCGAGATCGAGGCGGCCCTCACCGAGCATCCGCACGTCCTGTCCGGCGCGGTCATCGGCCTGCCGGACCCGGACCGCGGCAACCGTGTCCACGCCATCGTCCAGATCGAGGAGGGCCGCCCGACGACTGCCGAGGAGATCGACGCCTTCCTCGCCACCCGGCTGTCGCCCCACAAACGCCCGAGGTCCATCGAGCTGGTGACGACTCCGCTGCGCAGTGCGGCGGGCAAGCTGCGGCGCTCCGCGCTGCGGGCGGAGCGAGTGGAGCGGTTGGCCGACGGCGGGGGCGCGCGGACGCCCTGACGGGCGACCTGTTACGCCTCGACCCGTTCCGGCGTGGCGGTGAGCACGGCGTGGACGGCCGCGCGGACCTGCTCGGCCACCGCCTCGGGCACGGACGCGTCCAGCTTGCCGTCCAGATGGAGGAAGGCCAGCCCGTGGACGAGCGCCCACACCGCCGTCGACAGGGCGTCCTGATCGGCGTCCGGGAACACGTCGTGGACGATGCCGCGCACGTACTGCGAGATGGCGATGGTCGCCTCGAGGCGCTCCTCGCTCGCCGGGTCGCAGGGTTCCGCGAACATCACGCGGAACAGCGCGGGGTGGTCGAGGGCGAAACGCACGTAGGCGACGGCGATCTCGGCGAGGTCGTCGGCGCTGGTGGGCGAGGGGTGCGCTGCGGCCAGATGGGCGCCGAGTTCCCGGTACCCCTCGGCCCCGACGGCCGCGAGCAGCGCCTCGCGGTCCGCGTAGTGGCGATACGGCGCCGTTGCCGACACCCCCGCCCGCCGCGCCACCGCCCGCAACGACAGCCCGGCGCTCCCGTCCTCCTCCAACAGCTCCCGCGCCGCGCGCAGACAGGCGGCGCGCAGATCGCCGTGATGGTACGAGCCAGGTGCCTGGGGCATGGGGGCCTCCGTGAGGTGGACACCGCGCACATCGCTCGGTGTCGCTTCACAGCATGTGAACGATGCGTACAACGTAATCGAGGAGAGCGGCATGCGCATGGCCGCGCGTCGGTAGCGCCGTTGTCCTCACACCTGGCTCACCGGGGCGGCGCTCGAATTCAGTGGACCGCTCACCCGTTCCCGGGATGGAATGGCGCGGTGAACCAACCTCTGGGCTGGGCCGGATCTCCCGCACATCAGGCGGTCGAGGACCAGGACGCCGAAACCCTCGCCCGATTGCTCGCCTCCGGGGCCGACCCGGACGAGGCATACGACAACCTCACGCTGCTCACGCACGCCGTCGACGTCGAGGGCGACAGCGCGCTCCAGTCGGGCGAACCCCTGACCGTGCACACCACGGCGATCCTGCTCGCCTTCGGCGCCGATCCGGAACTGTGCGATCCCGGCGGGCAGGCTCCCCTGGACGTAGCGCGGCACTACGACCACCAGCCCGCGATCGAGTTGCTCCGGGCACACATCGGACGGCGAGCCGGCGACGGGGGCCAGGTGCCGCCCCAGCCGACGCCGCGTCCCTAGGTTGACGTACCCGAGCCACTCGGCGGCGCGCCTCCGCGTCCAGTCCCGTCCCCCCGAGGCGCCGGACGCCGCGGTTCAAAGCGCCGACCAGGACACGCGGCCGGAGTCCGACCGGTAGCGTGCCCCGCGTGATGGTGGGCACCGAACAGACGCGGCTGATCGTCCTGCGGGGGAACAGCGCCTCGGGCAAGTCGTCGGTCGCGGCCGGGGTGCGCGAGCGCTTCGGCCGCAATCTGGCCCTGGTCGCGCAGGACAACCTCCGCCGCGTCGTCCTGCGCGAGCGGGACCGGCCGGGCGGGGCCAACATCGGGCTGATCGGCATGACGGCCCGCTACGCCCTGGACGCCGGGTTCCACACGGTCGTGGAGGGCATCCTGTACGCCGACCGGTACGCCACGATGCTGGAGGACCTCGTGCGCGACCACCGGGGCGTCACCCGCTGCTACTACCTGGACGTCCCCCTCCAGGAGACCCTGCTCCGCCACGCGACGAAGCCCGACCCGGCGCTCCAGGCGGCGGTCACCGACGTCCACCTGCGCGAGTGGTACCGCGAACGCGACCTGCTCCCCAGCGGCATCGAGACCGTCGTCCCCGCCGACAGCACCCTGGACGACACGGTGACACGCGTCCTGCGCGAGACGGGGCTGGACTGCGTGGCACCCGTCGACCGCTGAGGACGGCGCTGGTCAGTGCCACGAGAACGACCACAGAGGCGCACCGACGAGCCCCGCGGCGTAGGCGGAGTACCGGACGGTGCCGTCACCGACGTTGTCGGCGCCGCTCAGTACATGCTCCAGGGCGAGGTGGGCGGCATGGTCGGCGTCCCCGGGCGGACGTGCCACGGAGACATGGATCGTCTCCCGGTCGAAGGCGACGACCCGCGCCCCGAACCGCTCCTCCCAGCCGCGCAGCAAGGCGCACAGGAAGGGCAGCGGGACTTTCGCCTGCCAGCCGATGACGGCGGGGAGGTCGGCGGAGCGGGCGGCGGGAACGAGGGCCACGTGGGGTGCGGTCAGGGGGTACGGGCCGGTCACGAGCCGGGTGAGGGCGGTGCGGGCGGTGGAGTGGGGGGCGCCTTGGGAGGCGGGGACGCCTGCCGCGAGGCCGGGCCAGTGGTCGAACGGCGCCCCGGGGTCCTCTCCCGAGGAGCCGGCTCCTTCCGACATCGCGAGCCACTTCACCTGAGCACGCCGGTAGGAGCGCCAGCTCCGCTCCAGCACGCCGCTCAGATCCAGGGTGCCGACGGCCGTCAGGTCCGTCTCCCCCGGCCGCACTTCGGGCGTGGCGATGAGCAGCGGCCAGAGCCCGGTGTCGTCCCGCGCACGCTCGCAGCGTGCCCACACCGCCACCGGGTCGGCCACCGGCCGGTCTGACAGCCACACCGCGGCGGTCCCCGCGGGGAGAAGACGGCCGGGCGGGAGCCCTGAGGGCAACGTCGGGGACATGCGCCCAAGTTAGCTGTCCGACCGCCTGGTTGGTCCCGGCCGTCAGTCCTGGAACAGCCTGCCGTGACGCATCGGGTCGAAGACGACGTGTCCCGGTAACGCACGTGCGCGGACGGCACTTTCCCGGCGACCGGAGAAAAAGGTTCCCACCCGCGCGATCCCCACCGCACGAGCCGCCGCATACAACAAATGGAATTCCTCTCAATGGCGCAACACGTGACACCAACCCGTTCAGCCGATGGGAAATACCTTCTTGCGTCCCTACCCTGTGAGCGGATCGGCGGGAATCGGAAAACCGGGGCGGAAATCCCCTCTCTCACTCCAGGAGTGCACGCGTGAACGACCAGAAGAACGCGGACGAAGTACCCCGGCGTCAATTCGTCGCGCTCTCGGGCGCCGTCGGTGCCACCGTCCTGCTGACCGGCGCGGCGGCGACGGTGAGCGCGCCCGCGGCGGCGGGCCAGGGGCTCGGCGGCGGTCCCTCGCCCGATCCCTCGTGCTCCACCGCCCCGCCGGGAGGGGGCGTGACCTGTCCGCCCGTCTCGCTCCAGGGCATCTGCGGCAGCCCCACCGACGACGACCCGCTGTGGCACGACGTCCAGTACTGCACGCAGGGAATCGTGCCTCCGCCGCCGCAGCCCAAGCCCGACTGCCTGGTGATGACCCCGAATTACATCATTCTGCACGGCGCGCCCAGAAACACGCACAACTATCTCACGCTGCCCACCTGCCGGATCACCGGTATCGAATGCCCGTTTATCCACACCGACGCCGCGCCTAACTACTGGCACGAGGCATGGGAAAACGCGCGGAGCGGTGGAAACGTCCCCGTGCAGTCCCCGTACATCGGGCTGGGGATCAACTCACAGGGCGCCCGCCGTCTCCAGCAGCTCCACATTCACATGGCCGCCATCCGGGAGAGCACCCAGCGGCGGCTGCAGCAGCTCGAAGCGGACGGCCGCATGGCCACCCAGCCCTCGTCCTGGGCTGACCCGGCCAACCAGGCGCCCGTCTCGGGTCCCGCGGGCAGCGGCGACCGGGTGTACCGCATCCTCCGGCTCCCCAACCTCCGCGACAACCTCTTCACCCTGCTCTACCGGAACGTGGTGCGCCCGAACTCGCTGAACATGGCGGACCAGACCCTGATCGTGGTCCCGAAGATGACGTCCTCCGGCTTCGCGGGCTCCTTCTACGTCCTCAACAGCGACACGTCGATCCACGACGGCACGAGCACATGCGACTACCTGCTGGTCTACACGTGACGCACCCGGCGGTGTCCGGCGGACGCCGTCCTGCCGACGGCGCCGTGCTCCCCGCCCGCGACGGCCGGGGCACGACCGCCACCGGATGCAGGCCGCCCGTTTCTGGGTGACCGTGGTCGAAGTGCGGTCGTCGCACCGCCGGGGAGCCATGAGCGGCACCACCGGCGGGCGGCACCCACCATGTCGATGCCGAGGAGGAACTGTGGCCATGTCCAAGAATCCGAACGAGCACGAAGGCCCTGCGGACGGCGGCGCGGCGGGCGAGCCGGGCGTGCACGACGGAGGCGCGGACGGCGGCGCCGAAGGTCCCGCCGACGGCGGCGCGGCGGGTCGACCCGGCGTCCACGACGGAGGCGCGGACGGCGGCGCCGAGGGTCCGGCGGACGGTGGCGCTGCCGGAGTGCCCGGCGTGCACGACGGTGGTGCCGATGGCGGGGCCGAGGGTCCGGCGGACGGCGGTGCGGCCGGGGAGCCGGGCGTGCACGACGGCGGCGCGGACGGCAGCGCCGAAGGTCCCGCCGACGGCGGTGCCGCGGGTGAGCCCGGAGTGCACGACGGAGGCGCGGACGGCAGCGCCGGCTCTTGACCGACTCCCGCGCCGGCTACCGGAATCCCGCCTCCCCCACGGGCGCCGGGATTCTGGAGCGCCGCCTGACCGGGCTCGCCTTCGAGGACTTCGCGCGGAACGTCTGGTCACGGACCGCGCTGCTCACCCGGGGCGCGAGCGACTTCTCCGACGTGTTCGGCGCCGGTGCCGTGGACGAACTGATCTCACGCCGGGGTCTGCGCACGCCCTTCCTCCGCGTCGCCAAGGACGGCGCCGTGGTGCCCGAGTCGTCCTTCACCTCGCCGGGCGGCGTCGGCGCCACCGTCTCCGACCAGCTCGACGACACGGCGCTGTGGCGGCTGTTCGCGGACGGCGCCACGCTCGTCCTCCAGGCACTGCACCGCACCTGGGCGCCGGTCGGTGACCTGTGCGCGGCGCTCGGCGCGGAACTGGGGCACCCGGTGCAGGCCAACGCCTACGTCACGCCCTCGCAGAACCAGGGCTTCGACGAGCACTACGACGTGCACGACGTTTTCGTCGTCCAGATCCAGGGCAGCAAGCGCTGGCTCGTGCACGAGCCCGTCCACCCGGACCCGCTGCGCGAGCAGCCGTGGACCGATCACCGGGCCGCCGTGGCCGAGGCCGCGAAGGGACCCGCGTACATCGACACCGTGCTGGAGCCCGGGGACGTGCTCTACCTCCCGCGCGGCTGGCTGCACGCCGCCCGCGCGAAGGGCGAGGTGTCGGTCCATCTGACGCTGGGCGTCCATGTGTGGACGCGCTACGCCCTGGCCGAGCAGCTCGCCGAGGCCGCGCTGGCGGCGTTGCGCGAGGACCCGGAGACGCGCGCCTCGCTGCCCCTGGGCGTCGGCGGGGCGGAGCGGGCGCTCGGCACGGTCCGCGCGCGCCTCACGGCAGCCGTCGCCGAGGCCGATGCGACTGCCCTGATCCACCGGAACAGGCGGGGCCAGGGCCGCCCCGCTCCCCTCGGTCCGCTGTCCCAGCTCGCCGCCGTCGAGTGTCTCGACCCCGAATCTCCGGTGCGGCTGCGCGAGGCGCTGGAGGCCCGGCTGGAGGGGGCACGCCTGCGGACCCGCGTCGGCTGGCTCGACTTCCCGGAGACCGACCTGCCCGCGGTGAGCCGCCTGCTCGACGGCGAGGTCCGTACGGCCGGTGACCTCGGCCTCGCGCTCGCCGAGAGGCTGCTGCGAGCGGGCGTCCTGGTGCCCGCCGGACAGTAGCCGCTCCGGTGACCACCACAGACCGCTTCTTCTGCGCGGACGCCGCCCGGATACGCGGCGACTCGATGGCGGGCACGGCGCCGCGCGGCGCCGTCTGGGTGCTCGTCGAGTACCGGGGCTCCTGGCCGTCCAACGGCTTCGACGGCCTCGACCTGGTCCCTGAGGTCAAGGACCTCGTCTGGTCCGCCGCCCACACCGTCCGGGCCCGGATCCTGCTGATCAGGCGCCTCGCCCGTCCCCGACCCGACGCCCCCGGGCGGTGGGCCGTACTGCACTACGAGCGCTCCGGCGCCTACCGCCAGCGGTGGGGCACCTGGACCCGCGACGAGGACCTGGCCGAGATCGCGGACGCGCTCCGGTCTCCCGGCCAACTCGACCACCCGCCCGTCGTCCTGGTCTGCGTCCACGGCCAGCACGACATCTGCTGCGCCGTACGCGGCCGCCCCGTGGCCCGCGCGCTCAGCGAGCGATGGCCGAACCTGGTGTGGGAATGCACCCACGTCGGCGGCGACCGGTTCGCCGCCAACGTCGTCCTCCTGCCCGACGGCGTCTACTACGGCTGCCTCGACGCCGCCTCCGCGGTCGGTGTGGTCGAGGAACACCTGGCGGGCCGCGTCCAGGCGGACCACCTCCGTGGCTACACCGACCTCGCTCCCCCGCAACAGGTCGCGGTCGCCGCCCTCCTCCAGCGCTTCGGCCCCGCCGCCCGGCACGCCTACACCGTCACCGGCACCGCCCGCGACGGCGACGACTGGCGCGTCCGCGTCGAACTCCACGCGCCCCGCCCCACGGCCTTCGACGTCCGGCTCCACGCCCGCCGCACGGCACCGTACCGGCTCACGTGCCGCGGCCTGGCGCCGCACCCGACGGTGGGTTACGACGTGACGTCCATCGAGTCCGTCTGAGGAATCAGGCCGCCACGGCCGAGCGTGGGGTGGGGTGCGGAGCGCGCGACGCGGAAGCCCACGTCGTCGATCCGGAAGGTCGGGTGACCGCGTCGGCGTACCGATGCCCGACAGCTCCAGTGCTCGTCGGCCCAGCCGCCGCCGCGCAGGACGCGGTAGGTGCCGTACACCTCGGGGTCGTAGACGTCCCAGCACCAGTCCCAGACGTTGCCCAGCATGTCGTGCAGGCCCCAGGTGTTGGGCCGCTTGCCGCCGACGGGGTGCGGCCGGCCGCCGGAGTTGCCCTGGTACCAGGCGACTTCGCCGAGGGGGCCGTAGCGCGGTCCGGTGGTGTCCGCGCGGCAGGCGTGCTCCCACTCGGCCTCGGTGGGCAGGCGGTAGCCGTCGGCGGTGGTGTCCCAGTCGGGGGCGGCGGGGTCGGCGGCTTCGGTGCCGGTCTCGGGGAGGCGGTAGGCGGGGCGCAGCCCCTCGCGCCGGGACAGCGCGTTGCAGAACCGGACCGCGTCCCACCACGAGACGCCCTCGACGGGCAGCCGCTCGCCCCGGACGCTGCTCGGACGCCCACCGATGAGCTCTGCGTACCACCCCTGCGTCACCGGGACCGCCGACATCAGGAACGGCGCGACCTCCACCGGCCAACTCCGCCGCGTCCGCCGGTCCGACAGGACCACGCGTCCCGACGGAACGGCCACCATCGCGCTTTCCGCCCCCGAGTCCACGACGGACCACCCTACTCAACGGGTGAGCTTGAGCCCGATCACGCTGCCCACGATCAGCGCCAGGAACACCACCTTCGGCACACTCACCGACTCGCCCCCGGTCAGCATCGCGTACAGCACGGTGAGGACCGCCCCGATCCCCACCCACACCGCGTAGGACGTGCCGACCGGCAGGTCGCGCGTCGCGTACGCCAGCCCTCCCATGCTCGCGGCCAGCGCCACGACGAAGACCAGCGACGGTACGAGCCGGCTGAACCCCTCGGACTTCCCCAGCGCGGTGGCCCAGACGGCCTCCAGCACACCCGATACGGCAAGAACGAGCCACGCCACGACAGCCTCCCGCGGGCCGTCTTGTCGCACACCGGGTACGGCACCCCTCGTCCGGAAGCTCCCTCTTCGGGGCTCCCGGCCAAGCTGTCACACGGGGCACCGCTTGGCAATCAGACCGCGCCGGGGTGGGAGCGGGCGGCCTTCCGAGGGGCCGTGGACGGTACAGGGGCGCCCTCCCGGCCCCGCGACCCGGCGCTGGGATTCCACGGTCTTCACCGCCCCGGCCAAGGGGTGCCGCTCCCCGCCGCAACGCGGGCGGGTCTCGCTACTGAGTGCCCCTCACGTCAATGAATTCGTATTTTCCCGTTACGCGCCGAAAGGGTCTTTCGCCGGAACCGGCCCGTCGGTCCGGCGGCGCCCCTCATGGCCGGAAACCGCTCCCATCGCGGTGATCACGGGATGGATGCATACGCCCGCGAACGGGGTGTTGGCGCCCGCGGGGTTGGTTGAGCGCTACAGGCGACCGTCACGGAAATATCCGTATACGGCAACACGAAACGGTGCATCTCGCTTCAGGGCGGGCGAGGGGACAAGCTATGGGTCCTCGGCACCGGCCGGGATTCGCACACTGTCCGCTCCTGGCCTGTTCACGCTGGTCGGGACCGGGCTCGTACCCCAAGGGGAGCACTGTTGATGTCTTCTCGTTCGATCTCCCGCATTGCGGCCGCGTCCCTCGCCACGGGTGCCGCACTCGGTGCGGCCGCGCTGCCGGCCTCCGCCCAGACCATCCACCACCAGGCAGCTCCGTACCGCTCGGGTGTGGTGATCAGCGATGTGCAGTACGACTCCCCGGGCTTCGACAACGGCTCCAACTACTCCCTGAACCGGGAGTGGATCGACATCACCAACACCTCTCGCCGGAGCGTGAACCTGAGCGGGTGGACCCTGTCGAGCGAGGACGGTCACACCTACACCTTCCGCCACTACCGCCTGGGCGGGAGCTCCACCGTCCGCGTCCACACGGGCATCGGCCGGGACACCTACCGCGACGTCTACCAGGACCGTCGCGACTACGTCTGGGACAACGACTCGGACACCGCCACCCTCCGCAACGACCGCGGCCGGTTCGTCGACGACGCCTCCTGGGGTGGCCGTCGCCACCACGGCTGGGGCGGCTGGCACCTCGGTGACCTCCTTGGGCATCACGACCGGGGCCACGACGGGTCGCACCACGGCGGTCTCGGCGGAGGTCCCCGAGGTGGCAGCCAGGGCGGCCACGGCAACCACCAGGGGCACACCGGTCAGGGCGGCGGCCAGCACCACGGCGGCCGGAACGGCCAGGGTGGCAACCCGGGTCAGAACAGCCACGGGGGCCAGTCCGGTCAGGGCAGCAGCCAGGGCCAGAACGGCCAGAGCGGCCAGAGCGGGCAGACCGGTCAGGGCGGCAGCCAGGGCCAGAACGGCCAGAACGGGCAGGCCGGTCAGGGCGGCAGCCAGGGGCAGAACGGCCCGAGCGGCCAGAACGGCCAGAACGGGCAGGGGCAGAACGGCCAGGGCCAGGGCGGTCAGACGGGCGGCCAGCACCAGGGCGACCACGGCCACCACTGACCCCTGTCACGGAGTGACCGGTGAAGCCGGTCGCCCGCGGATACTCCTCGCGGCGCGCAGCGGCTTGTCCGGCCATTGCGCGCCGCTCCGCATGATCCCCGTCCGATCGGTCCTCGCCCGCCGTCCCGGACGAGGATGCCGGGCCGGCGCCGGGCCATCCACCCGCTCCGTCCGGGGATACGTTCCACATGAGGCACGGCCACCGGAAAAAGGGAGGAGCCCGCGTGGCGATTCAGCGGATGGACAACGTCGGCATCGTCGTCGAGGACATGGACGCCGCCATCGCGTTCTTCGTGGAACTCGGTATGGAGCTGGAGGGCAGGGGGGAGGTCCAGGGCCTCTTCGCCGACCAGTGCACCGGACTCGACGGCGTCCACTGAGCGTTTTCAGCGTTGCCTCTCCAGGGTGAGGACGGCTTTTGCGATGACGGTCATGCGGATGGGGCTGATGCGGGATCTGCGGAAGATCT
>NZ_JBSGAH010000037.1:0-24199 GCF_053600675.1 Streptomyces sp. NPDC005004
GCGTACTACCAGTTGATCCACCAGGGCACGAAGCTGATCCCGGCGGACTTCATCGGGTTCGCGCGTCCGGTCGAGGAGTTGAGCGACGCGCTCAAGGGCCAGCACGACCTGCTGATGGCCAACTTCTTCGCCCAGACCCAGGCACTCGCCTTCGGCAAGACGGCGGAGGAGGTCCGGGCGGAAGGGGTGCCGGAGGAACTCGTCGCGGCCAAGACCTTCCAGGGCGACCGCCCGACCACCACCATCCTTGCCCCGGAGCTGACCCCCTCGGTCCTCGGCCAGCTCATCGCCCTCTACGAGCACAAGGTGTTCGTCCAGGGCGCGATCTGGAACATCGACTCCTTCGACCAGTGGGGCGTCGAACTCGGCAAGGTCCTCGCCAAGCGGATCGAACCCGCCCTCACCGAGGGCGCCGAGGTCCCCGGTCTCGACCCGTCCACCAAGGCGCTGGTGACCGAGTACCGCGAGATGCGCGGCCGAGGCTGACGCCAGGCGCAGCCCCGAGGCCCCTGCCCCCGGGGCTGCCTCCCGGGCCCCGGGCCGGTCCCCGTGTCCCGCCCGTCGGGGGCTGCCGGGTCTGGTCGCCGGCCCCTCGGGTCTGCCACCCTGCCCTGCGCGACCAGGTCTGACCTCGGTCCGTGCCTGGGGCTGCCCAGGGCTACCGGGTCTGCCGGGTCTGCCGGGTCTGCCGCCGGGGCTGCCCCCGCCGTTCGTCCCCGGCGTCAGGGAGTCACCCCACCGCGCTCATCGTGTCCGCCGGTCGGCCGCGGGCCGACCGGGCGGCGGGCAGTGCGGCCAGGGCCGCCGCGCCCAGCACCGCGCCCGCGCCGACCACGAGCAGGAGGCCGGGGGAGGGGACGCGGGCCAGGCCGGTGCCGATGCCGGTGGAGTTGGCCTGGGCGTTGATCAGGCGTTGGGCCAGGGGGAGGCCGAGGGCGGTGGCGGCGAGGGCTGCCGCCAGGGCTGTGCAACTGATCGAGGTGACGGTGATCGCGGTGATCTGGCGGGGGGACATGCCGATGGCGCGCAGGGCGAGCACGTCTCGTTCGCCCTCGCGGACGGTGCCGCCGATGGCGGTGAGGAGTTCGACCAGACCGACGAGGGCGAGCACGGCGATCAGGCCCGCGACCACCGCGCGCAGGGGGGAGAGACCGTCGGCGGGGTTGGTGACGGTGTGCACGTCGAGGTGGCCGCCGCCCGCCGAGGTAAGCGCGGCGGCGACCTTTGCGGGGTCGGCGCCGGGGCGCATCCGGAGTTGGTAGAAGGCGGGGGAGAGCGTGGGGTCGTTCTCGCGGAGGGTGTCGAGGGAGGTCGTCACCGTGCGGCCGCCGTTCTGCGGTTCGAGGGCGCGGCCCACGATGTGCAGGATCTGCGGCTGGTCGCCGACCGTTATGCGGACCCAGTCGCCCACCCGGACGTGCAGCAGGTCGAGGAGGCCCTGGCCCGCCACCGCCTCGTCGGGCCCGTGCGCGCGCCGTCCCTCGACGAGGGCGTAGGGGTATGGGCGTTCGCGCGTGCCGAGACCGCGCAGGGCGATGGTGCCGGTCTGCCCGGGCACCAGCGCGGCCAGCTCCACACCCGGGTACGCCTCGGCGATCCGCGGGTCGGCCGCCAGCAGCTGCCGTATCCGCTGGTCGCTCAGTGCGTCGTCGGCGCGGACGGTGAGCGCGGCGGGCAGGCCCACGCGGGAGGGTTCGGTGTGGAAGCGGTCGATGGTGGTCCAGGCGCTCAGCGCGACCACCATGAGCAGCAGCGGAAGCGTCAGCCGGGCCAGCGCGGCGGAGGAGCGGCCGCGCCCGGCGAAGGCGCGGTGGCAGCCGAGGACCAGCGCGGCGGGCAGCCGTAGCCCCAGCGCTCGTCGGGCCACCTCGGTCAGCCCGGCGCCCGAGGGCCCGGCCGGCCGGGGCACCGGGACCGGCGGCACCCGCCCCGCGCGCCAGGCGGCGAGTCCGGTGGTCAGGCCGATGAGCAGTACCGTGCCGACGGGGACGGCCGACAGCGCCAGGGTGTGCCCCGGCAGCCCCTGCCACACGCCCACCGCGTCACCGAGCCGCCCCGGAACCCGCGCGCCGAGCCCCTCGATGAGCGCGGCCGCGACCACGGCGCCGAGCACGGCGTACGCCAGATGCTGGAGCAGGAAGACCCGTACGACCTGCGCGGGCGTGAACCCGATCGCCTTCAGCACCGAGATGTCCCGCAGATGCCCCCGGATGCGGGTGCCGATCGCCCCGTGCACCGCGAATCCGGCGGCGGCCAGCGCGCCGAGCCCGAACGCCCCGAGCACCTGGCCGAGCAGCCGGTTGTCGCCCTGTGCCTGGGCCCGCGCCTGCTGCCAGGTGGAGACCTCCCCGACCGCGCCCGCGCCCAGCCGGGTCACCGCGCGCTGGACGGCGTAGTCGGTGTCGGCGGGGTCGGCCAGGCGCAGCCCGGTGACCTGGTAGCCGGGGGCGCGCACGGCGGAGGGCAGCGCCCAGACCAGGCCCGGCTGTTCGCCCGCGCTGTAGCGGGGCTCCGCGCTGTCGGCGATGCCTTCCACGGTCAGGGTGCGGGTGGTGCCGGGCAGGGTGAGGGTGTCGCCGGGCTCGGCCAGCAGGGCGCGGGCCAGGCCGCTCTCCAGGACCACGCCGTCCGGCCGGGCGGCATCGAGCCAGTGCCCGGCGGTGAGCAACGGGCGTCCCACGGACGGTGGACGCACGGTGGCGCGCAGCTCCACCGAGGCCCGGGTGCCCCGGCAGGAGACGGTGGCGGCCTCGGTGGCGTACGGCCCGGCGACCGCGCGCACGCCGTCCAGACCGGCGAGCCGGGCGGCGTCGGCGGAGGGCGCGGTGTGCAGCCAGACATGTGCGCCGCGGGCCTGGGTGAAGATCCGCTGCCAGGGGTTGGTGGCGTAGCCGAACAGGGCGGCGGCAAGGAGCAGGGAGGCGACGATCCCGGCGGTGGCGAGGGACAGGAACAGCGCCTCGCCGCGGTGCGCGCGCAGATCGGAGTGGGCCCAGCGCAGGGTGGCACGCACGGGCTCAGCTCCTCGTGACGGCAGGACGGTCGTGCACGGCGCTCAGTCCCTCAGTTCCAGCACGCCCGAGGTGCCGGACCTCGGGGAGGGGGTGCCCGCGAGGACCGCGTCGTCGGCGACGCGGCCGTCGAAGAAACTGATCACGCGGTCCGCCGCGCTGGCGAGGCGGGCGTCGTGCGTGACCAGGACGATGCTCTGGCCGCGCGCGTGGAAGCGGGTCAGCAACCGCATCACCTCGCGGGTGCCCTTGCTGTCGAGACTGCCCGCGGGCTCGTCGGCGAGCAGCAGCGGAGGGTGGTTGACCAGCGCGCGGGCCAGCGCGACCCGCTGCTGCTCGCCGCCGGACAGCTCGCGGGGCATCGCGCGCTCCTTGCCGGTGAGACCCAGCTCGGCCAGCAGTGCCTCGCGCTCGGCGCGGGCGCGCTTCGGGGGAACGCCCGCGAGCAGCGCGGGCAGCTCCACGTTGTCCGCGACCGACAGGTTCGAGACCAGGTTGAAGAACTGGAAGACGATGCCGATGGATCTACGGCGCTCCACCGCCCAGCGCGCCTCGGTGAAGGAGTCCGTCGGGCGGCCGTCGAGCAGGATGCTGCCCGCGTCGGGGCGCTGGAGGCCGCCGAGCAGATGCAGCAGCGTGGACTTGCCCGCGCCGGAGGGCCCGGTGACGGCCACGAACTCGCCGCGCTCCACGGTCAGATCGACCCCGCGCACGGCCCGCACCGGGGCGCCCTCGCCGTGATGGGTCTTCTCCAGACCCACGGCCCGCAGCACGGGCGGCGGCTTCTCGCTCACTCCGGCCCCTCCAGTTCCTCCTGGCAGCGCTCCAGCCAGTCGAGGTCCGCCTGGAGATGCAGCATCGCGCCCTCGATGAGCAACTGGGCGACGCGGTTGTCCCGGTCCTCGGCCGCCGCAAGACGTGACAGGTCCCGCATGGTGTTCAGATAGCGGCGCCGCTGCCGGTTGATGAGGTCGATCTGGTCGGCGAGGCCGGTCCTGGGAGCCAGCGCGAGCTTCATGAAGAACTCGTCCCGCACCCGGGGTTCGCCCTCGGTCTCCTCGAACCAGACGTGCAGCGCCTCACGTCCGGCGTCGGTGAGGCGGTAGACCTTCTTGTTCGGACGGCCGGACTGCTCGACGTCCTCGCCCGCGATCAGCCCCGACTTCTCCAGGCGCCCGAGGGTCACATAGATCTGCCCGACGTTCGGCTGAGGGTACGCGGAGCCCAGCAGTTGCTCAAGGTCCTGTTTCAGCTCGTAGCCGTGGGCGGGGCCGCGCGCGAGGAGTGCCAGGAGGGGCAGACGCACTCGTGCTGTCCTCCTGTCCGCCGAATGTGCTCCACCCCCTAGTATCGCGCATACCTAACAGGTATACATGGCTCGGTCCCGGGCGATGAGGCCCGGGGCGCGTGGGGTGCACGGGGAGGAACCTATGCGGTGGACGCAGGCCGCCGGTAGGGGGCTTCTCGTTCTCGCCGTGGTGCTGGCCGGATGCGTGTCCTCCGGGGCCCGCGCCGACGGCGGAGACGGGCGCGGACCGCTCACCCTGGCCACCGCGGGCGACCTCACCGGCTACCTCGGCCCGCTGCTCGCGGGCTGGAACCGTACCCACCCCGCCGAGCGCGTCACCCTGGTCGAACTCCCGGACTCCGCCGACGAGACCCATGCGCAGATGACCACCGACCTGCGCGGCGGCGACCGTGGCCGCTTCGACGTCCTCAACATCGACGTCAACTGGACCTCCGAGTTCGCGGCGGCGGGCTGGATACGCCCGCTGCCCCCGGCCCGCTTCCCGCTGAAGACCTTCCTGCCCCCGGTCGTCGACACGGCCACCTACGAGGGGCGGCTGTACGCGGTCCCGTACGTCACCAACGCCGGGCTGCTGCTCTACCGCAAGGACGTACTCGACAAGGAGGGCGTGCCGCCCCCGCGCACCTGGGCCGACCTCGAGCACGACGCCCGCACCATCGCCCCGAAGTACGGACTCGACGGCTACGCGGGCCAGTTCCTGCCCTACGAGGGGCTGACCGTCAACGCGGCAGAGGCGGTGTACTCGGCCGGCGGCTCCATCCTCGGCGGCGAGGGCACCCGCGTCACCGTGAACTCCGACGCCGCCCGCGAGGGCATCGGCTTCCTGGCCCGGGGCGTGCGCGAGGGCTGGATACCGAAGGCTGCCCTCACCTACAAGGAGGAGGAGTCCAAGCAGGCGTTCCAGGACGGCCACCTGCTCTTCCTGCGGAACTGGCCCTACGCCGTCGCCTCCGCCAAGGGCTCCGAAGTGGCCGGGAAGATCGGCGCGGTGACGCTGCCCGGCCCGCACGGCCCCGGCACCAGCGTGCTCGGCGGCTCCAACCTGGCCGTCAACAGCCATGCGCGGCACCCCGATTCGGCGGCCCGGCTGATCGCCTACTTCACCAGCGAGGCCGTCCAGCGCCAGGTCCTCACCCGGGGCGCGCTGCCACCCGTGCGCGCCGCGCTGTACCAGGACCCGGACCTGATCCGGCGCTTCCCCTATCTGCCGACCCTGCGCACCGCCGTGCTCACGGCCGCCCCGCGCCCCAAGAGCCCGCGCTACGACCAGGTCAGCCTGGTCGTCCAGGCGGTCGTGCACGACGCGCTGACCGGTCGGCAGACCCCGGCCGCCGCCGTCCGCAGGCTGGCCCGGGAACTCGACGCCGTGGCCAGTCGCTAGTTACCTGTTAAGTAACGCACTCATATCGAAGCGCTTCTCTCTGTCCCGGTAAGTTCCTTTTTGTGTGCCCTGCTTGGCGACGCCGTGCGTTCTTCTCATTGACACCCCCAAGAAACAGCTACCTAACATGCATGTATGAAAAGGCACCACTGGTGGCGCGACGCGGTGATCTACCAGGTGTACGTCCGCAGCTTCCTGGACAGCACCGGTGACGGCGTCGGCGACCTCGCCGGAGTCCGCACGGGACTGCCGTATCTGAAGAAGCTCGGCGTGGACGGCGTCTGGCTGAGCCCCTTCTACCCGTCGCCCCAGCACGACCACGGCTACGACGTGGCGGACTACCGCGACGTCGACCCGCTCTTCGGCGACCTCGCCGAGTTCGACCTGCTGATGGCCGACGCCCGGCGGCTCGGCCTCAAGATCCTGCTCGACGTCGTCCCCAACCACTGCTCCAGCGAGCACCCCTGGTTCCGCGCGGCCCTCGCCGCCCCCGCGGGCAGCCAGGAGCGCGCCCGCTTCCACTTCGCCGAGGGACGCGGCCCGGACGGCGCCGAGCCGCCCAACAACTGGCACGCCATGTTCGGCGGCCCCGCCTGGACCCGGACCGACGACGGCCAGTGGTACCTGCACATGTTCACGCCCGAACAGCCCGACTGGAACTGGCGCCACCCCGAGATCCCCGCCGAGTTCGAGGAGGTCCTGCGCTTCTGGCTCGACCGGGGCGTGGACGGCTTCCGCATCGACGTGGCCGCCGGACTCTTCAAGCACCCCGAGCTGCCCGACTCCGACGACCCCGAGGCCGACGCCCGCACCCGCGACTCGGTCAACCCGCTCGCCTGGAACCAGCCCGAGGTGCACGACGTGTGGCGCCGCTGGCGCGCCGTCTGCGAGGAGTACACCGCCCGCGACGGCCGCGAACGGCTCCTGGTCGGCGAGGTCTCCGTGCCCACCGCCCGCGAGCACGCCGCCTACGTCCGCCCCGACGAGCTCCACCAGGCCTTCTTCTTCGACCTGCTCGGCGCGCCCTGGGACGCCGACGCCTTCCGCAAGGTCGTCTCCGAGGCCATGCGGGACATCGCGGGCACCGGCTCCACGCTCACCTGGGTCCTCAACAACCACGACCAGGTCCGCACCGTCACCCGCTACGGCGAACCCGCCCCCGGCGGCAGCGGACTCGGCGCCGCCCGTGCCCGCGCCGCCGCCCTGCTGATGCTCGCGCTGCCCGGCGCCGCGTACATCTACCAGGGCGAGGAACTGGGCCTGCCGGAGGTCGTCGACCTGCCCGACGACGTGCTCACCGACCCCGTCTTCCACCGCACCGGCAGCCGCGCCCGGGTCCGCGACGGCTGCCGGGTGCCGCTGCCCTGGTCGGGACAGGCGTCCCCGTTCGGCTTCACCACCGGCGTCGAGGGCGTCCGGACCTGGCTGCCCCAGCCCGACTACTTCGCCGAGTACGCCACCGAGCGCGCCCTCGCCGACACCCGCTCCTTCTGGCACCTCTACCGTGATGGGCTCCAACTGCGCGCATCGCTGCCGCAGTTGGGCGACGGTGACGGCACGCTGCGGTGGCTCGACACCGAGCCCGGCGTGCTCGCCTTCACCCGCGGCGACGGCCTGGTCTGCGCCGTCAACTTCTCCACCGCGCCCACGACCGCGCCCGTCCCGGGCACCCCCCTGCTCGCCAGCGGCCCCTGCCCGGCCGGGGAACTCCCCGGCTCCACCGCCGCCTGGTGGCTCGCCGACCTCTGATCCGCCGTCAACACCCACCTCCTCGAAGGGGCATCAACGATGATGCGACGACGTACCACCCTGCTCACCGGCTGCACCGCCCTCGTCCTCGCGCTCGGCGCGACCGCGTGCGGCGGCGACAAGCCCGTCTCCGCCGGGGGCGGCGACAAGGCGCTCACCGGCCAGACCGTCACCGTCGCCGGTGTCTGGTCCGGCAGCGAGCAGAAGAACTTCCAGAAGGTGCTCGACGCCTTCACGGCCAAGACCGGCGCCAAGACCCGGTTCACCTCCACCGGCGACAACGTCTCCACCGTCGTCGGCAGCAAGATCGAGGGCGGCAACGCCCCCGACGTGGTGATGGTCCCGCAGGTCGGCGTGCTCCAGCAGTTCGCGAAGAAGGGCTGGCTCAAGCCGCTGTCCGCCACCACCGAGAAGTCGGTCGACGCGGGCTTCGCCCCGGTCTGGAAGGAGTACGGCAGCGTCGACGGCACCCTCTACGGCCTCTACTTCAAGGCCGCCCACAAGTCCACCGTCTGGTACAGCCCCGACGCCTTCGCCCAGGCGGGCGTCAAGCCGCCGAAGACCTACGACGAGATGCTGAAGACCGGGCACACCATCTCCGACTCCGGACTCTCCGCCTTCGCCGTCGCCGGACAGGACGGGTGGACCCTCACCGACTGGTTCGAGAACGTCTACCTCTCGCAGGCGGGCCCCGAGAAGTACGACGCCCTGGCCGCCCACAAGCTCAAGTGGACCGACCCGAGCGTGGTGAAGACGCTCACCACCCTCGGCAAGCTGTTCAAGGACAAGCAGCTCGTCGCAGGCGGCGCCAAGGACGCGCTCAACATCGACTTCCCCGGCTCCGTCGAGAAGGTCTTCGGGCCCGAGCCCCAGGCGGGCATGGTCTACGAGGGCGACTTCGTGGCCGGCGTCGCCCACGACCAGTTCCACCGCACCATCGGCAAGGACGCCGACTTCTTCCCCTTCCCGGCGGTCGACGGCGGCACCGCGCCCGTGGTCAGCGGCGGTGACGCGGCGGTCGTCCTCAAGGACGGCAAGAACGCCAAGGCCGGCATGAAGCTCCTGGAGTTCCTGGCCACGCCCGAGGCCGCCGCCGTCTGGGCCAAGGCGGGCGGATTCCTCTCCCCGAACAAGAGCCTCGACCTCGCCGCCTACGGCGACGACGTCACCCGCGCCACCGCCAAGTCCCTCGTCGGCGCCGGGGACTCCGTCCGCTTCGACATGTCCGACCAGGCCCCGGCCGCGTTCGGCGGCACGAAGGGCGCCGGGGAGTGGAAGCTCCTCCAGGACTTCCTGCGCGACCCGTCCGACCCCAAGGGCACCGCGGCGAAGCTGGAGTCCGCGGCGGCCAAGGCCTACCAGGACTGAGTGGCCCGATGACCGCCACCGTCCCCGTCAAGGAACAGGCGGCCCCGTCCGCCGCCGGGCCGGCGCGTCCGCGCCGTGCCCGGCGGCGCGGCCGGGCGGTCGCCCTCCTCTTCGTCTTCCCCGCGCTGCTCCTGCTCGGCGCCCTCGTCGTCTACCCGGTGCTCTTCTCGATCGGGCGCAGCTTCTTCGACGCCTCCGGCACCCGGTTCGTCGGCGGCGGCAACTACGCCGAGATGTTCCAGGACCCGGCCACCGTGAAGGCCATCAGGAACACCGCCATCTGGGTCGTCGTCGCCCCCGCCCTGCTCACCGGGCTCGGTCTGATCCTCGCCGTCCTGGTGGAGAAGGTCCGCTGGGCCACCGCCTTCAAGCTGCTGCTGTTCATGCCGATGGCGGTCTCCTTCCTCGCAGCCGGGATCATCTTCCGGCTCGCCTACGACGAGGACCCCGACAAGGGCGTCCTCGACGCCGCCGTCGTCTCCGTGCACGACGCCTTCGCCGGGACCTCCTCCTACCCCACCGCCCGCGCCCGCGACGGCCACGGGCTCACCCGGGCGGCAGGTGGCGCGTACACCACGGCCACCGGGGTCTCGCCGGGCGGCGCGCCCGCGGTCCTCCCGATGGTCGGCGTCCTGCCCAAGGACCTCCCCCAGGGCGCCGAACCCGCGCGGCAGCCCTCGGGCCACGCCCCCTCCGGCGAGGTGCGCGGTGTCGTCTACCTGGACTTCACCCCCGGCGGGGGAGGGAAGCAGGGCCGGGTCGACGCCAGGGAGAGCGGGCTGCCCGGCATGAAGGTCGAGGCCGTGCGCGACGGGCACACCGCCGCCACCGCGACCACCACCGCCGACGGCTCCTTCCGCTTCACCCACCTCGCCGCCGGTACGTACGCGCTCCGGTTGCCCGGCACCAACTTCGCCCCGCCCTACCAGGGCGTCTCCTGGCTCGGACCGGCGCTGGTCACCCCCGCGATCATCGGCGCGTACCTCTGGATCTGGACCGGCTTCGCCATGGTGCTCATCGGCGCGGGACTGTCCACACTGCCCCGGGAGACCCTGGAGGCGGCCCGGGTGGACGGCGCGAACGAGTGGCAGATCTTCCGCCGCATCACCGTCCCGCTGCTCGCGCCCGTGCTCACGGTCGTCTTCGTGACCCTCGTGATCAACGTGATGAAGGTGTTCGACCTCGTCTACATCATCGCGCCGGGCCCGGTGCAGGAGGACGCCACCGTCCTTGCCACCCAGATGTGGCTGGTCTCCTTCGGCGGTGGCAACAACCAGGGTCTGGGCAGCGCCCTCGGCGTGCTCCTGCTGCTCCTGGTGATCCCCGCGATGGTCTTCAACGTCCGCCGTTTCAAGAGGAGTCAGCGATGAACGCGGTCCGGCGCGGCCTCGGCAACGGTCTGGTCCAGGCGTTCCTGGTGGTGATCGGGCTGGTCTGGCTGACCCCGCTCGCGGGGCTGTTCGTCTCCTCGATGCGCACCCCCGAGGACACCGCCAGGGGCGGCTGGTGGACGGCGCTCACGAGCCCCGGCCAGTTGTCGTTCGACAACTACACGGCCCTGCTGAAGAACTCCGGTATGACCCAGGCGTTCTGGAACACCGTGCTGATCTCGGTGCCGGCCACCGCCCTGGTCGTCGTGCTCGCGGCACTCGCCGGATACGCCTTCGCCTGGCTGGAGTTCCCGCTCAGGGAACCGTTCTTCCTGCTGGTGGTCGCCCTGTTGGTGGTGCCGGTGCAGATCGGTCTGCTCCCCGTCGCCAAACTCTTCGGCCGGCTCGGTCTGTTCGGCACGATCCCGGGCGTGGTCCTCTTCCACGTGGCCTACGGGCTGCCGTTCGCGGTGTTCCTGCTGCGGAACTACTTCGCCGAGATCCCGAAGGAGATGCTGGAGGCGGCCCGGATGGACGGCGGGGGCGAGTGGCGGATCTTCACGCGGTTGGTGCTGCCCGTGGGGCGCCCCGCCCTCGCGAGCCTCGCCATCTTCCAGTTCCTGTGGGTGTGGAACGACATGCTGGTCGCGCTGCTCTTCGCGGACAGCTCGGCCCAGCCGCTCACCGTGCAACTCCAGTCGCAGATACGCCAGTTCGGCAGCAACATCGACGTGCTGGCGCCGGGCGCCTTCCTCTCGCTGATCGTGCCGGTGGTCGTCTTCTTCGCCTTCCAACGGCACTTCGTGCAGGGCGTGATGGCGGGGTCCGTCAAGTGACGGCGACGACGGGGCACAGGACATCCCCGGTTTGTTCACAACAAGTTCATCTCGGATCGTCGATCTTCGGCGTGGCGTGGAAAAACACCTGATAGGGAGGTGTCTCCAGGGGGGCCGGTGAGGGTGGCTTCCCCTGCCCAGCTCCGGGAGGTACCCACCCCATGGCCCACCAGCCGCAGAATCCGTTGAAGGCCGTGCTCGACGGATGGCGGAACTCTCTGCTGGACATGGGCGGCCGCAACCGGCTGCTCAACTTCCGGCACACCAGGACCGCCACGCTGGAGATCACCACGCCCGACGCGGCGGCCCTCCTCGCGGAGCTGGGCAGGGGCTGGGAGTTCGCACCGGTCGCCGAGCGGCCGGAAGGCGTGGCACTGGCCAAGGAGGGCGACGACAGCGGCGCTTCCAGCGGCGGGGCGGCAGCCCGGCGCTCCCGCCCCGGACTCGTCACCCAGAAGACCACCCAGGCGTCCCTGGACACCTCCCTGTACCAACTGCGCCAGAAGTCCGGCCAGATGTACAACGACTACGGCCTGTGGGTGCTGTGGCTCGGCGTCGGCATCGTCGACTGGCGCGAGCCCGGCGCCCACGAGAGCAGCGCCGCACCCCTGCTCCTCGTCCCGGTGGAGCTGCGCCGGGACGGCAACCGCCGCTACCGGCTCCACCCGGCCGAGGGCCAGGACCGCATCCACAACCCCGCGCTCGCCGTGAAGCTGGACCGGCTCGGCGTCGACTGGAGCGCTGTCACCGCCACCGACCCCGCCGACCTGCCCGGCGTCCTCGCCGCCGCCCGCCGGGCCACCGGCGCCCTGAAGGACTGGACCGTCGAAGAGCGCGTGGTGCTCGGCCTGTTCGCCTCCCACCGCGAGGCGATGTACCAGGACCTCCAGCAGAACGAGGAGCAGATCCTCGCCCACCCGCTGGTCCGCGCCGTGGCCCTCGGACCCGACGCCGGGCTCCCCGACGGTCTCGTCGACTTCGAGCCCGCCGGACTCGACCGCATCGACGAGGTCCAGCTTCCCGAGCGGACGCCCCTGGTGCTCGACGCCGACGCCTCCCAGCGCCAGTGCGTCGCCGCCGCCCTCGACGGCCGGTCCTTCGTGATGAGCGGACCGCCCGGCACCGGCAAGAGCCAGACGATCACCAACCTGATCGCCGCCCTCATGCACGCGGGCCGCAGCGTGCTGTTCGTCAGCGAGAAGGCCGCCGCCCTCGACGTCGTACGCAACCGGCTGCGCGGGGTCGGCCTCGGCGACTTCGTCATGGCCCTGCACAGCGGTGACACGAGCAAGAAGGCCGTCGCCACCGAACTCGCCCGGGTCCTCACCACCGAGGCCCGCGTCACCGGCGCCGCCGCGCACGAGCTGGAGCACGCCCGCAGGCTGCGCGAGGAGCTGTCCGCCTACGCCGCCGCCATGAACGAGACCCGCGACCCGCTCGGCCGCACCCTGCACGACGTGCTCGGCCGCCTCGTCCTGCTGGAACAGGCCGACACCCCGCGGCTCCCGCTGGGCACCGAGAGCGCCAGGGCGGTGCGCACGCTGAGCGCCGGCGCCCTGCGCGACCTCACCGCCGCCGCGGGGACGGTCGCCCGCGCCTGGCGCCCCGCCGCCGAGGGCGATGCCTTCCCCTGGCGCGGGCTCGTCGGCACCGCCCCGCACCAGGCCGTCTCCGAGGCCGCCGACGCCCTCGGCGCGCTGGTGACGGCCGCCGAGCGCCGCCCCTTCGCCGTCAGCGAGCCCGCACCCCGCACGCTGCGCGAACTCCAGCAGCTCGTGCGCACCCTGCGGGCGGGCCTGCCGAACGCCCCCGCCCCGGCCGACGGCATCCTCCCCGACGACGTCACCGACCGCACCGCACAGCTCGCGGACCTGTTCGGGATGCCCAAGCCCGACCGCGCGGCCGACGCCTTCGCCCTGTGCGAGCTGACCCGGCTCACCACCGCGGGACAGCGCCCGCCGCGCGGCTGGTTCGACGCCGGCACCCTGCGCCGCGCCCACGAGGCCGCGCGGGAACTGCGTACCGCCCTGGACGCCGAGGAACGGGCCCGCGCGGCCGCCGCCGACGTGTTCGGGGAGAAGGTGCTCACCGAGACCGGGCTGCCCGACCTGGTCAAGCGCTTCGCGGAACGGCACCGGGGCCTGATGGCCCGCTTCTCCGCGCAGTACAAGGCCGACCGCGCCACCGTGACCGCCCTCGCCCGCGGCGGCACCTGGGACAAGTCCCTGCCCGCCCGGCTGGACGACGCCCTGGCCTGGTACGAGACGGCGGCCGAGGTGACCCGGCTCGCCGACACCCACGCCGCCCTCCTCGCGCCGTACACCCCGCGCACTCTCGACGCGTGCGCCGCCCTCGACCGTGCCCTGGCCACCGCCGACCGGATCGCCGCGCTCGGCGGCGCCGCCGAACGCCCCGGCGCGCTCGTCGACCGGCTCGCCGTGGACGCCGAGCCCGACCCGCTGCCCGCCCTGCTGGCCGACCACGTCCAGAGCGCGCTCGGCGCCTGGTGCGCGGTCGCCGACGCCCGCGCCGAGCGCTGGAACCGGGCCGTCACCGACCTCCTCGACCAGTTCGACACGGCCCGCCGCACCCAGCTCTCGCCCGCCCTGCTCGGCACCCTCGCCGAGGCCGGACAAGCCGTCGACGCGCTGCGTGACGACCCCCAGGGCCCGCAGGTCTGGCACGCCCACCTCGCCGGTGTCGCCGTGCTCGCCCGGCACGGTGCCGACGCCCTGGTCACCGGCGCCGCCGAACGCGGACTCGACCCCGCCAAGCTGCCCGAGATGGCCGAACAGGCGGTGCTGCGCGCCTGGGCGGACGACCTCCTCGCCACCGACCCGCGCCTGCGCAGCACCCGCTCCGAGGACCTGGACACCCGCGTCGCCGACTTCCGCGCGGCCGACCTGCGGCTGATCGCGGCGGCGGGCGGCGCCGTGACCGAGGCGTGCAACAAGCGGCGGCCCCGCAACTTCGCGGGCGGCGCCGGTGCCGTCATCGTCCGCGAGGCGGAGAAGAAGACCCGCCACATGCCGGTGCGCGAACTGCTCGGCCGCACCCGCGAGGTCGTCCAGGCGGTCAAGCCCTGCTTCATGATGAGCCCGCTGACGGTCAGCCAGTTCCTGCCGCCGGACTTCCACTTCGACGTGGTGGTCTTCGACGAGGCGTCCCAGGTACGGCCCAGCGACGCGGTCAACTGCATCTACCGCGGCCGCACCCTGATCGTCGCCGGTGACGACAAGCAGCTGCCGCCGACCTCGTTCTTCGACTCCGCCGTGGACGACGACTCCGACGAGTACGCCGACGACCTGCCCGACTCCTTCGAGTCCCTGCTGCACGCCTGCAAGGCGGGCGCCATGCGCGAACTCCCGCTGCGCTGGCACTACCGCAGCCGCCACGAGAACCTGATCACCTTCAGCAACCGCGAGTTCTACGCCAACTCGATGATCACCTTCCCCGGCGCCGTGGCCGAGGGCGACGACGTCGGCGTGGCCTTCCTCGACGCCCAAGGCGCCTACGACCGGGGCGGGCGCCGCGACAACCGCGTCGAGGCCGAGTACGTCGCCCGCCGCGTCCTGCACCACTTCGACACCCGCCCCGGCAAGACCCTCGGCGTCGTCGCCCTCTCCCAGGCCCAGGCGTCCGCCATCGACCTCGCCGTGCAGCAGGCCCGGCTCGCCCGCCCCGACCTCGACCACTGCTTCACCGAGGACCGGCTCGACGGATTCTTCGTGAAGAACCTCGAATCCGTGCAGGGCGACGAGCGCGACGTGATGATCATGTCCATCGGCTACGGCCCCGACGAACACGGCCGCCTCGGCCTCAACTTCGGTCCCATCAACAAAAGCGGCGGCTGGCGGCGCCTCAACGTCGCGGTCACCCGCGCCCGTTACCGCATGGAAGTCGTCTCCTCCTTCCGCGGCACCGCCCTCGCCGACAGCCCCAACGAGAGCGTGCAGTACCTCAAGCGCTACCTCGAATACGCCGAGAACGGCCCCTCCGTCCTCGCCCGCGACGTCCTCCAGTGCGACGCCGAACCCGACAGCCCCTTCGAGGAGTCCGTCCTCGCCGTCCTGCGCGACTGGGGCTACCGCGTCCAGTCGCAGGTCGGCGTCGCCGGATACCGCATCGACCTCGGTGTACGCCACCCCGCGCTGCCCGGCGCCTACGCCCTCGGCATCGAGTGTGACGGCGCGATGTACCACTCCTCCAAGGCCGCCCGCGACCGCGACCGGCTGCGCGAGCAGGTGCTGAACGGACTCGGCTGGCGGCTGCACCGCATCTGGGGCACCGACTGGTACCGGGGCCGCGCGGCGGCCGAACTCCGCCTGCGCCAAGCCGTCGAACAGGCCGTTGCCGACGGCCCGTTGCTCACCGTGACCGGCCCGGAGCCCACCGCCCCCGCACCGGTCGGCGCCGCCGGCACCGCACCCACCGCCGACGCGCCCCTGGAGCCGGTGGTCGAGCGCGTGCCCGTCGACATCGCCGCGCAGCGGGAGTGGAGCGCCCCCTACACGCCCGCCGCCGTCACGGTCACCCCCCCGGTACGAACTCCACACCCAGGAGGCCCGGCCCGCCCTGCGCGAGGCGCTGACCCGCATCGTCGAGGCCGAAGGCCCCGTCCACGAGGACCTGTTGGTCCAGCGGGCCCGCGAGGCGTGGGGCGTCGGCCGCGCGGGAAGCCGCATCCGCGACAACGTGCGCGCGGTGGCCGACGCCCTCGTGCGCGCCGGGCAACTCACCTCGGCCGACGGCTTCTACGCTCTCGCCAAGTCCGGTCCGGCCAAGGCCCGTCACCCGCGGGACGGCGAGACGCCCCGCAAGGTCGTGCACATAGCGCCGGGGGAGCGGCACGTCGCCCTGTACGAACTGGCCGTCGAGTGCCCCGGTCTGAGCGAGGACGAACTGGTCAAGCTGGCCTGCGAGTTCTTCGGCTGGCGGCGCACCGGCAAGGACATCCGCGACCGGCTCGCCGCCGACATCGCCGAACTGCGCCGCGCCGGACGCCTCCAGGGCGGTTCCGGCCAGATCGCCGCCGTCCGCTGAACCCCGCCCGCACGAGACGGGTACGCGAAAGGGCGGTGGGAGCCTCAAGCTCCCACCGCCCTTTCCCGGTTCAGCTCACGGAGAGGCCGGAGGGTACAGCGAACGCGGCAGATCCTTCGCCGCCGCCGAGTCCAGCAGCCACAGCGTCCGCGCCCGGCCCTGGGCGCCCGCCGCCGGGGCCTGGATCTCGCCCGCGCCGGACAGCGCCATCGCCACCGCCTCGGCCTTGTCCTCGCCCGCCGCCAGCAGCCACACCTCACGCGCCGCGCGGATCGCGGGCAGCGTCAGCGAGACACGGGTCGGCGGCGGCTTGGGCGCGCCGTGCACACCCACCACCGTGCGCTCGGTCTCCCGGACGGCCGGCAACTCCGGGAACAGGGAGGCCACATGGGTGTCCGGGCCGACGCCGAGCAGCAGCACGTCGAACTCCGGCACCTCGGCGTGGTCCTCGGGACCTGCCGCCTTGGCCAGCTCCGCCGCGTACGCCTCGGCCGCCGCGTCCACGTCCGCGCCGTACGGACCGTCCGAGGCGGGCATCGGGTGCACCCGCTCCGGGTCCAGCGGTACGGCGTCGAGCAGGGCCTCGCGGGCCTGCGTGTAGTTGCGGTCCGGGTCGCCCTCGGGGAGGTAGCGCTCGTCGCCCCACCACAGGTCCAGCCGGCTCCAGTCGACCGCGTCCCGCGCGGGCGCCGAGGCCAGCGCGGCCAGCAGACCGTTGCCGTTGCGGCCGCCCGTGAGGACCACGGAGGCGTGACCGCGCGAAGCCTGCGCGTCCACGATCTTCGTGATCAGACGCGCCGCGGCGGCCTCGGCCATCAGTTCCTTGTCGCGGTGCACGACCAGTTGCGGAGTGCTCACTTCGACGCCGCCTTCCTCGCGAGGGAGTTGGGAGTCGGCTTCTCGACCGCCGCCTCCTCGGCCACGGCTTCCTCGGCCACGACCTCCGTCACCACGTCCTCGGCCGCGGCCTGTTCGGCCGCCGCCTCCTCCGCCGCGACGTCCTCGGCCACCACCTCGGACAGTCCCGCCACCGCGTCCTCCGCCTTCGTCAGCCGCTCCACGCCGTAGCGCAGCGCCGCCGCGTAGGTGTCGTCCGGGTCGAGCCGGCGCAGTTCCTCCGCGATCAGCTCGGCGGTGTCCCGCCGCTTGAGCGCGACCGCGCGGGCCGGCTGACCCGAGATGGACAGGGTGGCCAGCGAACCGTCCGCCCGGTCGAGGACGATCGGCCCGCACGTGGTGTCCATGCGGACGGCGGTGAGCCCCGGGCCCGACGACAGCGTCCGCTTCACCGGCACCGCGAGCCGGTCCGCCAGCCACATCGCGAGCAGCTCGCAGCTCGGGTTGAACTCCTCGCCCTCCACCTCGACACCGGTGACCTCGCAGACCACCTGGTCCAGGGCCGCCGCCAGCATCGAGCGCCACGGCGTGATCCGGGTCCAGGCGAGGTCGGTGTCGCCGGGAGTGTAGGTCTCGGCACGGGCGGCCAGTTCCCGCACCGGCTGCTCGGCGGCGTAGGTGTCGGTGACCCGGCGCTGCGCGAGCGCGCCCAGCGGGTCCTTGGCCGGGTCCAGCGGCGAGGCCACCGGCCACCAGACGACCACGGGGGCGTCGGGCAGCAGCAGCGGAAGCACGACCGAGTCGGCGTGGTCGGAGACCTCGCCGTGCAGCCGCACCACCACGGTCTCCCCGGTGCCCGCGTCCGCGCCCACCCGCACCTCGGCGTCGAGCCGCGAGGAGGTGCGGTCGCGCAGGGTACGGGCGTGCCGCTTGATGACGACCAGGGTGCGCGAGGGATGCTCGCGCGAGGCGTCGTTGGCGGCGCGCAGCGCGTCGTAGGCGTTCTCCTCGTCGGTGACGATGACGAGGGTCAGGACCATGCCGACGGCGGGGGTGCCGATCGCCCGGCGGCCCTCCACCAGCGCCTTGTTGATGTCTCCGGCGGTGGTTCCGGTCAGGTCTATCTTCATGGCCGGCGCCAGCTCCGTCCGTCTCGTGCGAGCATCTCGTCCGCCTCGGCCGGACCCCACGTACCCGACTTGTACTGTGCGGGCCTGCCGTGGGTGTCCCAGTACTCCTCGACCGGGTCGAGGATCTCCCAGGACAGCTCGACCTCCTCCGTGCGCGGGAAGAGGTTGGCGTCACCGAGGAGCACATCGAGGATCAGCCGCTCGTACGCCTCGGGGCTGGACTCGGTGAAGGACTCGCCGTACGCGAAGTCCATCGACACGTCCCGGATCTCCATCGAGGTGCCCGGCACCTTGGAGCCGAAGCGCACCGTGATGCCCTCGTCCGGCTGGACGCGGATGACGATCGCGTTCTCGCCCAGCTCCTCGGTCGCCGTGTGGTCGAACGGGGAGTGCGGGGCGCGCTGGAAGACCACCGCGATCTCGGTGACCCGGCGGCCGAGCCGCTTGCCGGTGCGCAGATAGAAGGGAACACCCGCCCAGCGGCGGTTGTCGATCTCCAGCTTGACGGCCGCGTAGGTGTCGGTCTTCGACTCGGGGTCGATCCCGTCCTCTTCGAGGTAGCCGATGACCTTCTGGCCGCCCTGCCACCCGGCCGCGTACTGACCGCGCACCGTGTGCCGGCCCAGCTCGTCCGGCAGCCGGACGGCGCCGAGCACCTTGGTCTTCTCCGCCGCCAGCGCGTCCGCGTCGAAGGAGGACGGCTCCTCCATCGCGGTCAGCGCGAGCAGCTGCAGGAGGTGGTTCTGGATGACGTCACGGGCGGCGCCGATGCCGTCGTAGTACCCGGCGCGGCCGCCGATGCCGATGTCCTCCGCCATGGTGATCTGCACGTGGTCCACGTAGGACCGGTTCCAGATCGGCTCGAACATGGTGTTGGCGAAGCGCAGCGCCAGGAGGTTCTGGACGGTCTCCTTGCCGAGGTAGTGGTCGATCCGGAACACCTGGTCCGGCTCGAACACCTCGTGCACGACCTTGTTCAGCTCCTCGGCCGACTTCAGGTCGTGGCCGAAGGGCTTCTCGATGACCGCGCGCCGCCAGGAGCCCCCGGTCTGGTCGGCGAGCCCGTGCTTCTTGAGCTGCTGGATGACCACGGGGAAGGCGCGCGGCGGCACCGACAGATAGAAGGCGAAGTTGCCGCTGGTGCCCTGCGCCTTGTCCAGCTCGTCGATGGTCGCGCGCAGCCGCTCGAACGCCTCGTCGTCGTCGAAGGTGCCCTGGACGAAGCGCATCCCCTGGAGGAGCTGCTGCCAGACCTCCTCGCGGAACGGCGTACGGGCGTGTTCCTTCACGGCGTCGTGGACGACCTGCGCGAAGTCCTCGTGCTCCCAGTCACGGCGGGCGAAGCCCACCAGGGAGAAGCCCGGCGGCAGCAGACCGCGGTTGGCGAGGTCGTAGACCGCGGGCATCAGCTTCTTGCGGGACAGGTCGCCGGTGACACCGAAGATCACCAGGCCCGACGGCCCCGCGATGCGCGGGAGCCGTCGGTCCGCGGGATCACGAAGCGGGTTGGCTCCGGAACCGTTGAGGGGTGACAAATCAGCCCTCCGAAGGGGCGAGCCGCTTGAGCTCCGCCTCGGTCGACTTCAGCAGGTCGTTCCAGGACCCCTCGAACTTGTCGACGCCCTCGTCCTCCAGGACCTTGACGACGTCGTCGTACGAGATGCCCAGGGCCTCCAGCGCGTCGAGGTCGGCGCGGGCCTGCTCGTAGGTGCCGGACACCGTGTTGCCGGTGATCTGCCCGTGGTCCTCGGTGGCCTCGAGCGTGGCCTCCGGCATGGTGTTGACCGTGTTCGGCGCGACCAGCTCGGTGACGTACATCGTGTCCGAGTACGCCGGGTCCTTCACACCGGTCGACGCCCACAGCGGACGCTGCTTGTTCGCGCCCGCCTTCTCCAGCGCCTTCCAGCGGTCGGACGGCGGCGTCGAATTGTCGGCGGAGCCGAACACCTCCTCGTACGCCTGGTAGGCGAGCCGGGCGTTGGCGATGGCGGCCTTGCCGCGCAGCGCCTTGGCCTCGTCGGTGCCGAGCGCCGCCAGCCGCTTGTCGACCTCGCTGTCCACGCGGGACACGAAGAAGGACGCCACGGAGTGGATCGTGGACAGGTCCAGGCCGCGCTCCTTGGCCTTCTCCAGGCCGGTCAGGTACGCGTCCATGACCTTGCGGTACCGGTCGAGGGAGAAGATCAGCGTGACGTTGACGCTGATGCCGTTGCCGATCGTCTCCGCGATAGCCGGCAGACCCGCCTCGGTGGCCGGGATCTTGATCAGCGCGTTGGGCCGGTCCACCAGCCAGGCCAGCTGCTTGGCCTCGGCGACGGTGGCGCGGGTGTTGTGCGCCAGGCGCGGGTCGACCTCGATGGAGACCCGGCCGTCCTGGCCGCCGGTCGCCTCGAAGACCGGACGCAGGATGTCGGCGGCGTCGCGGACGTCCGCCGTGGTGATCATGCGGATGGCCTCTTCCACGGTGACCTCGCGGGCGGCGAGGTCGGCGAGCTGCTGGTCGTAGCCGTCGCCCTGGGAGATCGCCTTCTGGAAGATCGTCGGGTTGGTGGTGACGCCCACGACGTGCTGCTGGTCGATCAGCTCGGCAAGATTGCCGGACGTGATCCGCTTGCGCGACAGGTCGTCCAGCCAGATCGCGACGCCTTCCTCGGAGAGGCGCTTGAGTGCGTCTGTCATGGAAAATGCATCTCCTACGTGTCGTTTACGGGCGTCAGCGCTGAGCGTCGGCGAGGGATTCCCGCGCCTTCGCGACCACGTTCTCCGGAGTGAAGCCGTACTCGCGGAACAGGACCTTGCCGTCCGCGGACGCACCGAAGTGCTCCAGGGAAACGATGCGGCCGGCGTCGCCCACGTACTTGTGCCAGGTGAGACCGATACCGGCCTCGACCGCGACCCGGGCCCTGACCGACGGCGGCAGCACGGACTCCCGGTACCCCCGGTCCTGCTCCTCGAACCACTCCACCGACGGCATCGAGACCACACGGGTCGGCACGCCGTCGGCCTGGAGCTGCTCACGCGCCTCGACGGCCACGTGCACCTCGGAACCGGTGGCGATCAGGATCACCTGGGGCTCGCCGCCCTCGGCCTCGAACAGGACGTAACCGCCACGGGCCGCGTCGTCGTTCGGGGCGTAGGTCGGCACACCCTGCCGGGTGAGGACCAGGCCGTGCGGCGCGCCCTTGCCGAACTCCTTCGTCCAGCGCTTCTGGATCTCGCGCCAGGCGATGGCGGTCTCGTTGGCGTCCGCCGGACGGACCACGTTCAGACCGGGGATCGCGCGCAGCGCGGCCAGGTGCTCGACCGGCTGGTGGGTCGGACCGTCCTCGCCCAGGCCGATGGAGTCGTGCGTCCACACGTACGTCACCGGCAGGTGCATCAGGGCCGACAGACGCACGGCGTTGCGCATGTAGTCGGAGAAGACGAGGAACGTACCGCCGTAGACACGGGTGTTCCCGTGCAGGGTGATGCCGTTCATCTCGGCGGCCATCGCGAACTCGCGGATGCCGAAGTGGATCGTCCGGCCGTACGGGTCCGCCTCGGGGAGCGGGTTGCCGGCCGGGAGGAAGGAGCTCTCCTTGTCGATGGTCGTGTTGTTCGAACCGGCGAGGTCGGCGGAGCCGCCCCACAGCTCGGGCACGATCGCACCGAGGTCCTGGAGGACCTTGCCGGAGGCGGCGCGGGTGGCGACGCTCTTGCCGGTCTCGAAGACCGGGATCTTCTCCGCCCAGCCGGCCGGCAGCTCGCCCGCGGCGATGCGGTCGAACTCGGCCGCACGCTCGGCGTTGTTGTCCCGCCACTCCTGGAAGGACTTCTCCCACTCGGCCTTGGCCTCGCGGCCGCGCTCCAGGGCGCCGCGCGTGTGGGCCAGCACCTCGTCGGCCACGGCGAAGGTCTGCTTGTCGTCGAAGCCGAGGACGCGCTTGGTGGCGGCGACCTCGTCGTCGCCGAGGGCCGAGCCGTGCGCCGCCTCGGTGTCCTGGGCGTTCGGCGCGGGCCAGGCGATGATCGAGCGCATCGCGATGAAGGACGGGCGGTCGGTGACGGCCTTGGCCGCCTCGATCGCCGCGTAGATCGCCTCGGGGTCCAGGTCGCCGTCGGACTTGGGCTCCACGCGCTGGACGTGCCAGCCGTACGCCTCGTACCGCTTCATCGTGTCCTCGGACACGGCGGTCTCGGTGTCGCCCTCGATCGAGATGTGGTTGTCGTCCCACAGCAGGATCAGGTTGCCGAGCTTCTGGTGGCCCGCGAGCGAGGACGCCTCGGCGGAGATGCCCTCCTGGAGGCAGCCGTCACCGGCGATGCAGTAGATGTAGTGGTCGAAGGGGGACGAGCCCTCCGGCGCGTCCGGGTCGAACAGACCGCGCTCGAAGCGGGAGGCCATGGCCATGCCCACCGCGTTGGCCACACCCTGGCCCAGCGGGCCGGTGGTGGTCTCGACGCCCCGGGTGTGCCCGTACTCCGGGTGGCCCGGGGTCTTCGAGCCCCAGGTGCGGAAGGACTTCAGGTCGTCCAGCTCCAGGCCGAAGCCGGCCAGGTAGAGCTGCGTGTAGAGGGTCAGGGACGAGTGGCCTGCGGACAGCACGAAGCGGTCCCGCCCCACCCACTCCGGGTCGGCCGGGTCGTGCCGCATCACCTTCTGGAAGAGGGTGTAGGCGGCCGGAGCCAGGCTCATCGCCGTGCCGGGATGGCCGTTGCCGACCTTCTGTACGGCGTCGGCGGCCAGGACACGAGCGGTGTCCACGGCCCGCTGGTCCAGCTCGGTCCACTCAAGGTCTGTGGTGGTCGGCTTGGTGCTCACCCTGGGTCAGGGCTCCTCTCCACATGTTGTTCGCCGGTCGTCGGGACAGGGCCCGTCCGGCCGCCGGTGGACAGCGTGTCCACCGGCCGTTGTCGAGCCTACCCCCGAGGGGACGTGCGTTTTTCGAGTCATTCCAGACTGCCGGGACTCGCTGCGATCCGCCTCCCGACCGGCCCGGAGGCGGCTTGGCACATGAATACGGAGAGGCTCGCCGTCCTGCTCAAACGCCCTCCGGCGAGCCCCGCGTCAACACGAGCGGACCCCGGCGAAAGGCGAGGTATGGGCAACGTCTAAAGTGGCGTGGTACGCGCGGGCCTTTACACCGGTTTCACACGGGTGGCCCGCTGGGATGTCTCTGTCAGGGGTGTGCGTGACGGCCGTCGAATCCCGTCCTGCTGCTGCGCTCGGTGCGAGCCGCAGCCCGGTCCACCGGCCGTTCGGCGCCCGGGTCAAGGGCTTCGTGGCGCTGACCAAGCCGCGGATCATCGAGCTGCTGCTCATCACCACGGTGCCGGTCATGTTCCTCGCCCAGCAGGGCGTGCCCGACCTCAAGCTGGTGCTGCTCACCTGCGTGGGCGGGTACCTCTCCGCGGGCGGCGCCAACGCGCTGAACATGTACATCGACCGGGACATCGACGCCCTGATGGACCGCACCTCGCAGCGGCCGCTGGTGACCGGCATGGTCAGCCCGCGCGAGTGCCTCGCCTTCGGTATCGGGCTGGCGGTCGTCTCCACCCTGCTCTTCGGATTCACCGTCAACTGGCTGTCCGCCTGGCTGTCGCTCGGAGCGCTCCTCTTCTACGTCGTCGTCTACACGATGATCCTCAAACGGCGTACGTCGCAGAACATCGTGTGGGGCGGCATCGCGGGCTGCCTGCCGGTGCTGATCGGCTGGTCCTCGGTCACCAACTCCATGTCGTGGGCGCCGGTCGTCCTCTTCCTCGTCATGTTCTTCTGGACGCCGCCGCACTACTGGCCGCTCTCCATGAAGGTCAAGGACGACTACGCCCGCGTGGGCGTGCCCATGCTCCCGGTCATCGCCTCCAACAAGGTCGTCGCCCGGCAGATCGTGATCTACAGCTGGGTGATGGTCGCCGTCTCCCTGCTGCTCCAGCCGCTCGGCTACACCGGCTGGTTCTACACGGCGGTCGCGCTGGCCTCGGGCGGCTTCTGGCTGTGGGAGGCGCACGGGCTGCAGAACCGGGCGAAGGCCGAGGTGACGGGCGTCAAGCTCAAGGAGATGCGGCTGTTCCACTGGTCGATCACCTATGTGTCGATCCTGTTCGTGGCGGTCGCGGTGGACCCGTTCCTCCGGTAGCCCGCTCGTTGTGTCTCGTGAGGGAGGGGCGCGTGGCCAAGGCCAC
>NZ_JBSGAH010000038.1:0-19151 GCF_053600675.1 Streptomyces sp. NPDC005004
CGACCCCGACACCAACGGCAACAACCCTCCAACTCCAGCCGACCCAGACCCAACAACCACACCCCCCAACACAGATAAACACCACCCAAACCCAGACAAAACCAGCACCACCACCCACCACACAGACACCGACATCAACACAACAAAACAACGCGACACAGGACCGCCGCCTTCGAAGCCTTGGGAAACCGGCGGGACCGGTAGCGCATATCTGATGGAGGCAGGTGCTGAACTAATCGTTCGTGACTGGCAGTCTGGGGCGATGAGACCCTGGAACACCTCCACCGAAGATGACCTGCGGCGTTTGCTCAACGAGTGGGATCCCATCGCCGTCGCTGAAGATGTGCAGGACGAGTACGACTGCATGCTCGCTCCCCTACTCCAGCGGCTCCGCTCCGGTGCCGTCCAGACCGACATCGGCGAGTTCCTACGGCACGAGCTGGAAGAGCACTTCGGTCTCGACTCGCTGGGCATGCGGCCGGACGCAATGGCCGTCCGGGTGGTCGATTGGTGGACTTCGGCTGGCCCCGCAGGCGACGTGGCCAGCCCATAACCGCTCCCCTCGGATCGCCTGATCGTTGGTCGGGTGTGCCGTTGACTGACGCGCAGTGGGCGCGGATAGAGCCGCTTTTCCCGACCGGATCGCCACGGGTCCGCCTCCCCGAGAAGTACGGCAACTGGCGGGGGGTCCACAATCGGCTGCGGATGTGGGCAGCCGCGAACGTCAACTGGTCCATGTCGCCGCCGGGGACCACGCGGGCGAGTTAGGTGAGCAGCGTGGGGTATGTACCCGAGTCCAAGGCCTCGGGATGCCCGAAACCGGATGTAATCAGCATGATCCTGGTGCCGGTCGCGCTCGTCGTGGTCTGCCTGCCGCTGATCGACGACCGCTGGCAGTTGCTGGCCCACCTGGACCTGGCTCGCACTCATGGGTGCCGTCCCGCTGGCCACCATGTTCGCCGTGCAGCAGAAGAGGCTGCGCGCGAGTGGCGACTCACCCACCGTCGGCCTCGCGCCCTTCATGGAACACGCCTCCACTTCGGGCTTGTTGCTACAACTGACCTTCTTCGCTGGCATGGCGCCCTACTTCCTGACGCTCGCCGCCTGCCTCCAGAAGGGCTGGCTCCTCGCACCCCTCCACTCGGGACTCGTCTTCGGCGCCTTCGGTCTCGGCTCGTCATCACCTTTACGTCGACCAGCCAGTTCGCCGCCCGGTTCGGCCCGCAGACCGTCACTGTCGGCTGCGCGGCTCGGCTCGTCGGCATGGGCCTGCAGATATGGGCCGTCGGCTCCCTCGGCGTCCACCGCCATATCGGACGTCTCGTTCCCGGTTTGATCCTCGACGGCGCCGCCATGGGGCTGGCGAACACGCCGCTCGCCTCGACTTTGTTCGCCGGGGTCCCGGCGCACCAGGACGGGTCTGCCTCAAGGTGCTGCAGGTCGGCAATGAACTCGGCGTAGCCCTCATCGGTCTCTTCTTCCACAACGTGCTCGGCGACGCCCCCGGCTGGAGCGGCTCCTCCGGAGCAGTCCGCAGCTGCCTCTGTTAGATCGTGATGATCACCGTCCTTCTCGCCCTCATCGTCCAGACGATTCCCAAGAACCCGTTCGACGCCGCCAAGTGAGCAAGCGCCGGCCGCCCCCGAACACCCACGAGACCAGGGGAGAGCCATGAGCGACATGAACAAGGTCGCGAGCCGCTACATCGCCATGTGGAACGAACCGGACGCCGCGTTGCGCCGCAAGGCCACTGCCGATCTGTTCGCGCCGGATGCCGTGCACTACACCCACGACCAAGAGGTACGCGGCCACCACGCACGCGAGGAGCGCGTCACAACGGCTTATGGGTGCACCGGCGATGGCCTCGTCCCGACAGCGCGCGATCGCACCGTGGTGCCGTCAAGACGGCTGCGGCCCCGTCCCCATCTCGGGGCGGGGCCGCAGCCGTTTCGGTGTCAGTTCAGCGTGAGGGGTGTGACGGTGGCGATGCGGGTGAGTTTGGCGGGGTTGCGGATGAAGTAGATGTCGGTGACGAGGCCGTCCTCGACACGGATCGCCATGACGCTGTCGATCTCGCCGCCGAGGCGCAGGATGAGTGCCGGATCGCCGTTCACGGTGGTGGGCTCGCAGGTGAGCGTGCCTTCCTTCCCGCCGAGCCCGGCCGTGAGGAGGCGGACCACCTTCGTGAGGCCCAGGACCGGCCGGAGCGCGGCCCTCCTGACGCCTCCGCCATCGCTGGTCAGGACGACGTCGGGAGCGAGCACGTCGAGGACGCCCTGCAGATCGCCGGTCTCCACGGCGTGCTGGAACGACGCGAGGGCGGCCTGAGCCTGGTGCCGGGTCACCACCGTGCGAGGGCGTCGGGCGTCGACGTGCTTGCGGGAGCGGTGGGCGATCTGGCGGACCGCGGCCGGGGTCTTGCCGACCGCCTCCGCGATCTCGTCGTAATCGACGTCGAAGACCTCACGCAGGACGAACACGGCACGCTCGGTGGGCGAGAGAGTCTCCAGGACGAGCATCACGGCCATGGAGAGGCTCTCGGCGAGTTCGGCGTTCTCGGCGACGTCCGGCGAGGTGAGCAGCGGCTCGGGCAGCCACGGGCCTACGTAGGTCTCCTTGCGGCGCCGTAGGGCCCGCAGCCGGTCGAGCGCCCGTCGGGTGGTGACGCGGACGAGGAAGGCGCGCTGGTCACGGACTTGGGCCAAGTCGACCTCGGCCCAGCGCAACCAGGTCTCCTGCACGACGTCCTCGGCGTCGGCCGCCGAACCGAGGATCTCGTAGGCGACGGTGAAGAGGAGGTTGCGGTGGGCGACGAAGACCTCGGTCGCCGGGTCCACGGTGCGGTCTCGCATGATGATCGGGTCCTTCCAGGGCGGGCCGCCCCGGGGCGGAAGTGAGCGGGTGGTTGAGGGCCTCCCCGGCCCTGAGGGTCAGGACACGTGCGTCGGCCGGTTCGCGTCGGCGGCCCGGACGCGCTGCTGACGTGTGTTGTCCCTGGCTTTCAGGACGCGTGCGCCGGGCTTGCGCGCCTCGTCGGAGAGCTGCTTGACGGTGTGGGCGACGACGAACTCCTTCAGGCGGGCGCCCGGGCGGCCGCCGACGTAGAAGCGGACGGCGGTGTCGTCCTTGCGTGCGAACTGGAAGATGCCGGCGCCGCGGCCGAGGCTGACGCACAGTCCGGCGAAGGCGATGCTGATGGGTCCGGGCAGCGCGCCTTCGACTCGGCGGAGCACGGCCTCGGCGGCGTGCGGGCCGAGCTGGACGGCGGACTGGCATCCCATTCGGTAGGCGAGACCCGAGGGCGAGGCCGCGTCACCCGCCGCGACGATGTGGTCGTCGTCGATGCTGGTCAGGGTCTCGTCGGTGAGGAGGCGGCCCGCCTCATCTGTGCTGAGGCCGCTGCGGGCTGCCAGGTCGGGAACGCCGAAGCCCGCGGCCCAGATGGTCAGATGGCCGTTCACCTCAGGGCCGTCGGCGAGGCGCACGGCGTCGGCCGTCACGGACGTCACCCTCGTGCCGGGGCCTTCGAGGACGGTCACACCGAGGTCCGCCAGCCGTTTGGCGACGGAGCGGCGGCCGTTGGGGTGCAGGTAGGGGCCGAGTTGGCCGCCGCAGACGAGGGTGACGGCACGGCCCGCCTCGGCGAGTTCGGCCGCGGTCTCGATGCCGGTGGCTCCGCCGCCCACGACCGTCACCGCCGCGGTGGCGGGCGCGTCGGCCACCGCCTGGCGCAGCCGCTCGGCCTCCTCCAGGGTCGCGATCGGGTAGGCGAACATGTCCGCCCCGGGCACCTGCGGCGCGCCGCTGCGGCTGCCCACCGCGTAGATCAGGTAGTCGTACCCGAGGGTGCCTCCCTCGGCCAGCGAGACGGTCCGCGCCTGCCGGTCGATCCCGGTCGCGGTGTCGACCACGAGCCTGACGCGCTCGCTCAGGACGTCCTTGTAGTCGACGACCGCGTCGTCGGACCCCGCCACCAGTTGGTGCAGGCGCAGGCGCTCGACGAAGGCCGGGCGCGGGTTGACGAGGGTCACGTCCACGTCGCCGCGGCTCGTCAGGCGATTGGCCGCGAGGACTCCGGCGTACCCGCCGCCGATGACGATGGCATTCGTCCGGCCACCAGTGTGCTGTGTCATGGTCTGTGCTCCGTTCGCTCGGGGTTCGCACACAAGACGCCGGGCGGAGGGAACTTGTGACACGGTATGACTCAGGTCACACCCCATGCGGGGACCGGGTGCACCGGATACGCGCCCACGCAGTCCTGGAACTCCTATGGCTGCCGGGCGCCTCCGCTCAGGTGATCGCCCCATGATCGGCCCTGAGTGGCCGCCCGCACCTGCGTGCGCCGGGCGCCGTCCAGTCCGGGCGGCCGGCCGCACGAGGGCGAGTTCGACGGGGAACGCGGCGTGAGCCGCAACCAGCTCGACGGCTCAGACAGGCAGCACCTCGCTTGCCACCCTCCGAGGCGTGTCGGTGCCCCGCACGGGGGCCCGGTCCCGCTGCGGAACTACTTCCACACGACGGCCACGACGGCTGCGGCCGCCGTGAACGTCGCCACGCCGTAGAACGCCCACGCTTGCTTGTTGCGCATACCCACCAGCGCTGTCACCGCCACCAGGACGTCCAAGGCGAGTTTCACCCCCATCTTCGCGTGATCCACGGGCAGGTCCAGGGATATTCGGGTCCAGATGAGTCCCGCGCCGGTGACCAGCTGAACGACCGCGCTGCTCACCATGTAACCGCCCGTCACCGGGTCCTTCCCTCGCAGCTGGAAGAAGCAGCCACCCAGGAGCGCGGCGAACCCGAAGAGGTGGAAGACGAGGAACACGTACCGAAGGATCTCCATGCCGGCGATCGTTCCACGGGGACCGAACAAAGTGACGATCTTTTACATGGGAACTTGACCAGATCCACACCGGCCATAGGCGCCTCGCGCCTCCGCAAGCAGCTCGGCTCACCCGCCGCTCAACGCCCGCAAAGGTCATCGAGTCACCTGCCGCCTCGCTCTGCATCAGATGCCCTGAAGCGGTCCCACGCGTGCACTGGGGCGCCCTCTGACGGGCCAAGGCGCCTTCTCCCACGCCGAACGCAGTTCGTACGGTCAATGTGCGCCTTTCGTACGGTTATTGGGATAGGGTGAGGCCAGGAGGTGTTCCATGTCCGAGTTGTTCGACGCGGTCGACGCACTGGTTGCGTCCCGTGCTGCTCTGCCGCGGGCGGAGGAGCGCAAGCGGCTGCGGGTCGCGCACGGCCTGACGCTGGACGATGTCGCCGGTGCGCTCGGGGTGCGGCGGGCGACGGTGTCCGGCTGGGAGTCGGTCGGCAAGCCGGTCGAGCCGCGCGGTCCGGAGCGTGAGGCGTACGCGCGGCTGCTGAAGCAACTGGCGGCGCTCTACCCCGCTCCCCCGGCGCCCGCTACGTTCACCGGCGCCGCCCATTCGGGGCACGCACAGGTCGCGTCGACGGACCCTGCCCGTGAGGCTTCCGTGACGAGCGCGGCCGAGGACATCCCGTCTCCTGCCCCTGCCCCCGCTGTGGCCGCCGCGCCGCACCCGGTGCCCCCCGCCGCCGGGACGTCGGCGGCGTCGCGCCGCCCCGGCGCGCGGAAGGCGGCCCCTGCCGGGACCCCGGCGGGCGCCGACCCGCGGTTCGAGAACGGGCCGCTGGCGGTCGTCGACGTCGAGGACGGGCAGGTGCTGGCGTACGGCACCGGCGGCGTGGTCCTGGACGTGCCCGCCAAGTCCCTGCCGTCCCTGGTCGACTGGACGCTCAAGGAGGCGAAGCTCGGTCAGCCGAAGCTGTCCGGGCCGGGCAAGGACGCCGATCCACTGCTCGTGCTCACCGAGGCCGCCCTGGTGCGCTACGGCCTGCCCACGCGGCTCACCGAGGAGGAGCGGCTCGCCGGGCGTCTGCCGGAGGGCCACAAGGTCGTCAAGCAGCTCGCCCGTGCGCAGTGGAAGCTGACCCGGCGCGGCTTGGGCCCGTGGGCGCGGATCTACCGCCCGGCGACCGGCTCGGAGCGGGCCTGCGTGCAGTTGTGCATCCCGTCCTGGAACGCGCTGGACACCCGGCACTGGGGCGATGCCGGGCAGCTCCCGCCGGCCGAACTCGCCCGCGTGCTGGGCGTGTACGCGTCTCGCGTGATGACGCCGCGCGGGTCGACAGCCGTGACCGGCCTGGAGCTGATGACCGCGCTGCATCCGCCGACCCGCGCCTCCGAGCCGGACGCCGACGGCAGGCGGCACTCCGAGCACAACCCCGGCTCGCTGGGCACCGACCCGGTCGACCCGGCGCCGTGCGAGGCTCCCGACGGCCATCCCCTTCTCAAGGACCTGCCCCGGTTCCACGTACGCGGCCCCGGCGAGAAGCTGTTCGAGGAGGCGTACGACTGGGCGCGGCCGATGACCGACGCCGAGTGCACCCTGCGGTATCTGGTCGGCGTCGACGTGAACATGGCCTTCGCGGCCGGCGCCAACGGCTTGACCGTCGGCCTCGGAGCCCCCACTCACGTCAAGGACCCGGTGTTCGACCCGAAGCTGCCCGGCTCCTGGCTGGTCGACCTGTCCCACGTCGACCTGTCCCACGTGAAGGTCGGCAAGGACAAGTGGGCGGAGCTGGACGGCAGTCTGCTGCCTTCGCCGTTCACACCGAGGGGCGACCGCCCGTCCGGCCCGGCCTGGTACGCGACCCCGACCGTGGCGTACGCGGTGGAACTCGGCTACGAGGTGCGGCCGGTAGAGGCGTACGTCCGGTACGACAACGGCCGCTATCTGGACGGCTGGTACAGCCGGCTGCGCGACGCCTACCTTGCCACGATGGCCGACCTCGGCGTCCACGCGGACCGCGCCCCGGCCGACTTCCTTGCCGCGATGGAGGGCTGGAAGGACCGTGACCCTCGGCTGGCGATCGTCGTCTCCGCGGTCAAGGCGACGGTGAAGGGCGGTCTGGGCAAGCTGCGCGAGCGGCCCCGGGGCGAGGGCTGGCGGCCTGGCGAGCCCTGGCGCGCCCTGTCGCGGCCGACGTGGCGGCCGGACATCCGCGCGGCGGTCATCTCCCGCACCCGGATCAACCTGCACCGCAAGATCGTCAAGCATGCGGCGTTCACCGGGCAGTACCCGGTCGCGGTCCTGTCCGACTGCGTCGTCTACGCGTCGGGCGGCCCCTCGCCGCTGGACTTCCTGCCCTACCGGGACGGCAAGCCGCTGCCCGGAGGCTTCCGGCTCGGCATCAATCCCGGGCTCGTCAAGCACGAGGGCACCCAGTCCGTCCTGTGGGGCGAAGAGGTCCGCGAGCGGTTCGACGCCCCGGACCTGAACCTCGCCCGCTACATCAAGGACGGCGCCGTCAGCGACGTCGACAACGGAGAGTAGAGAAGGCGACGATGAGCCTGTTCGGGGACAGCTTGGACGCCGCCGTACAGAAGGCGTTCACCCGCCCGGCACCCAAGACCGCGGGCCCGCAGATGCGGTACCTGGTCAAGCAGTTGGGCGGCACCAGGGCCGTCGCCCAGATGCTGCGCATCTCCCAGCGCACCGTCGAACGGTACGTGAAGGACCAGATCAGGAAACCGCGCCCGGACCTCGCCGCGCGCCTGGAACGCGAGGTGAAGAAGCGGTGGCAGCCGCAGGTCAGGGCCAGGGCCCGCCAGAAAGCGGCGACCACGGGCGGCATCGTCATCGACACCCGTGCCCGCATGGGCTACACCGCACCCATCGGGTCGACCGACCAGGACCGCATCCGGCACCTGACCATCGCCCTTCCACCCGTCTACGCAGCCCGCCTCTTCGACGCCCGGGAAACCGGCGCCGACGAACAGGAACTCAGGGAGATCGCGGCCGAAGCGCTCAAAGAAGTCTATTTCCAGGACAGCGGCCGCCGCGCCGGAAGCCTGGAAGAAGTGCGTTTCACCGACATCGAACACCTGGAGTTCGACCTGTAGCCCCACCCGAACAGTGAGCGAACCGCTATTGGTGAGCCGAGCACGTTGGGTCTCACACAGGCAGGTTTCTTGTCACCGGAAGACCGGCAGGGGCAGGGTGAACTCCGGAGTCGGCAGGACCGGCAAACAACTAGGCTCTGCTGCTGAAGTTGACCGCGGGTCTTCCTGCCCGTCCAGTTCTGCTCTGGCCAACCCAAACTGTCGGACGCCGCGATGGCGGTCTACCACTTCAACCATCCTTCCGCCAGGCACACCCGTGCCAACCTCCGCTTCACAGACGGGTGTCGTGGCGATGAGACCGACCGGAGCAGCATGGCTGTCGCCGATCAGGCGCCCCACTTGTCACAGGCGCTCATTCGGCGGACCTTCTGTCACCGGTGCCAAAGGGTCGGAATTCCCGGGCACTCCGGCTGTGCCCTGTTCGGGGCTGAGTCCTTCCACGGCGAGGCGGAAGAGGCGGTCGGCCTGGGTGTCGGGGGCCTGGTGATGCTCGGTGGCCAGGGCGATGCCGACGGCAAGGGTCAGCAGGTCGTGAAAGGTGACGTGCGGTGCAACCGCCTTGTCGCGGATGGCCCGCTGGAGCAGAGGAGTCCCGGCCGCTTCGATTCTGCTGCCACAGCTGTTCGGGGAGGGGTTTTCGGTGGGGGGCTCGTAGCTGAGGACATGGGCGAATCCGCGGGCTGAGACGGCGTAGAGGACAAGGGCGTGGAGCCACTCCAGGAGCGCGGTGCGGCTGTCCTCTGCCGCACTCAGCCGATCGGCGCGCTCGCATAGGAGCTCGATGCGTTCCTGGAAGACGGCTTCGAGGAGGGCCCGGCGGGTGGGGAAGTGACGGCGTACGGTCGCCGAGCCGACGCCTGCGGTGCGGGCGATCTGCTCCTGGGACGCATCGGCGCCGTGCGCGGCGACCTCGGCTTCGGCGACGGCGAGGATGCGCTGGTAGTTGCGTCGGGCGTCCGAGCGCTGACCGGTCATGATCTCCTCATTGCTAAGCGGCGGGCCCCGCCATATCTTAGCGACATGCAAAACGGCGGGCTCCGCCGTTTTTTCTCTTCCGGTCCGTGAGGAGCAGCAACCGTGCCCGGCAGCAGCGACAGCAGCGATATCGTCCTGGTCACCGGCGCCACCGGCCAGCAAGGCGGGGCCACGGCTCGCGCGCTTCTGGCCGCCGAGGTGCCCGTACGTGCGCTCGTACGCGATCCGAGGTCCAAGCCCGCCCAGGCGATCGAGGCGCTGGGCGCCGAACTGGTGCGGGCGGATCTTTCCGACCGGGGCTCCCTCGGCCCAGCAGTCAAGGGGGTCCGCGCGGTGTTCTCGGTGCAGATGCCGCCTATGACCGAGACCAGCGTGGACTTCGCGAGCGAACTCGCCCAGGCCACCAACCTGGTGGACGCGGCGAAGGCCGGAGGGGTAAGGCAGTTCGTACAGTCCTCGACCAGTGGAGTCGGTGAACACACCCGGGTCGCCGGCTGGGCCGAGGGCCGTTGGGCAGCGATGGCGGACTACTTCCACACCAAGCAGGCCGTCATGGAGGCGGTGCGTGGCGCGGGTTTTGCCCGCTGGACGGTGATCAAGCCCGCCTTCTTCATGGAGAACCTGCCCCTGCTGGCGCCCAAAGGGCCCCGCGGCGGACTGCTGACGGTACTGAAGCCGGACACCGAACTGGCACTGGTGGCCGTTCGGGACATCGGCACCGCCGCGGCGCACGCTCTGCGCGATCCCGACCGGTTTCACCAGGTGGAACTGGAACTGGCCGGTGACCTGCGCACGATGGAGCAGATCGCCGAGACCTTGTCCGCCGCCTGGCGCGTGCCCGTGACCGCGCCTTCCATGAACGTGGAAGAGGCCCTCGCCGCGGGGATGCCGAAGTGGGGCGCCGGACACGAGTGGAACAACGTGGTCCTCCAGCCCGCCCGGCCGGAGTTCGCCCGGGAGTTGGGCATTCCGCTCACCACCTTCGCCGAGTGGGCGGACGAGCAGTTGACACCCGTGTCCGGCTAGGGTCCCATGCCGTGGGCTTCGGCAGCGCCCGCCGGGCGGACTGGGGCGGGCAGTTGAAGTGGCTTACCTGGCATCCCCGCCACGGTGGTCGCCCGATTCGCCGGGCGACCGTGGGTCTGCCTGTCGTTCGAACGCGGATGTGCCTACCGCAACGACTACGTGGTCGGCCTGCGGTGACAGCAAGGCCGCCTGTGTGACGACCACCTATGCATGTGCGCCATCGTGTGTGTAGTCCGCCGGCTGGCGTCCGAGGTGGTAGCCCAGGCGCAATTCGTAGTCGCCCGGCTGATTGCGTCCCGCGGCGGTGGCAGCCGGAAGCCTGCGCCGGGAACCCGGCCAGTCGAAGGAGCGCATGTAGAGGTCGTAGGAGGATCGCAGATCCTCCGCGGACGGCAGCGTGGTCCGGTTGACCTGCTGCTTGACGGCGGCGATCGATTCCTTGTCGAAGGAGGCGATACGGCGGGCTAGGGTGTCGACGAACGCGTCGAGTTCGCTGTCGGGGACCGTGCGGTTGACCCAGCCGTACCGCTCGGCCAGTTCACCCGGGTAGTCGTCACTGGACAGGACCACCTCCAGCGCGCGGGCGCGGCCGAGCAGCCGGGGCAGATGTTCGAGCCCACCGCCGCCAGGCAGGTTGCCGTTGGCGGTCTCGGGCTGGCAGAACAGCGCCCGCTCACTGGCGAAGCGCATGTCCATCGCCTGGATCAGCTCACTGCCGATCCCCCTGACGCGGCCCCTGACCTTGGCGATCGAGACGACCGGCAGACGTGACAGGCGGGTACTGGCGTCGATCAGGAGCGGGTGGCCGCTCGCGCCCAGTTCCTTGGGCGTCTCAGCCACCCTGGAGGTGTCGTAGTGGTTCAGGAAGTAGTCGCAGTTCGCCGACTCGAACACGGACACCCGCAGCTCCGAGGCAGCCTCCATCTGATCGACCAGTCTCGGAAGTTCGGTGAGCATCTCCGGGGACACCAGGTTGATCGGCGGGCTGTCGAACGTGATCCTCCACAAATTCCTGGTCTCGGCGGTCACAGAGAAATGCGTCCATTTCTTCATGGATTCGTCTCCTTGGCCTGCGGCTCCGTACCTCTGATCACGCATTCGGCAATCGCAGCTTCCTCGTCCGCGGTGTCGACGGCCACCGTTGCCGTGTCCGCCGCCGTTGGCCCTTCTCCGGCTGATTCGCGCGATTATCCGTGCGACAGGGTGGTACGACCCAGGTCCACGACGGCGCGGCGGACCGTTCACGAGCACCGGTTCAGCCGATCGGCGCAGCTCAGAAGACCGCGGCAGGCGACATCGCGCACTGCATCTCAGAGCGTGCTTCGGCTCAGTAATCGGGTTCGCGGCAGCTACGAATTCCGGGCTGCTCAGAGCTGACGTCGAGCTATTACACGTCTGCGAATCTCACCTCCCGGCCCGCACGACCACCGCCGCCGGCTCCTCTTCCTCCTGCGCGGCGAGGATCGCGGACGCGTGGGAGGGTGAGACGGTCCCGGTCACAAGGCATCCAGGTGAGCAGGATGCGCAGTCTTTCTGGCGGAGCTGCTCGCTGTTCGTCTCATCGGGTGGCCCCGGCGCGAGCCGCCGTGTCGCGGGCCGGCCGGCCATTAAGTTCGTCGGCGGATCAAGGCTTGGCCGACATTTCGATGCGGAAGGACGATGCCCATCATGGGTGCATACACGACGCGGGTCCTCCAGCTCCTCGACCGCCTCGACGCCGACAGGTCTGGTCACATCAGCATCGATGACCAGGGGAAGGGACGGACGGAGGCGGAGAAGGCGATCACTGCGGACCTCATTCGCAACCTCGTCACGGCCGCCGACGCCAACAAGGACGGCAGGGTGAGCCAGAACGAGCTGCTCACCTACATGGAACGCGCCGCGGTCGGGAAGAGCGTCGACCAGCTTCCCGGCTTCCTCACCGCGACGGCGGACGCCGTCTTCGGCCTCATGGACACCGACAAGAGCGGGAAGGTCGACAAGACCGAGTTCGAGCGGTATCTGAAGGCCCACGACCTCACCGCCGGCGCCGAGTTCGCCCAGCTCGACCGCGACGGTGACGGCTCGCTGACCAAAGCCGACCTGCGCACCGCGCTGCTTCACTTCCTCGCATCCCCCGATCCGGCCCCCGAACAGTGGCTCCTCGCCCTCTTCACCAGCTGACACACCGGCCCGCCCGAGCAGGCGTCGACGGGGACAGTTGGAGGCGGCCGACGACCTGCACGGCGCCAGCGCGCCCCGACCTGCCCACGCCGGCGCACAGCGGGTCTGGTCCCTGCCCTCAGCGCATCCAGTGGCCGACGGTGCTCCACCCCACAAGGCGCCGGGCGCGGCCGTCGGCCGCTGTTCCGTCGGCGTTGAAGGTGCCGCCCCCGGCGATCAGGGTCAGGCCGTTCAGCGCGGGGGCCAGCCGGGTCGCGACGTGGGCGGGATGGCGGGCCGTCTCCTCGGCAAGGCCGGCGATGAGCTGCCGCTGCTCGGCCGGCGGGCACAGGGACAGGTGGAACAGCATCTGGCGCCACGCGTAGGCGGCGTCCTTGATGGTGGCCTGGGGGCGCTGGTTGTGGTGCACGCGTGCGGTCAGGCGGCATACGGTCGTGAAGCAGCGGCGTGCGAGGGCGGCCCAGCCGGGCTGTGGGGCGATGCCGACCCGGTGGACCAGTGTCGCCAGGTTGTGTGTGGTCAGGATCTGGGCCTGTTCGATCACCGTGCCGTTCGCCGCGGCCGACCAGGACCGCTGCGTCGTCCCGGCACGCTGGGCGCACAGCCGGGCGAAGCCGGGAGAGGTGCGGGCACCGTGGGAGCGGGCCGGGGCCGCGCTGCTCTCGATGACCGCGAGGTTGCGGATCGCCGCGTAGTCGATGCCGTAGTAGCGCTCGTACAGTGTGCCGCCCAGCAGTTCGCCCGCGACCTGTGCCGCCTTGAGGAACTTCGGGCTGAACGTTCCCGTGAAGATGTCGGCGGCGAGCTCCTCCACGAACGGAGCGCCCAGATCGCAGTGGCGTTCGAGGACGCTGAGCTCGCGAACCAGCGGGTTGGGCAGGATCGTGCCCGGGAATGCCTGCACGGCCAGTTCGCCCAGCTGCCGCAGCAGGCCGAGCGCGCCCTCGTCGTCCGGCGTGCCCACGGCTGCGGACCGCTGCTCGGACACGGCCCGCACCCAGGGCAGTTCCTCGACGCGTACCTGGCGCTCCAGGTTGAGCAGGAGCAGTGAGCGGCGGCTTCCGAACGCGCGGTAGTTCGCGGTCATCAGCGCCCGCAGCGTCTGATCGCCGTACGCCTGTGCGGTGGTGGCGGCTACCAGCTGCGGTACCAGCTCGGCCAGGACCTCGGCGGAAGGGACGGCGCCCCGCTCCACGAGCGTGGCGAGCGGTGCGCTCAGCGCGGACTCGACCACCTGCCGGATCGCGGCCGGTAGCTCCGCTCCGGCGGGCAGCCCGGATGTGCGGCTCTCCTCCTCGGTCACCGCGGCGGCCAGCGGAGCGACATCGGCGGCGCCCGTCTCCTGCGGCAGCACAGCGAGCCGGCGCAGCGCCAGTCGGGCCAGGGCGTGGTGCGAAGGGAGCGCCGCCTGCTCGCTCTGGCGCCGGCGAAGGGCCGTGTGCGCGGCGGAGCCCGGCAGACCGCGGCTGCGCACCATGGAGGCCACCGCGTGCCGCAGCAGCCCGAGCCGGCGGTTGTCCAACGGCCGTCCGGCGACGGTCTCCTCGAGCGCGCCGAGCAGAATGCCCAGGTTCTGCTTGGGGTTGCGGTGTTTGGTGCAGCGGGTGTGCTCCGCGGCGAGCAGCCGGTACCGGCCGAGCAGAGCCTCCCCCTGCGCCGGCCAGTCGGCGTCGGGGACACGTTCGAGGACGCGGCCGTCGCGCGCGGTCCGCAGCCAGTGGAGGAGCAGTTCGTCGCCGAAGGGCTGCCACACCGCGAGGGCCTCGCGCTGAGTCTCGACGGCCGTGTTGGGCCGCCGCCGTTCCAGGGCGGCGACGGCACCGGAGACGGTACGCCGGTGGACGGCCGCGGTGGCGTCCGGCGCGGGCCCGGGCGCCGGGCGGGGCAGGAACCGCAGCCGGTCGGCGAACGGCTCCAGCTCCGCCACCAGGTCGAGCGCCGCGCCGGTCTGGCCGTGCCGCACCAGCCAGGCCATGGTGAGCAGCGCGGCCTCCTCGGGCACGCCGATCTCGTAGGTGCCGCTGTCCAGTCGGGCCCAGAGCCAGGCGAGTCCGGGCTCGGTGAGGCAGTGCGCGAAGAGCGCGCGTCGCCCGGCCGTCACCTTCAGGCTCCGCGCCGCCTCGATCTCGTGGGCCTGGAGCGGTCCGCCCGCGCTCGCGGTCCCGGTGGCGAAGCCGCCCCGCACCACCTCTGGCGACACCCAGGGCGGAAGGCCGTCCACGGGCGTACGCGTACCGATGGACAGCCGGCCTGCGGCCATCCCCTCGAGCACCTGACGCCAGCGCTGTCCGCGTGCCTCGGCACGGCACCGCGTGCCGGCGTCCTCGTGACTCAGCGCGGTGGTGAAGGCCTTGGCCAGCTGGGCCTGCGGATAGGACGAGGCCACGACGGGGGGCTGCTGCTCAGCGTTGTCGTTCATAAGCCGGCGTGGCAGGTTCCGCCCCTGCGCCCTCCGGGGTAAGAGCCCGGTGCTCTTCTGCTGAGCTACACGCCGATGACGACGGACGATAGATGCCGGGGTGATCACTGTACAACCGGGTTTCCCGGCGGCTCACGGCTCGGTGAGCGGGCGCGGCGCCGGCCGGTGGCGTGTGCGGTTCGCCGGTGGGCATGTCTCTCCTGTGCAGGGGTGTGCGAGGTGGCCCCTCCCCCGTTCCCCGGCCGAGGAGTCGACAGACGCATGGTGGGTTCGTTGCTGGCGGGCAGGAGTGCGCTGATCACGGGTGCGGCGCAGGGCATCGGTGCGGCGATCGCGCGGTCGTTCGCCGCGCAGGGGTCCCTGGTCGTGATCGCCGACATCGACGAGGACGGCGGGAGGGCGACGGCGGCCGCGATCGCCGAGCGGGGTGGGAATGCGCGGTTCGTCCGGGCCGATGTCACCTCGGGGGCGGACCTCGACGCGGCGGTCCGGGCGGTCGTTGACGCCTACGGCAGGCTGGACATCGCGGTCAACAACGCGGGCGTCGAGGAACAGGGCGGGTGCGCGCTGCACGAGCTCACCGAAGAGGCCTGGGACAGGGTGGTGTCGGTGAACCTCAAGGGCGTGTGGCTGTCCATGAAGGCCGAGATCGCCCAGATGCTGGCCCAGGGCGGGGGCACGATCGTCAACATGGCGTCCGTCGCGGGGGTGGTCGGGCTGCCGCTGGGCATCTCCGGCTACTCGGCGGCCAAGGGCGGCGTGATCGCGCTGACGCGTACGGCGGCCCTCGAGTACGTCGGGCAGGGCATCCGCATCAACGCCGTCTGTCCGGGGGTGGTGCGCACCGCGCTGCTCGACCAGGCGATCGGCGCGGGGATGTTCACCGAGGCGGAGGCGGCCGCACTGCATCCCAGTGGGGTGCTGATCGGTGCCGAGGAGGTCGCTCAGACGTTTCTGTATCTGGCTTCCGGGATGTCGGGTCACGTCACCGGGCATGCGTTGCCGGTCGATGCGGGGATGGCGGCCGGCTGACGCCTGATCCCGCGGCCACGAGCCCGCTTGCCCCCGCCCGGCCGTGGACCACGGGGCGGTTCGCGGGCGGCGGGGCTGGGGTTGCGGTGGGGGGCGGCGGCGCGGGTACGGGCGTCAGCAGCCGGTGTGCCGCGGGGTGAACTCCAGACGTGCGTGGTCGCGGGCGTGCAGTGCGTCGTCGTAGGTCGTGCGGGTGACCTGGTACCAGAGGTCGTTGCGGGTGCGGTGGCCGCCGACGGCGTCCAGCCGTACGCACCAGTGCTCGGGGCGGGTGGTGCGCCGGTAGGTCTCGGTTCCGCGGCGTACTTTCCGGCAGCGCTGGTAGCGCTCGGTGGTGTGCCAGGTGCGTACGGAGCGTCGCCCGGCCGAGCCGGTGCGGCGGGTGTGGGTGACCTGGCGGGTCGCGGTGGTGCAGCGTCGTACCAGGTGGGGGCGGGTGGCTGCGGTGGTCACGGCGGGGACGTGGCGTACCGCGTCGCGCAGTCCGGTCACGGTGTCCCGGGAGGGGGCGGTGGCGCCGGCCACGGTGCCGCGGGCGTGGTTTCCGCCGCCGGCGGGGGCGGCGGGGGTGTGGGCGGTGGGGGTGCTGGTCGAGCAGGCGCCGAGGGCCGCTATGAGCAGCGCCGTCGCCGCTGTTGTCGCCAGTCGTGTGGCGGACATCGTTCTCCCCCTGTGGTCGTGGATGCGCAGCGTATCGGGCATCGCCGTCTGCTGATGCCGGGCGATGCCGTACGCCCGGCCGGGCGCTGCGGCTGAGGGAGCGCGGCTTTCCGCGGATCACGGCGCCGCGAGGACGGTGCGTGCGTGCCGGGGCGGCGGGCCCGGCACGCGCTGTGGCGGGAGGTGGCTGAGGTAACGCTGTCTGAGATCAATGGCGGACACGCTGCAACCATTTGGCGGCGGCCATGGTCAAGATCAGCAACTGATCTGCCAGGAACCGATACCGGGAGCCTTCGTGCCCAACCGCATTCGCCGTCGTTCCGTCCTGAGCTGTGCCGCGCTCGCAGCGGCGTTGACCGCCCCCGTGGGGCTGGCCTCGCCGGCCTCCGCCACGACGACGACGCCCGTGATCGACTTCAACGGCGACGGTTTCGCCGACCTGGCCGTCAGCGCGCCCAACGCCACGGTCTCGGGCGTCGCCGACGCGGGCTACCTGTCGGTGGTGTACGGCTCCGCCAGCGGCGCCGACACCGCCCACCCGCAGCTCATCACCCGCGCCGGCGAGGGCGTGCCCGGGGACGTCACGGAGTCCGACTACTTCGGAAGCTGGACGACGGCCAGTGACCTGGACGGGGACGGCTACAGCGACCTCGTGGTCGGCGGCTACCACACGCCCGTGATCTTCTGGGGCTCGGCGAACGGGCTGAAGGAGGGCGTCGCGCTCGCCAGCAGGACGGACGAGGTGGGCGCCGGGGACATCAACGGCGACGGTCACGCCGACCTCGTCGCCACGGGCGAGGGCGGGTTGCAGGTGCGCTTCGGCCCCTTCACCCGGGACGGGATGCCCGCCTCGACCCAGACGCTCCCCTCCGACGAGAGGCAGGAAACCCAGGGTTTCACCGTCGGCGACGTCACCGGGGACGGCAAGGACGACATCGTCACCCAGCACGGCTTCGAGGAGCGGCAGTACATGTCGCGGCTGTGGAAGGGCACGTCGGCGGGTCTGAGCACGGCCTACACGACCTCCAGCTACTACACCGTCGGCGGTGTCATCGCCGACGTCGACCAGGACGGCTACGGAGACTTCGTCACCCGCCAGGTCGGCAGTGTCTCCGAGACGATGAACTACGACGCCGGTGACGTACGCGTCGTCTACGGCTCCGCGTCCGGCTTCTCCACCCGTACCGCGAAGATCAACCAGGACACGGCGGGTGTCCCGGGCGTCGGCGAGGCGGCGACGGCAACGACGGCGACCAGTTCGGCTACGCGCTCGCCGCGGGCGACGTGACCGGCGACGGCTACCCCGACATCGCGGTGGGCGTCCCGGGCGAGGGCATCGGTTCGGCCCGTGAGGCGGGCGCGGTGGTCCTGCTCAAGGGCGGCGCGTCCGGCCTCACCGGCACGGGGGCGCAGGCCTTCAACCAGTCCACGTCCGGCGTGCCGGGCGCCTCGGAGACGGGCGACAACTTCGGCCGCACGGTCCTGCTCGCGGACGTGAACGACAACAACCGCGCGGACCTCGTCGCGGGCGCGCCCCTGGAGGACGGCACCCAGCAGGACTCGGGCGCGGCCTGGGTGCTGCGCGGCTCGAAGACCGGTCTGACCACCACCCACATCGCCTCCTTCAGCCCGGCCTCCCTGAACGCCCCCGAAGCGGGCGCCCGTTTCGGCGCGACCCTCGTGCGCTGAGTCGTTGCGCCGGAGCAGGCTCCCACTTCCCGCTGTGGCGCGACCCGCGTGTGCTGGGTCGCGCCTTGCGGATGCAGCGGTGCCTGGCCGGCGCCTCCCACCCGGCGCGGGGTGCGGGTGGGAGGCGCCGGCCGTGGGCGCAGGTACCGGGCTCGGTGTGGCGGTGGGGCGTCACAGGATGCGCAAAAGTCGCAGGCACCGCTGCCCGCGTGTCTCGTACCATCGGCCCGCACCGCACCGAACCGCCGAGTGTCATCGAGGACTTCGTGAATCACCGCGACCTTCGCGCCAAGGCCCACTGGCTCGCGGCCGGCATGGCCGCCGCCGATCACGGCCCGGACATCCAGCTCTCCCAGACGCGCCACCGCGCCGCCCTCGTGGCGAGCTGGCACATCGCGCCAGGCTCGACCGTCCTCGAACTGGGCTGCGGCCAGGGCGACATGACCGCCGTCCTCGCAGAGGCGGTCGGACCCCAAGGGCGCGTGACCGCCGTCGACGTGGCCGACCCCTCCTACGGGGCGCCGGTCACGCTCGGAGAATCGGCGGCCCGGCTCGCGGCGGGCCCTCTCGGACCGCGCATCGACTTCCGCTTCGGCACCGACGTCCTCGACCCGTCGGTCGGCTTTCCCGAGAACACCTTCGACCATGTGGTGCTCGCACACTGCTCCTGGTACTTCACCTCACTCGGACAACTGCGGGACACACTGGCCCGGGTACGGCCGTGGGCGCGGCGGCTGTGGTTCACCGAGTGGGACCTGACGCCGGCCTCCGGTGAACAACTGGCGCACCTGCTCGCCGTGCTGATCCAGGGACAGACCGAGGCCGCGGGATCGCGTGGCCAGGGCAACGTCCGGACACCGTTCTCCCGCGAGAGCCTGCTGCGGCTCCTGCCCGAGGCCGGCTGGACCGTCGACGGCAGCGGGCCGGTCGACACCGAAGAGCTTCAGGACGGCGACTGGGAGATCGCCGCCTGCCTCGACCTGGTCGGAGAGCAAGAGCGTTTGGCCGCGCTGCCCGAGGCGGTGCGCCAACTCGTCCTGAGCCAGGCCGACGTTCTGCGGGCCATCGCCAAGCCGCGCGGCAACCGCGCACTCGCCGCATACTCGGTCACCGCACGCTGACGTACGGTCCCGGCTGCAAGTGGCAGTGGCCCCCGACCGGATGCGGGAACTGGCCGGGCCCCGGCGGCCAGGTCTTCTTCACCAAGAACGTGCCGCCCGGTACGCCCGACTGGGTCACGACCGCCGAGGT
>NZ_JBSGAH010000039.1:0-13552 GCF_053600675.1 Streptomyces sp. NPDC005004
CGCACGATCTGACAGCCCGACGCCGTCAGCTCCGCGATCTGCTGCAACGTCGACCCGATGTCCGACGTACGCGTCGTCGTCATGGACTGCACCGACACCGGCGCCCCGCCACCGACGGGCACCGCGCCCACCTGGATCCGGCGCGATGTCCGACGGGGTGCGAGCGCCCGGGGCGGTACCTCGGGAACACCCAGGGATACGGCGGTCACGGCCTCACTCCCGGTTTCCCGAGACGGTCTCGCGCATGGCCCGCAGCGACTCCTTGAGGGAGCCCATGGTGGCGAGGACGGCGGTGGGCTCGTAGCCGCAGTGCGCCATGCAGTTGGCGCAGCGCGGGTCCTTGCCGCGGCCGTACTTGTCCCAGTCGGTCTCCTCGATGAGTTCGCGGTACGTGGGCACGTAGCCGTCGCTCATGAGGTAGCAGGGGCGCTGCCAGCCGAAGAGGGAGTAGTTGGGGATCGCCCAGGCGGTGCAGGGGAAGTCGACCTTGCCTTCCAGGAAGTCCAGGAAGAGCGGGGAGTGGTTGAGCCGCCAGCGCCTGCGGTTGCCGCCGGAGAAGGCCTTCTTGAACAGCTCGCGGGTCTGCTCGACACCGAGGAAGTGCTCCTGGTCGGGCGCCTTCTCGTAGGCGTAGGCGGGCGAGATCATCATCTCGTCCACCTTGAGGTCGTCGTTGAGGAAGTTGAGCACCTCGACGATGGTCTGCGGGGTGTCGGTGTTGAAGAACGTGGAGTTGGTGGTGACGCGGAAGCCGCGCCGCTGGGCCTCCTTGATGGCCTCCACGGCTTCGTCGAACACGCCCTCCTTGGCCACGGACTCGTCGTGCCGCTCGCGCAGCCCGTCGATGTGCACCGCGAAGGCGAAGTAGGGCGAGGGGGTGAACTTGTCCATCTTCTTGCGCAGCAGCATGGCGTTGGTGCACAGGAAGACGTATTTGCGCTTGGCGACGAGCTGGCGCACGATCTCGTCGATCTGCGGGTGCATCAGCGGCTCGCCGCCGGCGATGGACACCATGGGCGCGCCGGACTCGAGCACCGCGCCCACGGCCTGGGCGACGGGCATCCGCTGCTTGAGCACCCCGGCCGGGTGCTGGATCTTGCCGCAGCCCTCGCACTTCAGGTTACAGGCGAAGAGCGGTTCCAGCTCGACGATCAGCGGGAACTTGTCCCGCCTGCGGAGCTTCTGTTCCGCCAGGTACGTAGCGACCTTGATGGACTGACGCAACGGCATGGCCATCTGGCTCACCTCCGGGGGAGCGGCAAGGAACGGTGCCATTCGAGAAAAGCGGGAAGTACGGAACGCAGCACACGGAAGGCCGATATTCCACCGCGTACCGTTCCGATGCGGACGAGTTCATGTTCAGGAGCGTCCACGACCACCCGTACGGCCGCAACCGGGCGGATGCCCGCCCGGACGGCGGTCAGCAGGGTGGCGGCCGATTCCATGTCCACGGCGATGGCGCCGGTGGCCAGGAGGTCGGCGCGCTCCGGGCCGCGCACCACGTGGTCGGAACCGGTCAGGGGACCGGTGTGGACGGTGCGGCCGGGCCGGGCCCGGGTCAGCTCCTTGACGAGCAGGTCGGTACGTACGCACGGCACGGTGCCGCGCGGGTCTCGGGTCTCCTCGGCGACCACGAGGTCGCCGGGGTGCATGCCGGGCGCGAGCCCGGCGCAGAAGCCGGTCGCCACGACGGCGGCCCCGGCGAGTTCCGGTGTGGCCAGCATCCGGCCGACGGTCCGTTCCGCCGCGCGCGGACCCATGCCCGTGCGGACGACGACGGGCCGGGCGCCGGCATCGCCGCGCTCGCCGGTGCGCAGGGCGAACCGTTCGATGCCGAGCGCGCAGGCGATCAGCAGCGGTGCCGGAGCGGGCCGGGTGCTCATTCAGCGGCCCCCGGACCCGGCGCGCCTGCCTCCTGCGGTGGCGAGGGGTGCCTTGTCGAAGGGGTCGCCGTGCAGATAGCGGCCGAGCGCGGTGAGCGGGAACACCTGCCGGTAGAGGTGGTAGTTGATGGAGAAGTCCCAGGGGAATCCGGTGCCGGTGAAGAAGGGCTCGTCCCAGGAGCCGTCCTCGCGCTGGGTCTCGGCGAGCCATCGGACGCCGCGTTCGACGGCCTTGGAGTCCTTCTCCCCGGCCGCGAGGAGGGCCATGAGCGCCCAGGCGGTCTGGGAGGCGGTGGAGGTGCCGCGGCCGCTCCACTGCGCGACGTACTTGTAGGAGCGCAGGTCCTCGCCCCAGCCGCCGTCGTCGTTCTGGACGCGCTCCAGCCAGGCGACCGCGCGGCGGATCGCCGGATGCGAGGCGGGGAGTCCGGCGGCGGTGAGGGCGGGGACGACGGAGCCGGTGCCGTAGACGTAGTTGACGCCCCAGCGGCCGAACCACGAGCCGTCCGCCTCCTGTTCGGCAAGCAGCCAGTCGATGCCGCGCCGGGTGCGCGGGTCGTGGGCGAGTCCCTCGGCGGCGAGCATCTCCACGACGTGCGCGGTGACGTCGGCGGAGGGCGGGTCGATGACCTCACCGAAGTCGCAGAAGGGCAGCCGGTTGGGGAAGGGGCTGGTGTTGTCGACGTCGAAGGCGCCCCAGGCACCGTTCTTCGACTGCATCCCGAGGTTCCAGCGCACGGCGCGGGCGATCGCCCCGTCCACGCGGGCGGGCTGGGGATGGCGGACCCGGCGCAGGGCGAGCGCGACCTCGGCGGTGTCGTCGATGTCGGGGTAGTTGTCGTTGTGGAACTCGAACGCCCATCCACCGGGCGGAAGTTGGGGACGCTTGACGGACCAGTCGCCGGGGCGGCGGATCTCCTCGCCGAGCATCCAGTCGGCGGCCTTGACCAACTGCGGGTGGTCGGAGGGGAGTCCGGCGTCGGCCAGGGCGATGGTGGCGAGGCAGGTGTCCCACACCGGGGACTGGCAGGCCTCGATCATGCGGGAGCCGTCCTCGCGCCAGACGGCGAAGCGGTCGAGGGACTCCAACCCGGCCCGCATGACGGGGTGTTCGAGGTCGTAGCCGAGCAGGTGCAGGGCGATGACCGAGTACACGGCCGGGGGCTGGATGCCGCCCCAGCAGCCGTCGTTCTCCTGGCGTTCGATGATCCAGCGGGCGGCGCTGCCGATCGCGGCCTGGCGCAGGCGGCGCGGTACGGCGCGGCGCAGCTTGTGCACCACGCGGTCCAGTCGCTGGAAGGCGCCGTCCCAACTGGCCGGCGAGGCGAAGGGCTTGGGCGGGTTGGGGTGGGCGGGGTCGGTGTGCAGCTCGTCGAGCGCGAAGGGCGCGGGGCGCACCGGGCGCTTGGCGGAGACGATGGTGAGCGGCACGATCGTCTGCCGCGCCCAGCAGCCGAAGTCGTAGATGTTGAGCGGCAGCCAGGTGGGGAACCAGATCAGTTCCGGGGGGAGTTCGGGCAGGTCCTCCCACTTCCACCAGCCGAACAGGGCGAGCCAGATCCGGGTGAAGACGCGGGCGGAGGCGATGCCGCCGTGCTCGCGGACCCAGGCGGAGGCGCGGGCCATGTGGGGGGCGTCCGGGGCATCTCCGGCCAGGCGCAGGGCGACGTACGCCTCGATGGTGGCGGAGAGTTCGCCGGGGCCGCCGTAGAAGGTGGGCCAGGCGCCGTCCGCACGCTGTTCGCCCCGGATGTGGAGGGCGGCGGCGTGGGTGGTCGCCTCGTCGCGGATGCCGAGGAACTGGCGCAGGAGCAGGTCCTCGGCGTCCATGGTGACGTTGGTCTCCAGGTCGCCCTTCCACCAGCCCTCGGGGTCCTGCAGGGAGAGCAGGAAGTCCGTGGCGCGGCGGACGGCGCGTTCGGCGGCCTCGGGTACCCCGGCCGCCTCGGGGGTGGTGCTGTCGGTGTCGCTGGCCGCGTCGGCACGGGGCGGGATGGTCGCCCCGGTGCTTCCGTCGGTCGTCGCTGTCATGGCTTCCCCTTTGTGCAGTCGTGCGAGTCGTGCTGCTGTGGGTCCGCCGTCGGCCGGTGTCGGTCATCGCGCCGCACCGGCCGGCGACTACGCGAGGGTTATTCGGCCGATAGTGATCATCTCTTCCTGACGACGACGAAGTCGGCGAGGGCCGTGAAGGCGGCCCGCACCCGGTCGGGCATGTCGACGGCGTCCAGGGCCTCGACGGCGACGGTGTGCTGGCGCCGGGCCTCGTCCGCCGTCCACTCGCGGCCGCCCGCCTCCTCGATGAGGGCGGCGCGGGCCGCGAACTCGGCCTCGGAGAAGTTCGCGAAGTCGCTGCTCTTGGCGTCGGCGGCGAGGATCTCGCCGAGGCGCTCGGAGGCGGGGCCGCCCGCGGCGAGCGCGGCGACCACGGGCAGGGACTTCTTGCGCTGGCGCAGGTCGCTCCAGGTCTGCTTGCCGGTGGCCTCGGGGTCGCCCCAGATGCCGAGCAGGTCGTCGACGGCCTGGAAGGCGAGGCCGAGGTGGTAGCCGTACCGTTCCAGCGCGTCGGCGGTGGCGTCACCGGCGCCGCCGAGGACCGCGCCGATGGAGGAGGCGCAGGCGAGCAGGGCGCCGGTCTTGTTGCCCTCCATCTCCAGGCACTCCTCGACGCTGACGCGGTCGCGGTGCTCGTAGGAGATGTCCTGGGCCTGGCCGTCGATCAGGGCGCGGGTGGCGGTGGTCAGGCGGCGGGTGGCGCGGCCGGCCTCGACGGTGCCGAGTTCCAGCAGGACCTCGTTGCCGAGGGCGAACAGGGCGTCGCCGACCAGGATGGCCTGGGCGGGGCCGTGCACCTTCCACACGGTGTCGCGGTGGCGGCGCTGCTCGTCGCCGTCCATCAGGTCGTCGTGCAGCAGCGAGAAGTTGTGGACCAGCTCGACGGCGACGGCGCCGGGCACGCCGACCTCGGGGGCGGCGCCGGTGACCTCGGCGGAGAGGACCGCGAGCGCGGGGCGTACGGCCTTGCCGCCATCGCCCTCGGCCGGGTTGCCCGCCGCGTCGATCCAGCCGAAGTGGTAGGCGGCGACGGTGTCCATGGGCGGCGCCAGCCGGTCGACGGCCGCGCGCAGGACCGGGGTGGCCAGGGTGCGGCCGCGCTCCAGCAGCGCGGTCACGTCCACCGCGTCTGCGGCGGTCGAGGCCGGGGGCGGCACAGTGGGCACAGTCTCTCCTCTTGTTGCGGTACCGGGGGTGCGGGACCGGCCCGCTCGCTTCTGATCGAGCATCACGCCGCCTCCTCGAAAGCGAAGAGGTGGCGGGGGCGGGGCCGGCCGAGGGCGCCGAGGGCGGCGTCGGCCGCGCTCACGCCGCTGCGGACCGCACTCTCCATGGTCGCGGGCCACCCGGTGGCGGTCCACGCTCCGGCCAGGTACAGGCCGGGTGCCTTGGTGCGGGCGCCGGGCCGCAGTCGTCCGACGCCGGGGGCGGGGGCGAACGTGGCGGTGCGCTCCCGGGTCACGAAGAAGTCCAGCACGCGGGCGCCGCGGGTGCCGGGGATCAGCCGTTCCAGCTCGGGCAGATAGCGCTCGCGCAGTTCGGCGACGGGGGTGTCGATCTCGTCCTGGGCGGCCGACTGGGACAGCGCCAGATACTGTCCGCCGCCGAGCCCGGAGGCGGCGGTGCGGTCGAAGACCCACTGCACGGGCGAGCCGAGCGCGGCGAAGAAGGGCCGGGCGAGGACCTGACGGTCGTACACGACATGGACGTTGAGGATCGGGGCGGTGCCGATGTGCAGCAGCCGGCCGGGGTCGTCGAGGGCGCCGGGCGGCAGCAGGCCGTGCGTCTCGCGCTGGGGTACGGCGAGGACGACGGCGTCGGCGTCGAGCGTCTCGCCGGGGACCTGAACGCTCCAGCCCCCGTTTCCGTTCCGGGAGAGGGAGGTGACGCGGGTACGGACCTCGGTGCGCACGCCCGCGGAGTCGAGCGCCTTGCGGGCGAGCCGGTCGTGCAGTTCGCCCAGCGGGACGTGGGCCCAGCCGATGTCGGCCGCGCCCGGGTCGGACAGCAGACCGGTCTTGAACACCATCGCGGCGAGTCCCAGCGAGGCGTCGCCCGCGACCGCGTTGAGGGTGGCGACACCGACCAGGTCCCACAGGGCCTCGACGGCGCGCGCCGACTGGCCGTGCGCGGCCAGCCAGCCGCCGAAGTCCTGGTTGTCCAGAGCGGGATCGGTGGGGTCGAGTCCCTTGAGCGCGAGCGCGGCCCGTCCGACCGCGGCCCGCTCGGCGAGCGAGAGGTGCGGATAGGCGGCCAGGCTGCGCCCCAGATGGAGGGGGACGGGCAGCGGGTCGCGCCGCAGCCTGCCGAGCCGCCTGCCCTCGGGCTTGTCGGCGTCCACGACGGGTACGTCGAGGCGGTTCTGCAGCGGTGCCAGTGCCGTGCCCTCGATGCGGTCGAGGAACCAGCGGTAGGCGGTGCAGCAGCGCAGATAGACGTGCTGGCCGTTGTCCACGGTCAGCTCGCCGCGCTGGAAGGAGAAGGCGAGGCCGCCCAGGCGGGGCCTGCCTTCGAGGAGGGTGACGCGGACGCCGGCGTCGGCGAGGGCGAGGGCCGCGGTCGTCCCTGCGAGGCCGGCGCCGACCACGACGGCGTGCCGCGGTGTGCCGTCCGCGGGTGCCGGAGGGCCGGAGTGCGCCTCGGCGGGGCGTGCGCCGTCGCTCATCGTGCGTCCTTCCGTGCGTGCCGCGCGTGCTGGTTGAACGGTGCACGCTCGGCCGTCGCAGTCAGGGACGCCACGCCGCAGCCCGGGGTTGCCCGCCCTGCCGGACGGGTGGAGCCCGGCTCGTCCGCCGGGGCCATCAGGCACGCCTCCTGACGGTCTGACGGGTGACGTGCCGGGTGTCGAGCCCGGACAGGCCGCGCACGGCGACGTACGCCTTCTCGCGGCCGGGCAGCGAGACACGGCCGCGCAGCACGGCCTCGGGGTCGCGCTCGATGCGGTCGAGCAGGCGGCGGTAGATGCCGGCCATGGCGGCGACGCAGGCGCCGCTGCGCCGGTCGAGCATGGGCAGCAGCCGGTAGCCCTCGGCGAACAGGGCGCGGGCGCGGCGGACCTCGAAGTGGACGAGGCCCGCGAAGTCGGAGCCCTCGGGCGGGGTGAGTCCGGCGAACCCGGCCGAGCAGCCGAACTTGGCGAGGTCGTCGGAGGGCAGGTAGGTGCGGCCGCCCTCGGCGTCCTCGCGGACGTCGCGGAGGATGTTGGTGAGCTGGAGCGCGAGGCCGAGGGTGTCGGCGTACTCGGGGGCGCGTTCGGCGCCGCGTGCGCCGGGTTCGGTGCCGAAGACGCCGAGCGAGAGGCGTCCGATGGCTCCGGCGACGCAGCGGCAGTAGACCTTGAGGTCGTCCCAGGTCTCGTAGGTCTGGCCGCGCACGTCCATCTGGACGCCGTCGATCAGCTCGTCCAGGCCGCCGAGCGGGATCGGGAAGACGCGGGCGGCGTCGGCGAGGGCGACGGCCACCGGGTCGGTGTCGTCCTCCTCGACCTCGCCCGCGTGGACGCGGGTGAGCAGCGCCCTGGTCTCCTCCAGGCGCGCGACCTTCACGTCGTCGGGCAGCTCGCCGTCGCCGATGTCGTCCACGCGCCGGGAGAAGGCGTAGAGCGCGGACATGGCGCGGCGCTTGGGCGTGGGCAGCAGACGGATGCCGTACGCGAAGTTGCGGGCCTGCTGGCCGGTGACCGTCTCGCAGTAGCGGTAGGCGGCGAGTACCGGTGCGGACACGTGCGGTGAGGACTCCACGGCCCGGATCACCCCTCTCCTCGCAGGGTCACGCCCACCTCGCGCAGCAGCCGGAGCCTGCCGGGTCTGGGAGGGCCGGGAAGGACGTCGAATCCGGCGGCGGCGATCGCGTCGACCGCCGCCCTTCCCCCCGCCACGAACCCCGCGAGCAGCAGCTTGAGCCTGCCGTGGACGCTACCCACGAGGGGGGCGCCTTCATTCAGCAGATCGCGGGCGCGTTGTGATTCGTACGCGACCAGCGCGCGCACCGATGCGCCGGCGCTCTTGGCGGTGAGGTCGGACTCCTGGACGTGGAAGCGCTTCATGTCCTCTGCGGGCAGATAGATCCGGTCGCGGCCGAGGTCCTCGGCGACGTCCTGGAGGTGTTCGACGATCTGCAGCGCGGTGCAGATCGCGTCGGACAGGCGGACCCGCTCGGGCGTCGTCGTGCCGGTGACGGCGAGGACGAGGCGGCCGACGGGGTTGGCGGACAGTTCGCAGTAGGCGCGCAGGTCGTCGTACGTCTCGTAGCGCTTGACCACCTGGTCCTGGCGGTTGGCGGCGATCAGGCCGAGGAAGGGCTCGGGGCTGATGCGGCAGCGGCGCACGGTGGGCTGCAGGCGCCGCAGCAGCGGGTGGCGCGGGGTGGCGTCGAAGACGCGGCGCAGGTCGGCCTCGAAAGCGTCGAGGACGGCGAGGCGGTCCTTGGCGTCGGACTCGGGGACGCCGAGGACGCGGGCGTCGGCGCCGCCGGGGGCGAGGTCGCCGTCACCGATGTCGTCGACGAGGCGGGCGAAGCCGTAGACGGCCATGAGGTCGTCGCGCCAGGCGCGCGGCAGGAAGAAAGGGGCCACGGGAAAGTTCTCGCTCGTGGCCTTGTCCAGAGTGGCGCGTTCCAGTGTCGTCGCCGTGTCGGTTCCCGTCACCGCGCGCTGCCCGGGGCGGGGACGGCACATGCTGCGCTGAGCTGGGGAGTTTCCGTAGCCATTGCCGTCACATCTCCCGTTCTACACTGCGGAACCGATACACACTATTTCGGACACGCCGCCTGCCCTCCGGGGGAGGTCGCCCGGCGGAGGGTGTCGCGCATTATGGCCCTACTTGCCGGTTTCCGGCACCGGTACAGCTTACGTTGTACAACGCGACAGGGTCCGTCGGGGTGTCCGGCGCATCACAACAACACACCGATTGGCGTCAAGATTCCTACGTACGCCCGGAGTTGACACTTCCTTTGCAGACGCCGGGCCCCGCCGGAGGAGTTCCGGCGGGGCCCGGGGCCGCTCGGGTCACTTGCCCGTGAACTTCTCGTACTCCTTGAGGACCTCTTCGGTGGGTCCGTCCATGCGGAGTTCGCCGCGCTCCAGCCACAGGACGCGGTTGCAGGTGTCGCGGATCGACTTGTTGTTGTGGCTCACCAGGAAGACCGTTCCGGCCTCCTTGCGCAGCTCGCGGATGCGGGCCTCGGAGCGCTTCTGGAACTTGCGGTCGCCGGTGGCGAGCGCTTCGTCGATCATGAGGACGTCGTGGTCCTTGGCGGCCGCGATGGAGAAGCGGAGCCGGGCCGCCATGCCGGAGGAGTAGGTCCGCATCGGCAGGGTGATGAAGTCGCCCTTCTCGTTGATCCCGGAGAAGTCGACGATGTCCTGGTAGCGCTCCTTGATCTGCTCGCGGGACATGCCCATCGCGAGCCCGCCCAGGATGACGTTGCGCTCACCGGTCAGGTCGTTCATCAGGGCCGCGTTGACGCCGAGCAGGGAGGGCTGGCCGTCGGTGTAGACCTTGCCCTTCTCGGCCGGGAGCAGACCCGCGATGGCGCGCAGCAGGGTGGACTTGCCGGAGCCGTTGGAGCCGATCAGACCGATGGCCTCGCCCCGGTAGGCGACGAAGGAGACGCCGCGCACGGCGTGCACCTTGCGCACCCCGCGCTCCTCGCCGCGCTTGACGATGCGGCTCAGGGCGGCGGTGGCGCTGCCCCTGCCGGTCTTGGCGCCGTTGACCCGGTAGACGATGTGCAGCTCGTCCGCGATGACGGTCGGACGGCGCTCGCCGGTGTTGTGCTCAGCCACGGCCGTACCGCTCCTCAGCCTTCCAGAAGTACACGAAGCCGCCGCCGAAGATCACCACGGCCCAGAAGGCGGCGAGGCCCCACACGTGCGGGGGCAGGTTCGAGGCGCCGTAGCCGTCGATCAGCGCGAAGCGCATGAGGTCCATGTAGACGGCGGCAGGGTTGGCCTGGAGGACCCGGACGATCCACTCCGGCTTGCCCGCGAGCATGTGGTTGATCGAGAACATCACGCCCGAGGCGTACATCCAGGTGCGCAGGATGAACGGCATGAGCTGGGCGAGGTCGGGCGTCTTGGCGCCCATCCGCGCCACGATCAGCGCGATGCCGGTGTTGAAGAGGAACTGCAGCACCAGCACCGGGACGATCAGCAGCCAGGACAGCCGGGGGTAGTTCCCGAAGCCGATCGCCACCAGGAACATGACGATCATCGAGAACAGCAGCTGCTGGAGTTGCTGAAGCGAGAAGGAGACGGGCAGCGCGGCGCGCGGGAAGTGCAGCGCGCGCACCAGGCCCAGGTTGCCGGAGATCGCGCGGACGCCGGACATGATCGAGCTCTGCGTGAAGGTGAACACGAAGACGCCCGTGACCAGGAACGGGATGTACACGTCGTGGGACATGCCCCGGCTGGCGTGCAGGATCAGGCCGAAGATGAAGTAGTAGACGGCCGCGTTCAGCAACGGGGTGGCGACCTGCCAGAGCTGGCCGAGCTTGGCCTGGCTGTACTGGGCGGTCAGCTTCGCCTGGGAGAAGGCGAGGATGAAGTGGCGCCGGCCCCACAACTGGCGGACGTACTCGACGAGCGAGGGCCGGGCGCCGCTCACCGCGAGCCCGTACTTGGCGGCCAGTTGCTCCGCCGTCAGTCCCTCGTCGGGCGACGGGGCCGCGGTCACCGCGACACCGCCGTCATGGAATGTCTCACTCACGGGTGGAAACTTTCGTCTTCGAGTACGTCGTATACGTCGGGTACGTCGTGCGTTCGTCTTCTGGCCCGGGGCCGTCGTTTCCCGCCCGGGGCCACCGTCGAGCTTCTCAGATCACCGGCGGCCGGCCCAGCCGGGTCAGCCGCCACACGGTACGCCAGCTCATCGGGCGGCGGGGACCGCACCGGGTGGTCCAGCCCTCCTTGAAGCCGCCGAACCACGCCTTGAGGGCCGGTCCCGAGGGGCGGCGCAGCAGGGTGAGCAGCAGCCAGACCCCGAGGTAGACGGGGACGAGCGGGGCGGGGAGGTTGCGGCGGGCCAGCCAGACCCGGTTGCGGGCGACCATGCGGTGGTAGACCGCGTGCCGGGAGGGGGCGGTGGTCGGGTGGAACAGCACCATGTCGGAGCGGTAGTCGATCATCCAGCCCGCGTTCAGCGCGCGCCAGGCGAGGTCGGTCTCCTCGTGGGCGTAGAAGAACTCGTCCGGCAGCCCGCCGACCTCGGCGAACACCTGGGTGCGCACGGCGTTGGCGCCGCCGAGGAACGTGGTCACCCGCGAGGAGCGCATCGGGTCGGAGGCGCGCAGCCGGGGCACGTGACGGCGCTGGGTCTCGCCGGTCTCGGGGTCGGCGATGCGGAAGCTGATGATGCCGAGCCGGGGGTCGGCGGCGAACGCCTCGCGGCACAGCTCGGCGGTGTCGTACCGGGCGAGCAGGCCGTCGTCGTCGAGGAAGAGCAGGATGTCGACGTCGCTGCCACCGGGTCCGAACGCCTCGATGCCGACGTTGCGGCCGCCGGGGATGCCGAGGTTCTCGGGCAGCTCGACGGTGCGCACGCCCTCGGGGACGTCGGGCACGGGCGAGCCGTTGCCGACGACGACGACCTGGACGTGGTCGCCCTCCTGCTTGGCGACGGAGTCGAGCAGGGCCCGCAGCTCCTCGGGCCGGTTGCCCATGGTGATGACGACCGCGCCGACCTTCATGCCGTCTCTTCCGGCCATGCCGTTCACCTCAGCCTGCTGGACACGAGAATGGACACCAGATGCAGCACCGTCTGCAACAGGGCGATGCCGGCCAGCACGGCGGTGCCGAGCCGGGTGAAGAAAAGGTCGCCGCGCGCCTGGTCCACGATCGCGAGCACCAGGATCAGCAGCGACGCCTCGATGCCGAGGATGAGGCGGTGGAACTTCAGCGCGGCGGCGGCGCGCCGGGCGAGCGCCATTCCGGAGGAGCGCGGCTCGGCGGCCGACTCCTTGACCGGGGGCATCCCGGCCTGGTGCCGGGCGACGCCGACGAGGTCGGTCTCCGCCTTGATGAGGATCGCCCCGAGCGCGGCGAGCGTGCCGAGGAACGCCCACAGCCAGTCGATGCGCCCGGTGCCGAACAGGTCGGCGGCGCGCAGCCCGAGGCCCACCAGGACGGCGGCGTCGGTGAGGTAGGCGCCGACCCGGTCGAGGTAGACCCCGCCGAGCGAGTACTGCTTGCGCCAGCGGGCGATCTCGCCGTCCACGCAGTCCAGCAGCAGATAGAGCTGGGTGGCCACGATGCCGAGGACGGCGCCCGGAATCCCCGGCACCAGCAGCGCCGGGGCCGCGAGCACGCCGCAGACGGTCATCAGGTACGTGAGCTGGTTGGGCGTGATCCTGGTGTTGACCAGGTAGCGGTCGATACGCAGGGACACCTCGCGCATGTAGAGGCGTCCCGCCCAGTGCTCACCGCTGCGCCGGTCCTTCACCCCGGCGGGGTGGACGACCGGACGGAGTTCAGCTACCGATGGCCTTGACATAGTCGGCGTAGATGTCCTTGATCTGGGTCGGCTTGAGGTCGAGGTGTTCGAGGATCGTGTAGCGGCCGGGCCTGGTCTCGGGCGCGAACTCCACGACGCGGACGAACTCGTCCGCCGTGAAGCCCATGTCCTCGGCTCGTACGGGCAGGTCGTGCCGGCGCAGCACCTCGGCCATGTGGGCCGACTCCTCGTGCGCTCCGCGCAGGTACATCGCGAAGGCGGCGCCGAAGCCGCACTGCTCGCCGTGGCTGGCGGCGCGCTGCGGGAAGAGCAGGTCGAAGGCGTGGTTGATCTCGTGGCAGGCGCCCGAGGAGGGGCGCGAGTCGCCGGAGACCGACATGGCGATGCCGGAGAGGACCAGTGCCTCGGCGAGGACCTGGAGGAACTCGTCGTCCGCGATGGCGCCGGGGTGGCGCAGCACGGCCTCACCGGCCTGGCGGGCCATGGCGGCGGCGAGACCGTCGATCTTCTCGCCGTTGACCCGGTTGGCCAGCTCCCAGTCCGCGATGGCGGAGACGTTGGAGATCGCGTCGCCGATGCCGGAGCGCACGAAGCGCGCCGGGGCGTCGTGGATGACGTCCAGGTCGATCAGGACGGCGATCGGGTTGGGCACACCGTAGGAGCCCCGGCCCGCGTCGTTGTCCAGGGTGGCGACCGGCGAGCACAGGCCGTCGTGCGCGAGGTTCGTCGGCACGGCGACCAGCGGCAGGCCGACGCGGGCGGCCGCGTACTTGGCACAGTCGATGATCTTGCCGCCGCCGAGTCCCACCACCGCGTCGTAGTGACCGCCGCGGATCTCGTCGGCCAGGCGGATCGCGTCGTCCAGGGTGCCGCCGCCGACCTCGTGCCAGGTCGCGCCGGGCAACTGGGGCGCGACGCGGTCGCGCAGCCGGGCGCCGGAGCCGCCGCTGACGGCGACGGCGAGGCGGCCGGAGTGCGAGACGCGCTCGTCGGCGAGGACGGCGGCCAGGTCGTCGAGGGCACCCGCGCGGATGTCGACGACGACCGGCGACGGGATGAGCCGCGTCAGTACCGGCACGCGATCTCCCGCCCGCGCGCGAGGTCGTCGTGGTTGTCGATCTCGACCCAGGAGACCTCGCCGATCGGAGCGACGTCGATCTTGAAGCC
>NZ_JBSGAH010000040.1:0-11449 GCF_053600675.1 Streptomyces sp. NPDC005004
TTCTTCGCGGCGGCGGACCTCGCATCGAGGTGGCCGAGCTTCTCGTGTTCTGCGCTCCAGTTCACCGCCAGGGGTGAATTGCCCCTCCAAGGGAGGCGCGAAATTTCGAACACCAGCATGGATTGCTCTGGGGCGCCACACTGGCCTCGCACCTGCTCGTCGTGTTGAAGGAGATCTCGCAGTGACCGAATCGACCACCGCTCCCGAGCTGCGGACGGGCCGCTGCCAGTGCGGTTACATCGCGTACGGGGTGACAGGCGTACCGGACGATCCGCATTTGTGTTTCCCTGATGATTGAGTGAGTTCAAGGGGCTCACAGGGGTGGCAGATGGACGAGTGGTGGCTGGTGTTCGTGCCGGATCCGGAGCGGTGGGGGCCGCTGCCGGAGGAGGGAGTGCTGGGGGTCCACGACTTGCCGGCAACAGTGGCCGCGGTGGGGCTTCAGCCGGGCGATCCGGTTCTTGTACGGCCTGATTTCGTCGTCGATCCCGAGCTGCTGGAATTCGCGCTCTCCGCAGAATTCCATTCGCTGGAGCGGGAAACTCGGCGGAATTACGCGCTGGATATCCGACTGTTGCTGACTTGGTTGTGGCGACGTGGGATTCCGTGGCGACAGGCGACCGAGAGCGACTTGCGCGCGTACAGGGAATTTCGGTGCGAGTCGCCACTCAACCCGAGCCGAATCAGCGGGACGAAGTGGGATCGGGAAGCGTCGGCTTTCACACGGCTCTACCGGTGGGCGAAGGTCACGCCGCTGCCGGTGGACAGCCAGCGCCGGGTGGACCGCGCCGCGGACGCCCGCAGCTCGCGGGTGTCGTGGCTGACACCGCGAACGTGGGGCCTCTGGCAGGACGTGGGTCTTCGCGGCTTCGGTCCCGGCGGGACACCGGTGCCGGGCTGGGACGGGCGGACCGAGCTGCGGAACACCTCGTTCGTCGGGTTCACACTCAGCTCGGGGCTGCGGCGGCAGGAGTCCGGCGCCATCTTGACGTTCGAGGTGCCGTCCCGCCCACTGCGCTCGGGCCGCTACTGCCACGGGCAGATGGCCCGAGCGCTGTCACGGTCGAAGCGAGACCGGACCTTCTACGCGTCGGTCGACTCACTGCGCCAGGTCAGCGCCTACGCGGAGTCGGAGAGGGCCTGGGCGGTCGTACGGGCGCAAGCCCAGGGGCGGTACGAGAAGTTGCCGCTGATGCGGCTGGTCACGAAGGTCACGACGGGCCGTACCCCGACGGTCCACTGGGTCGACCGCGACGGCGTTCCAGGGCGACATGACCTGAGCCTGCTCGACTGGCGCGAGCGGCAGTGGCTGTTCGTCGAGGGACCGCAGGGCCCGGAGCCGGCGTGGCTGTGGCTGACCGAGCAGGGCATGCCCATGCTGCCGGACCGCTGGAACACCGTGTTCCGGCAGGCCAACCAACGCTGCGAACAGGCTCTGCTGACCCCGGAAGAACGAGAGACGCCCCGGCTGCTCCGGGTCGCGGAGATCCGCGGGAAGGTCCCGTACGCGACACCCCACTCCATGCGGCACTCGATGGCGCTCTACATGTTGATCCTGCTCAACGAGTTGATGGACAAGAAGTACGGGCTCACCGCCGCGGACCGGCGCGACTTCGCCCAGCTCTATGGCGACCCGTGGTGGCTGGTCAAGACCCTGCTGGGGCACAAGGACGTTGAGACGACGAAGGAGCACTACCTCCGCCCGGTCATGCATCTGCAGCTGGAGTCGATCCTCGCCTTCGACACCGAGGACGAGCACGGTGAGATGGATGAGACGAAGGACCTGAACGGTCTGTTCGCCCGGCTGGCCCGGGAGACCTCCGGCATCCAGGACATCGAGCGGTTGGTCGAGGCCCGGCCCGTCGCGGCGGCATCGTGAGCGGGCGGGGCCGCCGGGCGGTCCTGCCGCCGCCGGACTTCCAGGCAACCGAGCGGATAGCCGCCGACGGGCTGCGGGTCACCGTGCTGAACAAGGAAGGCTTCAAGCGCGTCTTCGACTTCGCCGCGATCACCGTGCCCCAGCCGATGCGCTCCTCCCTCGCGCGAGCGTTCGCCGCGCAGTCCATGGGGTGGAACAGCCACGCGAGCGGTGAGTCGTACTGGCGGTCCATCGAGATCTTCGCCCGGTTCCTCAAGGCGCAGGGCCACCCGGCCGACGATCTCGGCGACCTCACCTCGGCCACGCTCCGGCTCTGGCGCAACAACCACATGGACACTCCTGGCGGGCGCGAGGCCCTGGCCAAGATACGAACGCTGCTGAAACGCGAGCCGCAGCTGGCGCAGGGTCTGGCCGCCGAGGAACTGGCCCGCCCGGTTCCGAAGAAGGGCAAGCCCTCCAAGCAGTCCTACCGGCCATCGGAGCGCGACCAGGTGCTGCTGGCCGCCGAACGGCAGTTCCGTACCGCGCTGCTGCGGATCCGGGAGAACACCGCGCTGCTCGCCCGCTACCGGTCGGGCGCACTGGACCCGGACAGCCGTAACTGGAGGATCGGGGCGGTCCTCGAGTGCGTCGCCACCACGGGCGAACTGCCCGGGTACCCGGACAAAGAGGGGAAGGTCTACACCCGAGCCGAAGGACTGCTGCGCGGAAAGAACGGCGGGAAGACGACCGGCCGGCTGTTCCTGAGCCGGGCGGAGCTGACGGCCTTGGCCGTGATGATGACGGACCGCTATGGCTGGAATCTGTCGGTCTATGACCGTCTGCACGTGCCCGTCACCACCCCGTCCGCAGGAGAGAGGGCCACGGTCACTTACGAGGTCCTGGTGGAGAAGCGCCGCTCGGGCGAGGGCCGCTGGTTCGACACGGAGAACTACACCGACTCCGGCGCGGACTCGCCCGGGCGGCTCATCACCCAGGCCCTGGAAGCCACGCAGCACGGGCGAGCCCTGGCCGCTGCCCTGTCACCCGGCCACGACCTGCTGATGGTCGCGCGCAACCGGCGCCGCACCGACGTGGACTCCAACCTGGACCGGCCCCGGAATGTCGGCCCGCTGTGCTTCGGGGTGTCCAAGGCCGACGCGCGAGTATGGGCGAGAAGTCACAAGATCGGCTCGCCCTTCCAGCGCGCCCGCAGGACCACCATCACCACCACGGGCAAGCCACTGCAGCACAAACGCGGCACCCATGAGAGCGTCTACGTCCTGCCCGACGAGAACGTCCAGGAGGCCGCGGTCGACGTGATCGCTGCCGGCGCCAAGGAAGCCCTCGAACAGGCCCGCGATTACACCTTCAGAGGGCGGCTCACGGACGCGGCCGATGCGACCCACCAGGAGACCGCGACCGCGGACTGCGCGGACGAGGAGACCAGCCCCTGGCCGGACCCGAGCGGGGGCTGCGGCGCCGACTTCCTGCTCTGCCTGTCCTGCGAGAACGCCCGGGTCCACACCGGCCACCACCCGCGCCTCGCGCTCCTGCGCCGGCAGCTGATATCGCTCCGTTCCAGCTGGCCGGAGAAGCTCTGGCGAAAGCGGTGGGACGAGCTCCTCCAACGGCTCGATGACCTGCGGACGAAGGTCAACGAGAGCACCTGGGACGCCGCTCTGGCCCGGATCACCGACCGCGACCACATGATCGTCGACCACCTGCTCAAGGGAGACCTCGCTCCGTGACGACAGCTCTGACGCTCGAGGCCGATCCCTACATCCTTCCTCTGCCGGGGCCGGAAAGCCCGGTGGTCCTGGACCGGTGGATCAGCGCCGGCAACGCCCACCCCAACTCCCGCTACAGCGATGACGTCTGGTCGATGGGACCGCTGATCGACAATCCCGGGGACAGCATCCACAAGATCAATCTGTGGAGGTGCCCCGCCTCCCTGCGCAGCGAGCTCAGGCTCCTCGTCTGGATCCTGATCAACGGCGAGCTGCGCCCCACCTACGTACAGGAACGGGGCTTTCAGAACCGGGGACGCGACGGTGCGACCAACATGCGCGACAACATCCTGCAGTGGTTGAAGTTCGCGCGCTGGCTCGACCGGCAAGAGGTGTCCCGGCTCAGCGACTGCACCGTGGAGCACTGGAAGGCGTACGCCGCCAAGTGCACCAGCGGCTGCTCGCGCGATCATGCCCAGACGATTCTGCGCTGGCTCTCGGACCTGTGGGCCTTCGACCAGCTGTCCCTCAGCCCCTGCGGCATTACGCAGCCGCCCTGGGAGAGTGAGGGCATCGACGACTACCTGCCGGCCGCCACCGGGAAGGCAGGCGGGGAGAACAAGACCGAGCCGCTGGACCCGACCGTGATCGGCCCCTTGCTGACCTGGTCGATCCGCCTGGTCGAGGACTTCTCCGACGACATCCTGGCCGCCTGGGACGAGCGCCGCCGCATGCACGCCCGCGTGAAGGCCACCCCGAGCACCCGAGGGGGCCTGGCAGCCGTCAAGAACTATCTGCAGCCACTGCTCGACTCCGGGGCCCTCCTACCCGCCACCGTGAGCCGAAAGCACGGCATCACCCTGGCCCACCACTACGTCGCCGCGGTCACGGGAGCCAGTTGGAACCAGGTCCACGACTTCGCCTTTCGACGCGGGCTGCGTGCTCTCGTCGCCCGGCGGCCCGGCCCCAGCCCGATGCAGGTGCCGGTGACGGGCCGGATCGAGGGTCGGCCCTGGCGCGAGTTCATGGACTACGAGGAGACGCCGATTCTGGTACGGCACCTGGCCACGGCCGCCGCCATCGTGATCCTGTACTTGACCGGGATGCGCCCCCAGGAGGCCCAATCGTTGCGGTCCGGCTGCTGCCCCGATCCGGAACCCAACGAGGACGGTTCCACGCCGCGGCACCTGATCCGAGCCCATCACTACAAGAACGTCCGCGACTCCGACGGCCACCACATCTCCGCTGGTGAGGAGCGTGCCGTCCCCTGGGTCGCGATCACCCCTGTCGTGAACGCCATCCGCATCCTGGAGCGCCTCGTTCCGAAGGGCGAGCTGTTGTTCAGCTCCACCCACCACGACATCATCGGGCAGCGCAAGCACCACGGCGCGCTGAAGCGCGCCAGCCTCGGCCGCCGGGTCGAGAGTCTCGTGTCATGGATCAACCAGGAGGCCACCGCCCAGGGCCTGCCCGCCCAGGCGGTGCCGGAGGACCCGCACGGCAATCTGGGACTGAGCCGTCTGCGCAGAACCTTGGCCTGGCACATCGCCCGCCGCCCCGGCGGTCTGGTCGCCCTCGCCATCCAGTACGGGCACATGCGCACCGCCCTGGACGCCCGCACCTCCACCGGCTACGGCAGTCGCGAGCGCCGGGGGTTTCACGGGGAGCTCGACGTCGAGACCGCACTCGCCGCGGCGCAGACCGCAGCCCGGCTGCGCGACGCCGCAGCGGCCGGCGAGAAGATCTCCGGTCCCGCTGCTCGGCGGGCTCTCATCGGAGCCGCTTCAATCCCCGGCTTCGAAGGCGCCCTGACCACCCCGAAGGCCGCCGCCAAGTTCCTCGCGCGCGACGGCCTCGTCCTCTTCGACAATCCGAACGCGTTCCTCATCTGCGCCTTCAAGCGCGACACCGCCCTGTGCGACCCGGACCCCGGGGCGACGGCACCCAACCAGTTCGCCTGCCAGCTCGGCTGCGGCAACGCGGTCCGCACCGACAGCCACGCGCGGGCGGCACGAGAGTACGCTGATCGGCTCGATGCGAAGGCAGCCCTCGTGCCACAGCCCTTGGGTGACCGGTTTCGCCGAACAGCCGGCCGCTTCCGTGCACTCGCCGACGCGCACGACGCCGCCGCCCAGCCCGCCGAGGAGGCCATCGCATGAACCAGCAGTACGAGGACGAACGCTCCCGCATCCGCGCGGCCATGGACCGTCTCCTGGCCGGCCAGCCCACCTGCTCCAACGGCAGCCTCACCGCGGTCGCGCTCGCCGCAGAGGCCGGTGTCCACCGCATGGCTCTGCAAAAGCGCCACGCCGACCTCAAGGAGGAGTTCTACGCGCGGGTGCGTATAGAGACGCACCAGACGCCGGAAGTCGAAACGCGGCTTCGCAAAGAGGTCGTCCGCCTGAAGGAAGCCCTCAAGGACTCCCGGACTGCCGAGGCTGCCTCCCGGCATCGAGCGGAGCAGATGGCCCTCGCAGCAGCCGTCCTCATCCTCCGGCGACCCGGCCACCACGACCAGCCTGTCCCCGACAACGTCATCCCGCTCCGCCCCTCTAGCGATTAAGGAGAGCATGCCGTCACCGGTTGCCGAGCTCGAGGGGCCGCCCGGAGCTTCCGGACGGCCCCGCCTGCGAGTACCGCTCAGGCCGGGACGGCAGCGGTTGCCGGCTCAGTTTCGGCTGTGCCGCGGGCGGCGAGGTAGCGCTCGGCGTCCAGGGCCGCCGCCGCGCCGGTGCCGGCGGCGGTGATGGCCTGGCGGTAGGTGTGGTCGACGACGTCGCCGGCGGCGAACACCCCGGGCAGGCTCGTACGCGTCGACGGGGAGGCCACCTGGATGTAGCCCTCGCTGTCCAGCTCGAGCTGGCGGGCGAACAGCTCTGTGCGCGGGTCGTGGCCGATGGCGATGAACAGGCCCGTCACGTCCAGTGCGCGGGTGGCGCCGGTGAAGACATCGCGCAGGACGACGCCGCCGAGCATGCCGTTCGTCTCCTTGATCTCGGCGATCTCGCTGTCGAACGCGAAGGAGATCTTGTCGTCGGCGAACGCCCGGTCCTGCATGACCTTGGAGGCGCGCAGGGTGGAGCGGCGGTGGACGACGGTGACCGAGCGGGCGAAGCGGGTGAGGAAGGTGGCCTCCTCCATGGCGGTGTCGCCGCCGCCGACCACGACGATGTCGCGATCGCGGAAGAAGAACCCGTCGCAGGTCGCGCACCAGGACACCCCGCGGCCTGACAGCGCGTCCTCCTTCGGCAGGCCGAGCTTGCGGTAGCCGGAGCCCGTGGCGATGATCACCGTCTTCGCGCGGTGGACGGTGCCCGCGGAGTCGGTGAGGAGCTTGATGTCGCCGGTGAGGTCGACCTCGACGATGTCGTCGTCGATCATCTCGGCGCCGAACTTCTCGGCCTGGGCCCGCATGTTCTCCATCAGGACCGGGCCGTCGACGCCCTCGGGGAAGCCGGGGAAGTTCTCGACCTCGGTCGTGGTGGTCAGCGAGCCGCCGACGAAGATGGAGCTGCCGAAGAGCAGGGGCTTGAGCTGGGCGCGGGCGGTGTAGAGGGCGGCGGTGTATCCGGCGGGGCCGGAGCCGATGATGACGACCTCGCGCACCTGGTCGGGCTGGGTCACGGTGTTCACGCCTCCTGCTTCGCGTCGATCTCGGCGATGAGGGCCTCGATGCGGGTCTTGATCTCGTCGCGGATGGGGCGGACGGCGTCGACGCCCTTGCCGGCGGGGTCTTCGAGGGCCCAGTCGAGGTACTTCTTGCCGGGGAAGATCGGGCAGGCGTCGCCGCAGCCCATGGTGATGACGTAGTCGGACGCCTGGACGGCTTCGGTGGTGAGGATCTTCGGCGTGGCAGCGGAGATGTCGATGCCGGCCTCGGCCATCGCCTCGACGGCTGCGGGGTTGACCTGGTCGCCGGGGATGGAGCCGGCGGAGCGGACCTCGATGCGGTCGCCCGCGAGGTGCTGGAGGAATCCGGCGGCCATCTGCGAGCGGCCGGCGTTGTGGACGCAGACGAACAGCACGGAGGCGAGCGGGGCGGAGGACATGCGTTCTTCCTTCACAAGGTGAGTGGCAGGTGATGCAGAGGGGGGTTCAGGTGCTCGGCAGGCCGGCGAGCAGGTCGGTGATGCGGCGGTCGATGTCGTCGCGGATGGCGCGGACGACTGCGATCGGGGCGCCGTCGGGATCGGCCACGGGCCAGTCCAGGTAGCGGCGGCCGGGCACGACGGGGCAGGCGTCGCCGCAGCCCATGGTGATCACGATGTCCGCCGCGCGCACGACCTCGTCGGTCAGCGGCTTGGGGAACGCGCCTGCCACATCGGCGCCGGCCTCGGTGAGGACCTGGGCGATGTGCGGCTCGATCCCGGGCCCGGGGTGGGTGCCCGCGGAGGAGACGGTGACCCGGCCGTCCGCCCGGTGCTGAAGGAGGGCGGCGGCGATCTGGGAGCGGCCGGCGTTGTGGCTGCACACGAACAGCACCCGCGCCAGGCCCGAGCCCGGCGCGCCCTGGACGTGGGCGAGCGCGTCAAGGCGTTCGGCGGTGAAGCGCTCGGCCAGCACGACCAGGTGCGTGGTCACCGAGGCGGGCCCGGCCAGGCGCCGGTAGGAGTCGGTGAGCAGGCGCTGGACGGTCTCGGCCGAGAAGCGGCCGGCGTGCCGGGCGGCGAGCCGGGCGGCGCCGGCGGCCAGGCGTTCGTCGGGCAGGGCGGGAGTGGGAGCGGCGGACATGGAAAGACCCCTTCGACGGGCCTACGAATCAGCCCCGGCTGGTATCAGCACCGGGTGATGTGACAGTATCAGTCCATGATGACGTCAGTCGACACTGACCTGATCCGGGTGCTGGCCGACCCCCTCAGGCTCCAGATCGTGACCCTGCTCGCCCGCGAGACGCTGTGCACCACCCACCTGGTGGAGGAGACCGGCGCCCGGCAGACCAACCTCTCCAACCACCTGAGAGTCCTGCGCGAGGCCGGGGTCGTCGAGACCGAGCCGTGCGGACGCTTCACCTACTACAAGCTCCGCGCGGACGTCATCGCATCGCTTGCCGGGCAGTTCGCCGACCTGGCCGAACAGGCCCGTACCGCCGCCGACAACAAGAGGGCCTGCCCGTGACCCGCACCGAAGCGCCCGCGACGACCCGGGAAGCATCCGTCGTCGCCAAGCTCTCCACGCTCGACCGCTACCTCGCCGTGTGGATCCTCATCGCCATGGCCGTCGGCCTCGGCCTCGGGCGGCTGATCCCGGGACTGAACGACGCGCTGGCCAAGGTGGAGATCGGCGGCATCTCCCTGCCGATCGCGCTCGGCCTGCTGATCATGATGTACCCGGTCCTGGCCAAGGTCCGCTACGACAAGCTCGACGCCGTCACCGGCGACCGCAAGTTGATGATCTCCTCCCTTGTCATCAACTGGGTTCTGGGACCGGCGGTGATGTTCGCCCTGGCGTGGATCTTCCTGCCGGACCTGCCCGAGTACCGCACCGGCCTGATCATCGTGGGCCTGGCCCGCTGCATCGCCATGGTCATCATCTGGAACGACCTCGCGTGCGGCGACCGCGAGGCCGCCGCCGTCCTCGTCGCGCTGAACTCCGTCTTCCAGGTCCTGGCGTTCGGACTGCTGGGCTGGTTCTACCTCGACCTGCTGCCCGGCTGGCTGGGCCTCGGTAACGGCGAGCACCTGGACATCTCCATGTGGAAGATCGCGCTCAACGTCGTCATCTTCCTCGGCATCCCGCTCGCCGCCGGGTTCCTCACCCGCCGCCTGGGCGAGAAGAAGCTCGGCCGCGCCGGCTACGAGGCGAAGTTCCTGCCGAAGATCGGCCCGTGGGCGCTGTACGGGCTGCTGTTCACGATCGTCATCCTCTTCGCACTGCAGGGGAAGACGATCACCTCGCAGCCTTGGGACGTCGCCCGGATCGCGCTGCCGCTGCTGGTGTACTTCTCGGTCATGTTCTTCGGCACCTTCCTCCTGGGCAAGGGCCTGGGCCTGGCCTACGACCGCACCACGACCTTGGCGTTCACGGCGGCGGGCAACAACTTCGAGCTGGCCATCGCGGTCGCCATCGCCACCTTCGGCGTCACCTCCGGCCAGGCCCTGTCCGGCGTCGTCGGCCCGCTCATCGAAGTCCCGGTCCTGATCGGCCTGGTCTACGTCGCGCTCGCCTGGCGAGCCAAGTTCGCCCCGGGCGCGGTGACGACGGCTCCGTGACGCAGCACACGGATGTGGTGGTGGTTGGCGGCGGCCAGGCAGGGCTGGCCGCCGGCTACCACCTGCGCCGCCAAGGTCTCGACTTCGTGATCCTGGACGCGGAGACGGCGCCGGGCGGGTCCTGGCAGCACATGTGGGAGTCCCTGCACCTGTTCTCCCCGGCCGAGCACTCCTCGCTGCCCGGCCGGCTCATGCCCGTCCAGACGGGCGAGACCTACCCGGACGCCGGGCATGTGGTGGACTACCTCACCGACTACGAGAAGCGCTACGACCTGCCCGTCCAACACGGCGCCCGCGTGAACGCCGTACGCCCAGGCGGCGAGAGGCTCCTGGTCGAGGCGGACACCGGCACCTGGCGGGCCCGCGCGGTCATCAGCGCCACCGGCACCTGGACGCGGCCCTTCATTCCCGCCGTGCCCGGCCGCGAGGTGTTCACCGGCCGCCAGCTGCACACCGTGGACTACCGCAGTCCGGCCGACTTCGCCGGGCAGCGTGTCGTCGTGGTCGGCGGCGGCAACTCCGGCGCCCAGATCGCCGCCGACCTCGCCCTGGACGAACACGTCGAGGTGACCTGGGTGACCCAGCGCCCGCCGCGGTTCCTCCCCGACGACATCGACGGCCGCGCGCTGTTCGATGTCGCCACCGCCCGCCGCCGCGCCCTCGACGCAGGCCGCAGCGACACCGGCGGGGTCGCCTCGCTCGGCGACATCGTCGCCGTACCCCCGGTTCGCGCCGCCCGTGACGCCGGCCTCCTGACCGCGAAGCCGATGTTCTCCCGGCTCACCGCCGACGGCGCCTGGTCGGCCGACGGCAGCCACACCGGCGCGGACGCGGTCATCTGGTGCACCGGCTTCCGCCCGGCCCTGTCCCACCTGGCACCGCTGAACCTGCGCGGTCCGCGCGGCCACATCCCCACCGACGGCACACGCGCCCTCGCCGAGCCGCGGCTGCACCTGCTCGGCTACGGCGACTGGACCGGCCCGGCGTCGGCCACCCTGATCGGCGTCGGCCGCACCGCCCGGGACACTGCCGGAAAGATCGCACATCTTCTGCGCAGCTAGCCGCTGCTCGAAACGGCCGCCGGGTCGGTGCCCACACCCCAGGGTGGACACCGACCCGGCACGGTTGTCTCGGTCGCGTCAGTGGCTGGCAGCGAGTTCGCCGCTGAGCTTGCCGTGCAACTGGGCGCTGGGGTCGTTCAGTCCGGTGATCTCGACGCTCTTGCCGCGCTGCTTGTACTTGGTCTCGATGGCGTCGAGGGCGGCGACGGAGGAGGCGTCCCAGATGTGGGCCTCGGACAGGTCGATGACGATCCGTTCGGGGTCGCCGTTGTAGTCGAACTGGCCGACGAGGTCGTTGGAGGAGGCGAAGAACAGCTCACCGGTGACCCGGTAGACGACCGTGGTGCCGTCGGGATCGAGGACGCTGTGCACGCGGGCGAGGTGGGCGACGCGCTTGGCGAAGATGACCATGGCGGTGATGGAGCCGACGACGACGCCGATGGCGAGGTTGTCGGTGGCGACCACCACGATCACGGTGATGGCCATGACGGCGATTTCCCCAGCGGGCATCCGCTTCAGCGTCTTGGGCGCGATGGAGTGCCAGTCGAAGGTCGCGAAGGACACCATGATCATGACGGCGACGAGGGCGGC
>NZ_JBSGAH010000041.1:0-10383 GCF_053600675.1 Streptomyces sp. NPDC005004
CAGGCTGAAGCTCACCGCGCCCGGCGTGGAGGTGGCGTCCGCGAAGGCGACCGCGATGATGTCGTAGGACGACGGCACGTCGGAGAGCTTCTGCCGGGGCGCCCCGGGTCCACTCCCGCCTTGCCTCGGACCGGAATCCCGCTCAGCCCGCCACCGGCACCTGGGCGCCCAGCAGCGCCCGCAACCTGGTCGTACGCGGCTTCGCGGGGACCTCCGCCACCGCCTGGGGCAGCGCCTGCTCCACCCCGTGCACCACGGACAGATGCCGCTCGGCACGCCCGAACGCCGTGTACACCCACGACCTGCTGAGCGCCTGCGCCGCGTCCCCCGGCAGCACCACCACGGCGGCGGGCCAGCGGGCGCCCACCGCCTGGTGCGCGGTCACCGCCCAGCCGTGCCGCACCCGGCTCTCCACCAGTTCCCTCGCTACGACCACCGGACCGCCCGCGCACTCCAGGTGCAGTCCCCCGGCATCCGCCCGCACGACCCGGCCCGGCACCGCACGGCCCGGTGCGGGGGAGTGGACGACCACGTCGCCGGGGTCGAAGCCGCCGAAGCGGCCTGGGCCGGGATTCAGCCGTTCCTTGAGCGCGGCGTTGAGCGCGCGCGTACCGGCCGCGCCGCCGTGGCCCGGGGTGATCACCACGGTCTGCTCGGGCCGTACGCCGAACGCCCGGGGAACCGAGTCCGCCACCAACTGCACGGTGCGGTGCACGGCCTCGCCCGCGTCCCGCACCGGGACGATGACGATCTCCTTGCCCGGCGCCTCGACCTGGCCCAGCTCGCCCACGCCGATCCCGGACACCAGCTCACCGAGCGGGCCCGGGTCGGGGAGGCGGGAGGAGAGCTGGGGGCAGGCGCGGGAGGCGAGGAGGTCGGCGAAGACCCGGCCGGGCCCGGCCGACCACAGCACCGCCGGGTCGCCACTCAGCAGCAGCCGCGCCCCGTCGGGCAGCGACTCCGCGAGCATCGCGGCGCTCTCCACGTCGAGCTGGGGCGCGTCCAGCACGATGAGCAGATCGAGGTCGAGGGCGCCCTCCTGGTCGCGGCCGGGGCCCTCGGTGCCGGAGAGGACACCGGCGACGGTGCCGACGCACGAGGCGTCGCCGGACAGCAGCGCGGCGAACCGCCGGGCGCCGTCGGGCGTGTGGCAGACGGCGAAGGCGCGCAGCCCCGCCGCGCGGGCGGCGTCCAGCAGCGCGGCGGGTTCGGCGCGGGCCGCCTCGCCGCCGGTGTGCAGGACGAGACCGTGCCCGGCGACCGCGCGGACCAGTTCGGACGCGCCGGAGGCCGACACCTTCTCCCACGCGGGCGAGGTCTCCTCCGACGGCGCGTTGATCAGGCGGCCCAGCGCGTCGGCCAGGCTCTCCTCCGCGAGTGCGTACCGCTCCAGGCCCGCCAGCACGCGGACCGGGCGCTCCTCCTCGTCCTCGGACTCCTCGTCGGCCGCGGGTGCGCCGGCGGGGCGGGCCGGGGCGCCGGGCTCCTCCAGGGCGTCCTGGAAGGCCAGCGCGTCACCCTCCGCGAGAGCGGCCTGCACCGCTCCCTCCGCGTCCGGGACGCCGCGCTGGGCGAGGGCCGCCGTGAGCGCCGGGAGCTCCAGGGCGGTGTGCCCGGCGAGCGCGGCCTGCTCGAGCAGCCACACGGTGAGCGCGCGGCCGCGCCGCTCGTCGTCGGGACCGCACTCGGCGCCGAGGAGGGCGCGGGCGAAGCCGTCGGCCTGGTCGGGGCGTACGCCGGTGATCCGCAGCAACTGCCAGGGGTCCTCGCGGAGCACGGCGTCGGCGCCCTCGCCGAGCACCGAGGTCGCCTGGGCTGCCAGCGCCGGCGGGGCACCGCCCTCGGTGAGGACGCGGCGCACGGCGTCGACCGACTCGGCGGGCGGCGCGACGGGCACGGCGGGCACCGGGGCGGGCCGGGGCGGGGCCACCGGCTCGGGGGCGGGGCGGCGTGGGGCCGGGGCGGGCTCGGTGAACGCGGGGCGCGCGGGCTTCTCGCCGCTCTCCACCGCGCGGACCGCCGCCAGCAGATCGGCGGCCGTCCCGCTCAGCTTGGCGCCGCTCGCGACGGGCCCCTTCCGCTCGGCCTTGCGCCGCTCGATCCGCTCCCGTTCCAGCCGCTGCGCGGCCAGCTCGGCCTCGGCCTCGGACAACTTGGGCGCGTCGTCACCCTCAGGAGTGCTCTCGGCATCACCCGGGGCCACGGCCTCACCCTCAGGAGTGGCCTCAGCGTCGGCGGGGCCGCTCCCGTCACCCTCACCAGCACCCTCGGCCGCGCCCGAAACGGCACCCGTGTCCGCACCCGGGACGGCACCCTCGGCGCTCTCCGGGACGTCCGGGCTCTCCGGGACGCCCTCCGCCCCGGTCTCCTCCGTGGTCTCCGGCTCCGTGCTCACAGCGTGCTCCAGTCGTGATCGGGATAGCGGTGCACGGGCGCCGACACGTCGTCGAGGGCCCGGCAGATCTCGTCAGGAAGATTAAGCGCCTCCACTGACAACGCCGCCGCGAGCTGCCGCGCGGTGCGCGCGCCGACGACCGGCGCGGTCACACCGGGCCGGTCGCGGACCCAGGCCAGGGCCACTTGGAGCGGGGTGACCGCGAGCCCGTCGGCGGCCGTCGTCACCGCGTCCACGATGCGGCTCGCGGTGTCGTCCAGATACGGCTCCACGAACGGCGCCATGTGGTCGGAGGCGCCGCGCGAGTCCGGGGGAGTGCCGCCCCGGTACTTGCCCGTCAGCACGCCCCGGCCGAGCGGGGAGGAGGGCAGCAGGCCGATCCCGAGGTCCAGCGCGGCGGGCAGCACCTCGCGCTCGACGCCGCGCTGGAGCAGCGAGTACTCGAGCTGCGTCCCGGCGAGCCGGGTGCGCGTGCCCGGCGCCGCGAGCTGCCAGGTGGCGGCCTTGGCGAGCTGCCAGCCGCAGAAGTTGGACACGCCCGCGTACCGCGCCCGGCCGCTGCTCACGGCCAGGTCGAGCGCCTGGAGCGTCTCCTCCAGCGGGGTGTCCGGGTCGTGGCAGTGGATGTGCCACAGGTCGACGTACTCGGTGCCCAGACGGGCCAGGGAGGCGTCGAGGGCGGCGAGCAGATGACCGCGCGATCCGTCGGCCCGGCGGTCGGGGTCGGGCACGCTGCCGGCCTTGGTGGAGATCACCAGGTCCTCGCGGGGGACAAGACCGTCGGTGAGCCGGCCGAGCAGATACTCGGCGGCGCCGTCGCCGTACACGTCCGCCGTGTCGACCAGGGTGCCGCCCGCTTCCCAGAACGTCTTCAGCATGTCCGCGGCGTCGTGCTCCTCGGTGTCCCGGCCCCAGGTGAGGGTGCCGAGCCCGATCCGGGACACGCGCAGGCCGGTGCGGCCGAGATGCCTCTGCTCCATGTGCGCGAGATTACTGGCCAGAGGTGGTGCCGTGGGTTGCCTGTGGACAACGGGATCCGGCCGTGGCCCCGCCGAACACCCCGGGCGGGGTGGGCCGCGCGGGAAAGGATCGCTAAGGTCGGCCGCAGATACGTTACTTGCGAGTAAGGGGATCGGTCATGCAGCTCGGGATCAACCTCGGCTACTGGGGTGCCGGGATGGACGGGGACAACCTCGCCGTGGCGCAGGAGGCCGACCGGCTCGGTTACAGCGTCTGCTGGGCCGCCGAGGCGTACGGCTCCGACGCCGCCACGGTGCTGAGCTGGGTCGCCGCGCAGACGGAGCGCATCGACGTGGGCTCGGCGATCTTCCAGATCCCGGCCCGCCAGCCCGCGATGACCGCGATGACCGCGGCGACGCTCGACTCCCTCTCCGGCGGCCGCTTCCGCCTCGGCCTCGGCGTCTCGGGACCGCAGGTCTCCGAGGGCTGGTACGGCGTCAAGTTCGACAAGCCGCTCGCCCGCACCCGCGAGTACGTGGAGATCGTCCGCAAGGCGATGAGCCGCGACCGCCTGTCGTACGAGGGCGAGCACTGGACGCTGCCGCTGCCCGGCGGCCCCGGCAAGCCGCTCAAGCTGACCGTGCACCCCGAGCGCGAGCACATCCCGCTGTACATCGCCGCCATCGGCCCGAAGAACCTGGAGCAGACCGGCGAGATCGCCGACGGCGCCCTGCTGATCTTCCCGGCCGCCGAGCACCTGGAGGAGACCGCCCTGTCCTCGCTGCGCGCGGGCCGCGAGAAGGCGGGCAAGACCATGGAGGGCTTCGACGTCTGTCCGACCGTGCCGGTCGCGGTCGGCGCCGACGTGGACGTGACCCGCCTCGCCGACACCTTCCGCCCCTACACCGCGCTCTACGTGGGCGGCATGGGCAGCCGCAAGCAGAACTTCTACAACCGGCTCGCCCAGCGCATGGGGTACGAGAAGGAGGCCGCCGAGATCCAGGACAAGTACCTCGCCGGCGACAAGCAGGGCGCCGCGGCCGCCATCCCGCACGACCTCATCGACAAGACCACCCTGCTCGGCTCCGTCGACCGGATCGCCGACCGCATGAAGGCCTACGCCGCCGCCGGGGTCACCACCCTCACGCTCGCCCCGGCCGGCTTCACCCTGGAGGAGCGGATCGCCTCCCTGCGCGGCGGCGCCGAGGCCCTGGAGCGCGCCGGGCTCGCGTAGGCGCCGGACACGCACAAGGCGGGGCGGCGGAAGTTCTCGCGGCCGTGGTGGGGGCTCGGGGGTCTTCCCCGCCACGGCCGTCACGGGGAACAACGCGCCGGTCCCCGGCCCGGTTACGGCCTCTTTCGGCCCAGTGCGCGCACACCGCGGTTGCGGGTCCTCTTTATCCGCATTTGACTTTTTCACTGCGGAGACCTGCAGAGAGGTGCCCACGATGCTTTCGGCCAAGAGCCTGTTCCAGGAGATCCTCGACAACGACGCGTCCTTCCGGCTCTTCTGCTCCATCGCCGCAAGCGGGGAGGCCCAGGGCGGCTGGGAGAACGGCCGCATCGCCGCCCTCGTACCCCGGAGCGAACGCGCCCTCGCCCCCAAGATCGCCCGCCACGGAGCCGACGAGGACAAGCACGGGCGGATCTTCCACGCCCTGCTGCGCAAACGCGGCCTCGAACCCGTGCCCGTGCCGCCCGACACCGACTACACGATGCTCCTGGAACGGCACGGCATCGGCCTCACCCACGACAAACTCAGGGCCGACCGGCCGCTCACCGTGGCCGACATCGTCACCTACCTCGCCCACAGCCGCGTCACCGAACAGCGGGCCTCCGAACAGATGCGGCTGCTGCGCCGACACTTCGCCGACCACCCGGACATCGGCCGCGCCGTCCGCATGATCTCCAACGACGAGGACAACCACCTCGCCTACTGCCACGAGGAACTTCTGCGCCTCGCCCACGCCGGACACGGCCGCGCCATCCAGCGCGTCCTGCGCGAGTGCGCACTCGCCGAGATCCGGGTCTACCGGGACGTCAGCCTCGCCGTCATGGCCCACATGGGCCGCCTCCTGCGCTGGTCCCGCCCGAGGAACGCCCTGCTCGCCGCCGGTGTCCACGCCCTCTACGCCTGGGAGCGGGCCGTCGGCTGGCGGCGCATGGTCACCCTGGAGACGCCGGAACGACGCGACGCGCTCGGCGGACCCGCCCCGAAGACGGCCGAGTTCGTCTGAACCCGCGAAAAGACCTCGGCGGCCCCCGGAGAGTCCCTACAGCCAGCCCCGCCGCCGGAAGTTGCGGTACAGGAAGACCTCCAGCACCACCATCACGGCCACCACCGCCGGATAGCCCCACGCCCAGTGCAGCTCCGGCATGTTCTCGAAGTTCATGCCGTAGATCCCGGCGATCAGCGTCGGCACCGCCGCCATCGCCGCCCAGGACGAGATCTTCCGCATGTCGTCGTTCTGCCGCACGCTCATCTGCGCCAGATGCGCCGACAGGATGTCGGACAACAGCCGGTCCAGACCCTCAACGGACTCGTTCACCCGGGTCAGATGGTCGTTGACGTCGCGGAAGAACGGCCGCGCCCCCTCGTCCACGAACGGCACCGGCGCGCCGCTCGTACCCGTGCCCGTGCCCGAGAGCCGGGTGAGCGGCACCGCCAGCGGCACCGTCGCCCGCCGGAACTCCAGCACCTGCCGTTTGAACGTGTAGATCCGCGACGCCGTGTTCCGTGACCCCGCGTCCGACGGCGAGAAGACCTCCGCCTCCAGCTCGTCCAGGTCCGTGCCCAGCTCGGTGGCGACCTCCAGATAGGCGTCCACCGTGGCGTCCATGATCGAGTAGAGCACCCCGGTCGGGCCGTGCCGCAGCTTCGCCGGGTCCGAGGCCACCCGGCGCCGCACCTCCTCCAGCGGGGCCGCGTTGCCGTGCCGCACCGTCACCACGAACGAGTCGCCGACGAAGATCATGACCTCGCCGGTGGTGACCGTGTCGCGCTGCTGCTCGTAGAACACCGGCTTGAGCACGACGAACAGCGAGTCGTCGTACACCTCCATCTTCGGCCGCTGGTGCGCCTTCAGCGCGTCCTCGACCGCCAGCGGATGCAGCCCGAACGCCTTGCGAACGAGTTCGAACTCCTCCTCCGTGGAGTCGTGCAGGGCGATCCACACGAACGCGTCGTCCTGTGCCCGCGCCTCCTTCAGCGCCTCGGCCGGGTCCTTCAAGGCCTTGGCGCGGCGTCCGTCACGGTAGATGGCACAGTCGAAGATCACGGAGAGCATTTTCCCGCCCACCGGCGGCTTACGCACGCGGGGTGCCCGAAACGCCTTCCCCGGCCGCCCCGCGCGCCCGCCGGTCTACGCTGGGGCCCATGCCGACCCTGATCCTCGTCCGGCACGGACGCTCCACCGCCAACACCGCGGGCCTGCTCGCCGGATGGACCCCCGGTGTCGCCCTCGACGAGCGCGGCACCGAGCAGGCCGCGGCGCTGCCCGGCCGTCTCGCCGCGCTGCCGCTGCGCGAGGTGGTGGTCAGCCCGCTCCAACGCTGCCAGGAGACGATGCGACCCCTCCTCGACGCCCGCCCCGACCTGCCCGTCCACACCGACGAACGCATCGGGGAGTGCCACTACGGCGACTGGTCGGGGCGCAAACTCGCCGAACTGAAGGACGAACCCCTCATGGAGGTCGTCCAGAGCCACCCCTCCTCCGCCGCCTTCCCGGGCGGCGAGTCCATGCGGGCCATGCAGCACCGCGCCGCCGAGGCCGTACGCGAGTGGAACGCGCGCGTGGAGCGCGAGCACGGGGCCGACGCCGTCTACCTCATGTGCTCCCACGGCGACATCATCAAGGCCCTGGTGGCCGACGCGCTCGGCCTCCACCTCGACCTGTTCCAGCGGGTCGCCGTCGAGCCCTGCTCCGTCACCGCGATCCGCTACACGCGCCTGCGCCCCTACCTGGTGCGCCTCGGCGACACCGGCGACCTTTCGTCGCTTGCCCCGCGCGAAACACCCCAGGAGGACGACGCACCGGTCGGGGGTGGTGCGGGCGCACCGTGATCGCCGCCCGCAGTAGGGTGAGGCCACCCGAACCCACTCGATCCCATGGAGACAGGACGTGTCCCGTCAGGTGTTCCTCTACGATCCGCCGGACCGCTTCGTGGCCGGCACGGTCGGACTGCCCGGACGCCGTACGTTCTTCCTCCAGGCCGTCGCGGGCCCCCGGGTGACCAGCGTGGCCCTGGAGAAGACCCAGGTCGCCGCCCTGGCCGAGCGCATGGACGAACTGCTCGACGAGGTCGTGCGGCGCAGCGGCGGCAACGCGGCCGTCCCCGCCGTCGCCCCCACCGAGATCGCCGACACCGGCCCGCTGGACACCCCCATCGAGGAGGAGTTCCGCGTCGGCACCATGGCGCTCGCCTGGGACGGTGAGGAACAGCGCATGATCGTCGAGGCGCAGGCCCTCGTCGAACTGGACGCCGAGACCGAGGAGGACCTCGCCCAGGCCGAGGAACGCCTCCTCCAGGACGAGGAGAACGGCCCCCCGATGCTGCGGGTCCGGCTCACCGGCGCGCAGGCCAGGGCCTTCGCCAAGCGCGCCCTCGACGTCGTCAACGCCGGGCGGCCGCCGTGCCCGCTGTGCAGCCTCCCGCTCGACCCGGAAGGACACGTATGTCCGCGCCAGAACGGATACCGCCGGGGAGCGTGACCGCCACCGACGCGGACCTCGCGGAGCTGATCGCGCGGGGCGAGCTGACCGTACGCGGCCGCATCCGCGACGCCTCCAACGCGGCCCTGTTCTGCACGGTCGCCCTGGACGGCCGGGAAGCGTCCTGCGTGTACAAGCCCGTCGCCGGGGAGCGCCCGCTGTGGGACTTCCCCGACGGCACCCTGGCGGGCCGCGAGGTCGCCGCCTACGAGGTCTCCGAGGCCACCGGCTGGGGTCTCGTCCCGCCGACCGTGCTGCGCGAGGGCCCCTACGGCGAGGGCATGTGCCAGCTCTGGATCGACGTGAGCCCCGAGGCCGAACTCCTCGCCCTGGTCGACGGCGAGGAGCCGGGCCCGGGCTGGAAGGCGGTCGGCTTCGCCGAGGTCGGCGAGGGCCGCACCGCGCTGCTCGTGCACGCCGACGACGTACGGCTGCGCCGCCTCGCCGTCCTGGACGCCGTGATCAACAACGCCGACCGCAAGGGCGGCCACCTCCTGCCCACCGCGACCGGCGCGCTCTACGGCATCGACCACGGCGTCACCTTCAACACCGAGAACAAACTGCGCACCCTGCTGTGGGGCTGGGCGGGCGAGCCGCTCGCCGAGGAGGCCGTCACCGTCCTCGACCGGCTTCAGGCCGACCTGGCCGAGGGAGCGCCCCTGGCCGGCCGTCTCGCCCCGCTGCTCACCTCCGCCGAGATCGAGGCCACCCGCGCCCGCGTCGCCGCCCTGCGCGCCTCGGGCCGCCACCCGGAACCGGCGGGCGACTGGCCCGCGATCCCCTGGCCACCGGTCTGACGACGGCGGCCCTCCGCCCCGCGACCGTGGTGTTCCCCACGGAACGACGGTGGTTCCGCACGGAAAGACAGCGGTTCTGCACGGAATCCGCCGCCGCGCAAGAGCGCCGAACCGGCCATCCGGCCCGATCCGGTTCGTATGCGCTGCTCATGGGCGGTTAGTCTCATGTACATGCATGCCTGGCCCGCTTCCGAGGTCCCCGCCCTGCCCGGTCAGGGCCGCGACCTGAGGATTCACGACACCGCGACCGGCGGTCCGGTCACCCTGGACCCCGGTCCCGTCGCCCGGATCTATGTCTGCGGCATCACGCCGTACGACGCGACCCACATGGGTCACGCGGCGACCTACAACGCGTTCGACCTCGTGCAGCGCGTGTGGCTCGACACCAAGCGGCAGGTCCACTACGTCCAGAACGTCACCGACGTCGACGACCCGCTCCTGGAGCGGGCCGACCGGGACGGCGTCGACTGGGTCGCCCTCGCCGAGAAGGAGACCGCCCTCTTCCGCGAGGACATGACCGCCCTCAGGATGCTGCCCCCGCAGCACTACATAGGCGCCGTCGAGGCCATACCCGGCATCGTCCCCCTCGTGGAGCGGCTGCGTGATCTCGGCGCCGCCTACGAACTGGACGGCGACGTCTACTTCTCGGTCGAGTCCGACCCGCACTTCGGCGGCGTCTCCCACCTGGACGCGGCGGCCATGCGGCTGCTGTCCGCCGAGCGCGGCGGCGACCCCGACCGGCAGGGCAAGAAGAACCCGCTCGACCCGATGCTGTGGATGGCCGCCCGCGAGGGCGAGCCGAGCTGGGACGGCGGCTCGCTCGGCCGCGGCCGCCCCGGCTGGCACATCGAGTGCGTCGCCATCGCCCTCGACCACCTTGGCATGGGCTTCGACGTCCAGGGCGGCGGCTCCGACCTCGCCTTCCCGCACCACGAGATGGGCGCCTCGCACGCCCAGGTGCTGACCGGCGAGTTCCCCATGGCCAAGGCGTACGTCCACGCGGGCATGGTCGGCCTGGACGGCGAGAAGATGTCGAAGTCGAAGGGGAACCTCGTCTTCGTCTCGCGACTCCGCCGCGACGGCGTCGACCCGGCCGCGATCCGGCTCGCCCTGCACTCCCACCACTACCGCTCCGACTGGGAGTGGACCGACCAGGTGCTCCAGGACGCCGTGGACCGCCTCGGCCGCTGGCGCGCCGCCGTCTCCCGGCCCGACGGTCCCTCCGCCGACGCGCTGGTGGACGAGGTCCGCGCGGCCCTGGCCAACGACCTCGACGCGCCCGCCGCCCTGGAGGCCGTGGACCGCTGGGCGGCCCGCCAGGACGCCGAGGGCGGCACCGACATCGGTGCGCCCGGCCTGGTCAGCCGGACGGTCGACGCGCTGCTCGGCGTGGCGCTCTGACCCGGCACAGCACCTGACACGACAGTGGGGCGGCACCCGGCCGGGTGCCGCCCCCAAGAAGGAAAAGGACGAATAAAAAGAAAGCCACGAAGGAAAACCGGGAAAGCGCGAGCACGCG
>NZ_JBSGAH010000042.1:0-7687 GCF_053600675.1 Streptomyces sp. NPDC005004
ATCAGCGGCCGGTCACCGGCGGCGGAGGACATCCGGGAGGCGGCCGCCGCGATGGCCGAGTCGTGGTTGAGGATCGAGGCCGGGCGCCGCCGGGCGGCCGGCGCGGTACCCGGCGGCATCTGACGCACCGAGGCGATCCGGTGCAGCACCTCCGCGCGCAGCTCGGGCCGCACCGGAACGGTCGCGGCGAGCCCCAGCCGCGCCGCCGTCGCCTCGAACTCCGCGACCTCCAGCGCGCAGGACACGCACTGGGCCAGATGCCGCTCGACACCGGCGCGCTCGTCCTCGTCCAGGGCGTGCAGCGCGTAGGCGCCGGTGAAGCTGTGCGGGTCGGCCGTGCTCACGCGGACACGCCCAGGCAGTCACGCATCCGGATGAGCCCGTCGCGCAGCCGCGTCTTGACCGTGCCGAGCGGCAGCGAGAGCGCCTCCGCGACCTGACGGTACGTCAGCCCCCGGTAGTAGGCGAGGGTCAACGACTGCCGCTGGAGTTCCGTCAGCGTCCGCAGACACCGCCGCACCTGCTCCTGCTCCAGCCGCGTCTCCACCTGCTCGGTCACCTCGTCGTACTCCGGCGTGCGGTCCAGCAGCGCGGCCCTCGTGTCGCGGGCGGCCGCCGCTTCGACCGAGCGCACCCGGTCGACGGCGCGCCGATGGGCGAGAGTGAGGATCCAGTTGATGGCCGTGCCCCGCTCGGGCCGGTAACGCGGGGCGGTGCGCCAGACCTCCACCAGCACGTCCTGCGCGACCTCCTCCGACTGCGCCCGGTCGCGCAGCACCGCGCGGACCACCCCGAGCACCGGCCCGGCGACCGTGTCGTAGACCGCGGCGAACGCCTCCTGGTCGCCCAGCGCCACCTCGTGCAGCAGCCGCTCCAGGTCGGGCTCTGCAGCCGGGCTGCCGCCGATGTACACGGCTTCCTTCACAACGGTCCTCCCAGAAGCACGACGGGGCCCGGACTCGTCGTGCGTGACGAGTGCTTCCCGGCGGGCTCGGGCCTTTCCGTCTCTGCCCCTACTTCGCCCCCGCACGCGCCGTGGATGCACCCCCGCCGGACGGCCCCGCCCACGTCACCCCGCAGGAGGACGCATCAGCGGACGAATTCAGGGAATCTGCCTCACACCTGTGGCCCGGCCGGGTCCGAGGGAACACGTCCTATGGAGCACAGGACACACCGGACCACCGAGAGGACCTGGTCATGAGCATCCCCAACGCAGAGACGGGCCGTCCCGGCGAGCCGCGGCGGGCGGCCACCGACCTTACCGCCGGCAACACCGGCGTCGGAGAACCGGCCGCCACGCGCGGCAAGACGTCCATCGCGGACATCGTCGTCGTCAAGGTCGCCGGTACGGCCGCCCGCGAGATACCCGGCGTGCACGCCATGGGCGGCGGTCTGTCCCGCACCCTCGGCGCGGTCCGCGACCGGGTCCCCGGCGGCGGCTCCAGCGTCGGCCGGGGCGTCAAGGTCGAGGTCGGCGAGAAGCAGACCGCCATCGACCTCGACCTGGTCGTGGAGTACGGCGTACCGATCGACGAGGTGGCCCGCGACGTCCGCGAGAACGTGATCCACGCGGTGGAACGCATCACCGGACTGGAGGTCGTCGAGGTGAACATCGCCGTCAACGACGTGCACCTCCCCGAGGACGACGAACCCGAGCCGGAAACCACGCCGCGCGTGGCGTGACCGGGCAGTGGACCCGGCGGACCGAGCGGTGGCCGGCGTGGACGACCGGCCGGACGAGGAGGAGACGGAAGATGGACAGAGCGCTGACGGGAATGATCGCCGGCCTGGCGCTGGCGTTCGCGGGCTGGTTCGGCGGCTTCGGCGCGTTCGTGCTCGTGGCCGCGCTCGGCGCCCTCGGCTGGGCGGTGGGCCACTGGATCGACGGCGGCGGGCGCGCCCGAGACCTGCGGGACACCTTCCAGCGGGGCCGTCGATGACCGAGCCCCACCCCCGCGGCACCGCCGCGGTCCCGGCACAGGCCGTCCGCCGGATCGCCGGCCGGGCGGCCACCGAGGCACACCGCGACGGCGCCGTACGCACCACCGGCACCGCCGCCACCGTCCGCGGACGCCGCACCGAGATCGCCCTCGACGTCGCCCTGCCCTACCCGGAGCCCCTGGCCCCCCTGGTCGACCGTATCCGGGACCGGGTGACCTCCCGCACCGCCGAGCTGACCGGGCTCGACGTGTCCCGGGTACACATCGGGGTCACCACGCTCACCCCGGCCCTCTGCGGACCGGTGGGGTCCGGCTCCGGCTCGGGCTCCGCACCGGCACCGGCCCCGGTCCCGGCCGACGCAGGCTCGCCCGGCTCCTGGTCGCCCCGCCGTTGGTGGGCGCAGCGTCGCCTTCCCCTGGGCATCCTCACCCTCCTCGCCACCGTGGCCTTCGGCGCCCTCGCCGCCGACCTGATCCTCGTCCACACCGGACACCGCCCGGCCGCCGCCTGGCGCACCGGCACCCTGCACTGGCTGTACGGTCACGGCCCCGGCGAACCGCTCGTCACCGCCGCCGGCCTCTGCTGCGCCCTCCTCGGTGCCGGTCTGCTCCTCCTCGCCGTCACCCCGGGCCGCCGCGACCTCCTCACCATGTCCTCACCCGTCCCCGGCACCGACATCGCGGTCGACCGGTCCGCCGTGGCCGCCCTGGTCCATGCCGCCGCCACCGGAACCGACGGCGTCACCGCGGCGAGGACGCACGTCCGGCGGCGCCGCGCGACCGTACGCGCCGAACTGACCACCGGCGACCTGACCACCGCAGACCGGACCACGGCCGAACGCCGGATCACCCAGGCCGCCTCCAGCGCCCTGGCCGACTGCGGACTGCGCCGCCCCCTCCGGCTGCGGGTCACGGCCCGCCCCCGGCGAGGCCGGACCCTGGCGCCCGCTTCGACCCCGGCGTCCGCTTCGACCCCGGCGCCCGCTTCGACCCCGGCGTCCGTACCGAGCCTGGCGCCCGCTTCGAGCCTGGCGTCCGCAGCGGCCCCGGCACCGGCTCCCGCCCCCTCGGCGACCCACGCCCTCGCGGGTGGCGACCTCTGATGCAGACCTTCCGCTCCCTCCTCAATCGCACCGTCCTCGCCCTCACCGGCCTGACCCTGCTGGCCGGCGGTTCCGCGCTCGCGCTGAGCGGTACTCCGGCCGCCGGCCGACTGCCCGTACCCTCCGCCCACCACGCGTTCCTGACCAGCGCCGCCCTCACCTCACTGCGGGCGCAGGGCTGGTGGGCGCCCGGTGTCATGGCGGGGGCGTTCGCCGCCACCGCGCTGTGCGCGCTGTGGTGCGCCCGGCAGTTCCGGGTCGGCGGCAGCTCTCTGTTGCCGCTGCCCGGCACCGGCGGCACCGTCCGCACCCGCGCCCTGGAGGACGCGCTCAACCTGGACGCGGCGACCCTGGAGGGCGTCGCCCGCTGCCGTACCCGGGTGTTCTCCTCGCGCGGTCAGCTCACGGTCCGGCTGCATCTCTGGCTCCAGCCGGGGACCACCCCCGCCTCCGTACTGCCCGGCCTGACCCGGTTGATCGAGCGCGCCGAATCCGCCACCACCCCCTGTACCGTCCGCAGCCGAGTCCGGCTCAGCCCTCTCTCCCACCGGGTACCGCATGTCCGTTGAACCCCAGGCGCCCGACGCCTCCCGCGCCGCCCCCGCACCCCGGGCCACGACCTGGGGAGCAGCGCTGCGCCGTACCCCGGTGGCCATGTGGCGGGACGACGTGTCCGACCATGCCGCCGCGCTGACCTACTACGCGATCCTGACCGTGCTGCCCGCCATGCTCGTCACGGTCATCGCCACCACGCTGATCAGTCCCGGCACGGCCGAGCGGTTCATCACCCAGGTGACGGCCTACGCCCCCGCCGAGTCCGGCGGCCAACTCCACGAGACGCTGGCCCGGATGCTGCGCACCGACTCGGCGGCCTGGCCCCTGCTCGTCACCGGAACCGCGAGCGCCCTGTGGTCCGCCACCAGCTATCTGGCCGTCTTCCGGCGCGCCCTGCACCGGATGTACCGCTTGGAGGACCGGCGTTCGCCCTGGCGGCGCGCGCACCGCATCGTCCTGACCGCGCTGGCCCTGCTCGGCGTGCTCGTCGCCGGGCCGCTGGTGCTGCTGCTCACCGGTCCCGGCTCGGAGGCCGTCGGTTCCTTCCTCGGTCTGGGCTCCACGGCCGCCTTCGTCTGGAAGCTGCTGCGCTGGCCGCTGCTGCTGTGCCTGGCCGTCGTCCTCGTCGTGGTCGTCTTCCGCACGGGACCCGCCCCCGCCCGCGCGCGCAGGAACTCGCTGCCCGGCGGTGTCCTCGCGGCGGCCCTCTGGCTCACCGCCTCGGGCGGATTCGCCCTGTACGCCTCCGCTCTCGGCGCCTACAGCCGCCTGTACGGCTCGCTCGCCGGGTCCGTGGTGTTCCTCGTCTGGCTGTGGCTGTCCAACCTGGCACTGCTCGCCGGCGCCCAGTTCACCGCCGAACTGAACAAGACCGAGCGGGTACCGGCCGGCTGAGCGGGGGCGTCCGCGGCCTGCTCCCGCGCGAGCAGCAGACCCGCCAGCACGAACAGCGGGATGGCCGGCACCCGCCCTCGGTGACGACACCCATCCGGGCGAGGGACGACACCCATCCGGGAGTGGGGGCGACACCCATCTCCGGGGACAAGCCCGACGCCCGTTCCGGCGGAGTGCCGTGCCACCCGTCCGGCCGAACGCCCCAGCCCGCCGCCCCCGCAACTCCCGCAGCCCGTCCGGCGAACGCCCGGTGACGAATTGCCGACCCGTGCCGCCCGTGTTTCGTTGGGTGCTGAGCGATCCCCGCCCGGGGGCGCACGGCCGGCTGGAGGAACCGTGGCAGCGCAGAAATTCGTCCAGATCATCGCCTTCGAGACCGACCGCATCGACGAGATGCGCACCCTGGCCATGAAGATCGAGGAACGTTTCGGCAGCAAGGAACAGGGCCCCAGCTACCAGGCCGTCCTCAAGGACCGCAACCAGGAGAACCGCTACTACGAGGTCCTCCAGTTCGACTCCTTCGACGAGGCCGCGCGCAGCCGCCAGAATCCCGAGGCCCGCGAGTTCGCCGAGCGCATGGCCGCGCTGTGCACCCGCCCGCCGTCCTTCCTTGAGTGCGACGTGCTGGAGGAGTCCCGCTGAGCCGGCCGGGACTCCGCCGCCGTACGGCACCTGCTACAGCAACCGCCACAGATGGTCGTCCGTGCCGTTGTCCGCGAACTGCACGACCTGCGCGCTGTTCGCGGTGGACATCTCCGAGACGCCGAGCACCTTCCCGCTGTGCTTGTTGAGCAGGAGGAACCAGCCGTCGCCCTTGTCCACCTGACGCCACAGGTGGTCGTCGGTGCCGTTGTCCTCGTACTGGACGACGATCGCGCTGTCCGCGGTGGACATGCCGTCCACGCCCAGCACCTTGCCGCTGTGCCCGTTGCGGACGAGGAACCATCCGTCGCCCCGGTCGACGAACTGCCAGGCGTGATCGCCGGTGGGCGTGTTGTCGTACTGCACCACCCGCGCGCTGTTCGCGGTGGACATGTTGTCCACGGCGAGCACCTTGCCGCTGTGCTTGTTCTGGACGCGCCGGAAGGGCGGTTCCGGCGTCCAGGGGCGGCCGTCCGGCGCGGCCGTCGGGAAGCTGCTGATACGGAGCCGGGCCGCGCCCATCGGGACGAGCGTGACGCTCTCCACCGGAGAGTCGGAGCGGGCGGGGCTCCGCTGGAGCGGGGCCACCACGTGCTCGTCGTCCGCGACCCACTCGGCCACCCGGCGGGCCCGCGCCGTCATGCGCACCGGCGTGCCGTCCTGGGTGAAGGGGTTGGCCGCGACGGGGCCCCCGCCGCGGGTGAACTCCGGTGTACTGCCCGGAACCAGACCGTAGTTCCAGGGCGTGGTGGCGTGCACCTCGTACTCGGGGAAGGCGTCGTCACCCGCGTAGCGCACATAGTTCTCACCGATCCGCAGGGCGTAGGTGAGGGGGCCGCGCTCGACGCTCACCGCGTCCTGCCCCGCGCTCCAGGTGCGCAGCACGGTGCGTTGCGGAAGCCGTAGCGTCACCGTGTCGCCGTCGGACCACTGGCGGTCCACCACGCTGAAGGAGGGCCCCGGCGTCGCCGCGTAAGCCTTGCCGTTCACGGTGAGTCGAGGATCAGTGCACCACCCGGGCACCCGCAGATGGAGCGGGAAACGCACCCGGCGGGGGACCGAGAGCGTGAGACGGACGGTCTCCCCGAACGGGTAGTCGGTGTCCTCGGTGATCGTGGCCTCGGTGCCGCCCGCCACCGTCGCGCGCACCGTGCAGGGGGAGTAGAGGGCGGCGGCCAGGCCGCCCTCGGGCGCCGCGAGCCACAGCTCCTCGCTGAAGTACGGCCAACCCATGCCGTAGTTGTGGGGGCAGCAGCGGTACTGGTCGACGCCGGGCTGGAAGGACTGCATGGCGAAGCCGTTCTGGAACTGCCCTTGCGTCTTCGTCCTGTTGTCGAGGTCGACGCTGTTCGCGCTGGTGATGTAGTGCACCGCGCGGCCGGCCGGGTCGAGGGCGGCGGGCAGCAGGTTGAAGGCCAGTTCCTCGCACCGGTCCGCCCACACCGGATCGCCGGTGATCCGGGTCAGCAGCTCGTGGCTGGCCATGAACTCCACGATGCCGCAGGTCTCGAAGCCCTGACGGGGGTCACCGAAGCCGGGGCGGATGTTCTCGTCGCCCGCGAAGCCTCCGCCGGGGAACTGCCCGTAGGAGCCCATCACCTGGTCGTAGACCTCGTACGCGGCCCTGGTGTCGGACGTCGAGCCGGAGCGGCGGGCGTACTGGGCGCCCTCGCGGAAGCCCTGCGCGATGTTGACGTTGTGCGGGGTGGGCAGGGCACCCGTCCAGTCGGCGCCGTAGCCGTGCATCTTGTCGGCCAGGTCGAGGAGGAAGGCGTCGCCCGTGCGGTCGTACAGCCACAGGGCGATGTCCAGGCCGTCGCCCCAGCGGTAGGAGACCCAACTGTGGTCGAAGGCGCCCTTGCCCTGCGCGTTCATGAAGGTCAGGAAGCGGGTCAGGAAGGGCACGATCCGTGTGTCGCCGCTGTACTCCTCCCAGGTGCGCAGGGCCATCAGCAGCGGCAGGAACGGCCAGAAGTCGGGGCCGCCGTCCAGCGAGGTGCGCAGCGCGCGGGGGCCGAAGAAGCCGTCGGACTGCTGGGTGGCCAGGACCGCGTCGATCCAGCGCCGGGAGTTCGCCAGCGCGTGTTCGTCGCCGGTGGCGATGGCGAGCGGGACGTAACCCCGCAGCCAGTACGGCAGTTCCTCCCAGCCGGCGTTCTCCGGGTGCACCCAGCCGGTGGAGGCGAAGTCGAGGAAGTGCGAGCGCTGTTCGTAGCGGCCGAACAACCCGTCGAGCAGTGCGTGGAGTTGGCCCGCGAGCCAGCCGCGTGCGGTGATGCTGCCGGGGCGCAGCCGGGTGAAGGCGGCGGGGGCGAGGGCGCGCGGGGAGCGGCCCGCGGCTCCGGCCGGAGGAGCGAGGCGGACGGACAGGGCGGCCGAACTCAGCGCCAGGGCGCCGCCGGTGAGGAAATGACGTCGTGCGAGAGGCATACGGCGCTCCTGAGGAGTGGGGGAAGAACAGCGCGGCCCGCCCCGGGGAGGCGGGGCGGGCCGCGCGGTGCAGCAGCCGGGCATGGTGGATCCGCAGCAGCACCGGCGGATCCAGTTCACCGT
>NZ_JBSGAH010000043.1:0-7172 GCF_053600675.1 Streptomyces sp. NPDC005004
TTCGGGGAGCCGGAGGGCGAGGGCGCCGGTCATCGCCTCGCGGCGCGCCGCCAACTCGGCCGACAGGGACCGCAGGTGGCGTGACCAGGCGGGGGCCCGCGGAGCGGGTAAAAGGCTGCTGCGCAGCCTCCAAGGGAACTCCCGCGCTGCGCGCGGGAGTTGGAGTGAAGCCCCGTGCTGCGCACGGGTAGTGGAGGGGGCTCCTCGCGTTGCGAGGAGTTGGGCTCTGCGCTGCGCTCCGAGCCCGTGTTTCCTTCCGTCAGAACTTTGGCTGTATCCGTAGGTTGGGCTGGTGCCCTTCGGGGTGCCTGTTTCTGGGGGGTCCCGGCTCCTCCTCGTCGCTGCGCTCCTTGGAGGAGTGTTGGGTCCGTCCGCTGCGCTCCCGGACCTGGCCCGCGTTCGCGGGCGGCTGGCTACGGGGGCAGGGGTGTTTCCTTCGCTCGAAAGTTTTGGCCAATCCGGTTTTTCGCTCGTGGTGTTGGGCGCTGGCGGTGTCGTGCGAGGGGTTGGGCTGTCGGCCGGCTGGGGCTGCTTGCGCGTGGGCGCGGCTCCGGACTGTCAGGGAGGTGAGGGCGTCCTGAGCCGTCACGCAAGTTGCTCCACTTACAGAGAGGTGTTTCAGCGAGATGGGTCAGTTTCTGGATGGCTTCGGTCTCTTCGTCCAAGCCTTCATCGTCGGTCCGGGCGTAGGCCCGGATGGCCTGTTGGACGTGGTCCGGGCTGTGTTGCGCGCTGTGGAGCTGCGCAGCGGCCGGGCCGGGGCGTAGAAGGGCGCCGAGAAGGCCCTGTCCCTTCCCTGAGCGGAGGGGGTTTCCTCGCGCCTGTGACAGCCGGTGCCCGGGCGTTTCGGCCCGGGCACCGGAGCGTGGCTGCTCTGCGGGCTGGCGCCCCTGCGGGCCGTTGGGCGGTGCCGCGGCCCAGGGGGCAGTTGGAGGTGACCGAGCCGGTGACCGTTCAGGAACAGCCGCACGGCGTGGGGCAGGGTGCGTGCTGGGATGGCCAGCCGGGGTGCCCGCCGCCGCAGTTGGGAGCCGGGAGCAGGAGCCGCCAGCCGGTGGCACCGGTCATCCGGGCGACCTCGGGACAGCCGCCCAGGTGGTGACCGGCAGCGTCGCGGACGGGGTGCCCCGCCGCTGCGGTCCGGCGCGTGGCGGTGGTGTGCCGCGCGGGACCGGCCGCAGGCGGCCCGGCTGCGGGCGTGGTCTGCCCGGCTCATCGCTGGCGGCACCGTCGAGAGTGGTGGCCGGCGCGTGACTGGCCCAGAAGGGAGGTCGTGTTGGACCCCTCCACTGGGGGCCGGGGCCGGGGCCGGTCGAGCATGTCGGGACGGTGCGAGACCGGCAACCTCCGGGGAGAGCCTGTCGGTCGTCTGCCCAGCGCCGGTCGGCCAGGGGAGCCGGTCGAGCGGGTCGGCCCCGCTGCCACCCGCACGGTAGTCAGTGACGCCTCGGACGCCAACAGGCCCCGTTCATCACCCAGTTGCTCATAGGAGAGCCGTTGCGCGCACGTTCGTTCCTCCTCGTCCTCTGCCTTCTCGTGTGCGGCATCGCGACCTGCGCCGCCGTCACCCTCCTCGCCCACGCGGTGCCCGAGGCAGAGCTGCGAGAGGCGGTCCGTTGGATGGTCCGCGCGGCCGCCGAGGCCTCGGCCCGCGCGGCGGTCAAGCACTACGCACAGCGCTGGCTGCGGCACCGGCTCGGCAACTCCCCCGACGATGGTGCCGGCCACGACCTGCCACAGCACTGACTAACCAGCAGGGCCCGTACCGGGCCCGGCCGGAGGCGCGCACGAGCCTCCGGCCGGGACGCCGCGTTCGGCCACAGGCCGGGCCACCCGGGGCCCCGGGCCTGCGGCCCCGCGAGCCAGGGCCCGGCGGACGGTGGTCGAGCGGGCGCGGCGCGGCCGCGGCGGCATGGTCGCTTTGAGGCTCACCGGCGGGCGGCGGGCTCACAGAAAGGGCTGATATGGACATCCTCCTCGCACTGATCCAGATGGCTGTTCGCTTCCTCCTCGCACAGGACGTGGTCTGGTCGGCGGTGACCAGGGCCGCGCGGTGGGGCGCCGAGAAGGCGTTCGAAGCCGTCGTCACCTTCCGCGTAGAGGCGTGGCTGAGGGACCGGGACCGCCGGGCGCAGCAGGCTCAGCCCGAGGACACCGGCAACCGGTCGCGGTGACGGCTCCTGCCGTGAGGCGGGAGTGCGGGCGGGTGGCCCGGGTCGAGCCCCGGCCACCCTGCCACGCCTCCGGCGGGGCGGGTGGGAACACCCGGGCAGGGCAGTCGTCCGTGCCCGGGGCCGGTCGCCCCTCACTGCCGGCCCGCCGTGCCTCCCTGGGGTTGTCACCGGCAGGGCCCCGCCCTCCACCACGGCGGAAGAACGGGCTCGCCAGCAGAAGAACGGCCTCGCCCGCCCAAGTCGTGAGACTGAGACACGATTCGAACTCTAGTTCGACTGCGAGGGACATGCGAGGGACATTCGCAGGGGCCCCTCTGAGGGGTCCAGGGCGACGACCGTGCCCGCCACGCCATGACCCCTCCCCGCGGTGATAAGGACATCACGCAGCCGACGAAGAACCGTTGACCGGTGGGCAGGTGCCCGGCACCGGTGAGCAGCCAGCAGACATGGCTCGCTCCCGTGTGCGCGATACCGGGAAGAGCAGCGACGAGCAGCACCGGCACCCGGGCTGCGTGCCCGGCGGCGGCCCGCCTCGCCGCTGCGCTCCCTGGCGCCAGGCTCGCGGGCCTGCGCGGGCAGCGCTCTCGCCCGTGCTGTCAGCTCTTCGGGGGGGTGTACCAGGGCACCAGGCGCAGCAGGAGGTCGAGGGTGGTGCGGGCGGCGGTGCGGGTGGTGGCGGTGGGGGCGAAGGCCGCGGCGAGGGCGAGCGTGGCGGTCAGAGCGCCCAGCACCGCCGCGAGGAGGGCCAGGAGGCGCACCAGGTGGCCGGGGTGGTTCAGGCCGGCCGTAAGGGCGCCGGTCAGGAGCACGGTGGTGAGGGCGGTGGCCGCCTGGGTGCGGACGCGGGAACGGGGGCGAGGGGTCATGGCCGGGCTGGTTCCTTGGAGTTGACGGTCTGCCGGTGCTGGTTGGAGACCAGTGAGCCAGAGACGGAACCCGCGAAAAAAAGGCACTTCTCGGGGTTCTAAAGGCACTTCTCCGGGTTCTAATGGCGGGCATGGCACGAGGAACTGCGAGCCCGGCGGATCAACGGGTGATCCGTGCACTTGCGGCGCGGGACCTGACGGTGACGGCAAGCCAGCTGGAGAGCTGGCGGCGGACGGGGCTGCTGCCCCGGCACCGGCGCCGGGGTCTCGGGCAGGGCCGGGGATCGGTCGTCGACACGGTCGATCCGCTGGTGGTGGAGAGCGCGGCGGCACTGGCCCGGCATCTACGGCAGGGGCGTGACCGGCGGCTGGCCGTGCTGGAGTGGTTCGCCAAGGCCGGCACGCCGCCCGCGCCTCCGGGAACGCTGGCGGCGCAGGCAGTGCAGGCGGCGCCGGGGGCGTCGGTGCCGGAGCCGCCGGTGGCCGCCGTGCGCGAGGCCCTGGTGTGGGTGCTGCAACGCTCGGCGTCGCAGCGGCTGATGGAGTTCGCGCGCAGCACGGCCGGGGCGGGCGAGGAAGGACAGGACGCGCTGTACGCGGCCGCCGGCCAGCTCATGGGGGCGTACCGCGGAGCGGCGAACCCCGCGCTGGTGCGCGCGGCGCTCGAAGCCGGTGGGGACGTGCCGGCCGAGGCGGAGGGGCAGGACTTCAGGAGCATGGGGCACCTGGTCGCCGCGATCGGCCTGGGAGCGCAGGAGGTCGGGGCGGACGCGCTGGCCGAAGCATTCGCAGCCTCCGGGATGTTCGGGCTGACAGTCGAGGACTGGGCCCAGATGCTGGGTGCGGCGGAGCGCGGCGAGGGGCCCGAGGTGGACTGGGGACTACTCCAGCAACAGGCGGACGTGGTAGGTCAGGTACAGCGGGCGAGCGATGAGGAGCTGGTGCGCGCACGGGAGGTGCTGGTCGGCCTGCGTATGTTCTACGGGCTGTACATGCTGCACGGCCTGCTCCTGCCGGACACCCCGGCCCAGGCCGCGCTACGGCAGCGGATCGACGAGTGGGGCATGTTCCCGTTTCTGGACCACGTCATCGCCATCAACCCCTCCCCCAGGCAGTTCGCCGAGTCCCTGGCGGTCTTCCTCGAGCCGTTCTACGGCAACCTGTACGAGGCGCTGATGGAACAGCTCGCGACATCCCCGGCGACGACACCGGCCTGGCAGGCTTCGGCGAGACCTGGATGCGGACCGTACGCAAGCTGCCGGGCCCAGGAGGTCCCTGAGCGGCGCGCAGGCGACGGAGGCCAGAGCTTGGCGTGGGGTTGGCGGCCGGATCTGGTACGAGGTGCCGCATGACCGTTGCACCGACGGTCGTGGCGGCCTTTTCGGCTCCTCCAGCGCCAGCAGGCATGAGCACGGGGGCAGGGCCGGTCAACGTGAACTCGCCTGCGCCGTTGCGGCAGTTGCGCCCTCGGGGATAGTTCTCATGCATGGTGATGCGATCACGACGCTTGGAAGATCTGTTCGGGGCACGACTGGACGACTTGACCTACCAGGACATCAAGGGCCTGGTGGGAAATTCGGAGGCCGCCGAAGCAGAGGATCTCGACTACAAGCGGGCCCACTACGGACCGGATGACAAAGGCAGAGAGGAGCTGGCCAAGGACGTTGCTGCCCTGGCCAACCACCGGGGAGGCGTGCTCGTTCTCGGCATGGCGGAGGCCAAGGGCGTGCCGAGCCGGGTCTTCGATGTCGACCTGGATGACCACCATTTGAGGCGGATCCGTCAGGTGGTGGCGAACAACACCGCACCGCCCGTCCCGTACGAGCCGATCCGCGTTCCCAACCCCGATGCTGAGGACACTGGCTTCCTTCTCCTGGCCGTTCCTCGCAGCCCGGCGGCCCCCCATGCCGTGACAGCTAGCCCGTCGAAGGACGTTCTTCGCTACCCCAGGCGCGCAGGGAGCCAGACCGACTGGCTCACCGAAACGATGGTGGCCACCGCCTACCGGGCCCGGTACACAGCAGCAGCCGCCCGCGATGAGCGGTTGGCCGATGTGGAGAGCGACATCGTTCTGTCAGTCGTGGAGCGCACCACTCCGCACCTCATTGTGGTTCTGGCCCCGGAAATGCCCGGCGAGATGGTCATCAACGCCAGCACCTTCGAGCGGTACCGAGTCGAACTCCTCGGTACAGAGTTGTACCTCGGGCAGGGCCACCGGTTGTTCGGCCATGCCACCATCGGGGCGCGTCGGCTGATCGCGCGGGAGAGCCGGGGAGACCAGGGTGTGCGGGCGGAACTGCATCGTGACGGCAGCGCAGCCGTCGTTCTTCCGCTTGACAGACACCTGTCGAAGGTAGGGGGCGATGAAGTCGATCTGCAGTTCATCGAACCGGGAGAGGTCGTCTACAACCTGCTGTGTGCGCTGCCGTTCCTGGCCGGCCATGCTCGTGACCGGACTGCGGCCAGCGGGACGGCCGTGGTCAAGACTGTGCTGGTAAACGACATCGGCTCCCATCCCGATGCCTCCCTGCACACAGTCGCGGAGTACCGCGATCCGTTGCCCATGACCGTTGACCGTCTGCACAGCGGTACTGGACGACGCATGGAAACCAGTACGCAGCCATGCGACTACGCCTACTCCGAAGCCACCGTGCTGCTCGACGACGTAGCAGACCACGACAGGGGCCTGCTCCAGGCCGCCGCCGTACTCGCCGACGAACTCCTTCATGCCTACGGCATCCCGGAGACGGGGTTGATCACCACTGACGGAGAACTGCGCACCAACGGCTTCACCGATCACAACCGAGGCGCCCTCACCGCATGGGCGAGGGAACACAACCTCCTTTGAGGAAGCCTGACGGCCCTTCGGCAGGCCCTGAGACAGTTCCCCTTCGTCAGCTGACGGGCGCCAGACGCTGACCAGTGACGACGGGGTGGTGCAGCCCGCGGCCAGCATCCGGGAAGCAGTCGCCGCGCGGAGGCCGGGGTCGGTCGTTACGGGAGGAGGACCCGCTGGACGGGAATCCCGGCAGCGCTCGCCTGCTCCTCCAGGGGGAGCACCTCGCTGGTGCGGGTGACGAAAGACAGGCACAGGTCGGGACGACGGGCCACCATCTGCTGGTCGCGGACCGCGGTGGCCTGGTCGTAGTGGCGTGCTGTGTTCGCAGCCCGCGGGGCTGACACCAGGCGGCCCTCGTCCGGCAGCTGAAGGCCTGCGACCCATTCGCTCACGATGCGATCGACCGCACTCTCGCAGCCATGTTCCAGGACCAGCGTGTGCTCAGTCCCGCAGACCTCGACGGCGTCGTGCCAGGTCTGCAGCAGAACGTCCTCGACAGCCCGCCGATCGGTGACCGCTGGAGAACCGGTGACGAGAACCACGACGGGGAGCAGCGAACTGGGGACCCAACGGGTGATGGCGCAGCCTTCGCCGACCACGTCGCGGATCCGGGCCAGGATCTCGGGGGCGCGCCGTGCGGCGTCGTCGCGTGCCTGGGCGGAGTCCGCGAGGGTGCACAGCTCCTGTCCCTGGGCGCCGAGCATGACGGGCTCCACCCGGTCGGCGAGGTCCTCGCCCACGATGTCGGCCCACCGCTCACGGATGATCCGCGGGACGGTGCCGGAGACCGCCTGGACGACGATGCCCGCGATCTTCGCTCGCGGAGCGAGCAGCTCGTTGACGCTCGTGGTCAGGGCAGCGGCGAGCAGCCGGGTCTGTGTGCGCCAGGCGGGGCTTGAGCATCGCACGTGCAGGCGCGCCTGGTCGTCGACGCCGACCGGCTCCACGTGCTGGGCCACGTCCTCACCGACTGCGGGAGACCACCAGGCCTCTACGTCACTGAGCCACACTGGTTGCGTCACAGGCATACGCCGCGCTCTCCTCTCACCACTGCCCATCATGCCGGGCCGGCAGGACTCGCCCGGGGCGCCACAACGGGCCACGCTGCTCTGCTCCGGGGGCGGCACAGCGCGAGGCGAGGTCGACCGCACGACCACCGGTGCGGACCCCGCCGAGCTGGGCCGGGCTGTCCTGGCCGCCTGCCTCGCCGGCCGGGACAGCCGGCCCCGCGCCCCGCCGACTACCTCGCCTACTACGAGACCAACAACTGGAAGACCAGCCGTCTCTACGTGC
>NZ_JBSGAH010000044.1:1640-4924 GCF_053600675.1 Streptomyces sp. NPDC005004
GCCGGGCACGCTGTTGGGTGTCTGAGGGAATGATTGATTCTTCTCCTCAGTCGCCGGCCCCAGTGACTTGCCAGTTTGTCTGGTGAGGTGATGGGTGGCTGGTCGTTGTTTGAGAACTGCACAGTGGACGCGAGCATCTGTGGCCAAGTTTTTAAGGGCGCACGGTGGATGCCTTGGCACCAGGAACCGATGAAGGACGTGGGAGGCCACGATAGTCCCCGGGGAGCCGTCAACCAGGCTTTGATCCGGGGGTTTCCGAATGGGGAAACCCGGCAGTCGTCATGGGCTGTCACCCGCTGCTGAACACATAGGCAGTGTGGAGGGAACGAGGGGAAGTGAAACATCTCAGTACCCTCAGGAAGAGAAAACAACCGTGATTCCGGGAGTAGTGGCGAGCGAAACCGGATGAGGCCAAACCGTATGCGTGTGAGACCCGGCAGGGGTTGCGTATACGGGGTTGTGGGATCTCTCTTCTACGGTCTGCCGGCCGTAGGACGAGTCAGAAACCGTTGATGTAGGCGAAGGACATGCGAAAGGTCCGGCGTAGAGGGTAAGACCCCCGTAGTCGAAACATCAGCGGCTCGTTTGAGAGACACCCAAGTAGCACGGGGCCCGAGAAATCCCGTGTGAATCTGGCGGGACCACCCGCTAAGCCTAAATATTCCCTGGTGACCGATAGCGGATAGTACCGTGAGGGAATGGTGAAAAGTACCGCGGGAGCGGAGTGAAATAGTACCTGAAACCGTGTGCCTACAAGCCGTGGGAGCGTCGGATACAAGCTTGCTTGTGTCTCGTGACTGCGTGCCTTTTGAAGAATGAGCCTGCGAGTTTGCGGTGTGTTGCGAGGTTAACCCGGGTGGGGAAGCCGTAGCGAAAGCGAGTCCGAACAGGGCGATTCAGTAGCACGCTCAAGACCCGAAGCGGAGTGATCTAGCCATGGGCAGGTTGAAGCGGAGGTAAGACTTCGTGGAGGACCGAACCCACCAGGGTTGAAAACCTGGGGGATGACCTGTGGTTAGGGGTGAAAGGCCAATCAAACTCCGTGATAGCTGGTTCTCCCCGAAATGCATTTAGGTGCAGCGTCGTGTGTTTCTTGCCGGAGGTAGAGCACTGGATAGGCGATGGGCCCTACCGGGTTACTGACCTTAGCCAAACTCCGAATGCCGGTAAGTGAGAGCACGGCAGTGAGACTGTGGGGGATAAGCTCCATGGTCGAGAGGGAAACAGCCCAGAGCATCGACTAAGGCCCCTAAGCGTACGCTAAGTGGGAAAGGATGTGGAGTCGCACAGACAACCAGGAGGTTGGCTTAGAAGCAGCCACCCTTGAAAGAGTGCGTAATAGCTCACTGGTCTAGTGATTCCGCGCCGACAATGTAGCGGGGCTCAAGCGTACCGCCGAAGTCGTGTCATTCGTACAAGAAGCCCCAACGGGTGTACGGATGGGTAGGGGAGCGTCGTGTGCCGGGTGAAGCCGCGCCGGAAGGCAGTGGTGGACGGTTCACGAGTGAGAATGCAGGCATGAGTAGCGATACAAACGTGAGAAACGTTTGCGCCGATTGACTAAGGGTTCCTGGGTCAAGCTGATCTGCCCAGGGTAAGTCGGGACCTAAGGCGAGGCCGACAGGCGTAGTCGATGGATAACCGGTTGATATTCCGGTACCCGCTGTGAAGCGTCAAACATCGAACCAGACGATGCTAAGTCCGTGAAGCCGTCCCGGAGCCTTCGGGCAAAGGGAAGTGGTGGAGCCGACGATCCAGATCTGCAGTAGGTGAGTGATGGGGTGACGCAGGAAGGTAGTCCAGCCCGGGCGATGGTTGTCCCGGGGTAAGGGTGTAGGACGCAAGGTAGGCAAATCCGCCTTGCACATAGTCTGAGACCTGATGCCGAGCCGATTGTGGTGAAGTGGATGATCCTATGCTGTCGAGAAAAGCCTCTAGCGAGTTTCATGGCGGCCCGTACCCTAAACCGACTCAGGTGGTCAGGTAGAGAATACCGAGGCGTTCGGGTGAACTATGGTTAAGGAACTCGGCAAAATGCCCCCGTAACTTCGGGAGAAGGGGGGCCACGCTCGGTGATTGGATTTACTCCATGAGCTGGGGGTGGCCGCAGAGACCAGCGAGAAGCGACTGTTTACTAAAAACACAGGTCCGTGCGAAGCCGTAAGGCGATGTATACGGACTGACGCCTGCCCGGTGCTGGAACGTTAAGGGGACCGGTTAGTCACTCTTCGGGGTGGCGAAGCTGAGAACTTAAGCGCCAGTAAACGGCGGTGGTAACTATAACCATCCTAAGGTAGCGAAATTCCTTGTCGGGTAAGTTCCGACCTGCACGAATGGCGTAACGACTTCTCGACTGTCTCAACCATAGGCCCGGTGAAATTGCACTACGAGTAAAGATGCTCGTTTCGCGCAGCAGGACGGAAAGACCCCGGGACCTTTACTACAGTTTGATATTGGTGTTCGGTTCGGCTTGTGTAGGATAGCTGGGAGACTGTGAACTCTGGACGCCAGTTCAGGGGGAGTCGTCGTTGAAATACCAGTCTGGTCGTGCTGGATGTCTAACCTGGGTCCGTGATCCGGATCAGGGACAGTGTCTGATGGGTAGTTTAACTGGGGCGGTTGCCTCCTAAAGAGTAACGGAGGCGCCCAAAGGTTCCCTCAGCCTGGTTGGCAATCAGGTGTTGAGTGTAAGTGCACAAGGGAGCTTGACTGTGAGACCGACGGGTCGAGCAGGGACGAAAGTCGGGACTAGTGATCCGGCGGTGGCTTGTGGAAGCGCCGTCGCTCAACGGATAAAAGGTACCCCGGGGATAACAGGCTGATCTTCCCCAAGAGTCCATATCGACGGGATGGTTTGGCACCTCGATGTCGGCTCGTCGCATCCTGGGGCTGGAGTCGGTCCCAAGGGTTGGGCTGTTCGCCCATTAAAGCGGTACGCGAGCTGGGTTTAGAACGTCGTGAGACAGTTCGGTCCCTATCCGCTGTGCGCGTAGGAATATTGAGAAGGGCTGTCCCTAGTACGAGAGGACCGGGACGGACGAACCTCTGGTGTGCCAGTTGTTCTGCCAAGGGCATGGCTGGTTGGCTACGTTCGGGAGGGATAACCGCTGAAAGCATCTAAGCGGGAAGCCTGCTTCGAGATGAGTATTCCCACCTCCTTGAGAGGGTAAGGCTCCCAGTAGACGACTGGGTTGATAGGCCAGATATGGAAGCCCGGTAACGGGTGGAGTTGACTGGTACTAATAGGCCGAGGGCTTGTCCTCAGTTGCTCGCGTCCACTGTGT
>NZ_JBSGAH010000045.1:0-4071 GCF_053600675.1 Streptomyces sp. NPDC005004
CCAGGCCGCCGGCGGCTTCGCCGTGGCACGGCAGCAGGCGGACGAGACCGCCGCGGGCGACACCGGCACCGGTGGCGGGGACGACATCGGACCCGTACGACCGGTGGGCGCCCCTTCCGCCGTGCGGGAGGGCTCAGCCGCCCTGCGAGGGCCGGGAGAGCAGGATCAGGCTGCGGGACTCGACCCGAAGCCTGCTGCCGGCCTTGCGCTCGCGTTCGTCGGGCATACCGTCGGGATCGGCGGTGTCGATCAGGGTGGTCCAGCGCTCGCCGTAGGACTCGCCGGGCAGCCGGAAGTCGACCGGTTCCCAGTAGCCGTTGAGCAGGAGCAGGAAGGAGTCGTCCACCACACGCCGTCCGTAGGCGTCGCGTTCGGCGATGGCGTCGCCGTTGAGGAACACGCCCACCGAGTACGCGTCGTCGCGCTGCCAGTCCTGGTCGGACATCTCGCGCGCGTCGGGCCGCAGCCACACCAGGTCGGGCAGCCGCCGGTCGGCCTTGGCCGCGGGCTCGCCGTGGAAGAACCTGCGTCTGCGCAGCACCGGGTGCCCGGCGCGCAGGGCGATGATCCGGCGGGTGAACTCGGTCAGGGACCGCTGTTCGTCGTCGAGGTCCCAGTCCACCCAGGAGACCTCGTTGTCCTGGCAGTAGGCGTTGTTGTTGCCGCCCTGGGTGCGGCCGAGTTCGTCGCCGTGGGCGAGCATCGGGATGCCCTGGCTCAGCAGCAGCGTGGCCAGCAGGTTGCGCTGCTGGCGGGCGCGCAGTTCGAGCACGGCGGCGTCGTCGCTCTCGCCCTCGACCCCGCAGTTCCAGGACCGGTTGACGCTCTCGCCGTCCTGGTTGTCCTCGCCGTTGGCCTCGTTGTGCTTGTCGTTGTACGACACGAGGTCCCGCAGGGTGAAACCGTCGTGCGCGGTGACGAAGTTGACACTGGCGCGCGGTCTTCGCCTGCTGGCCTGGTAGAGGTCGGAGGAGCCGGTGAGCCGGGAGGCGAACTCCCCGAGCGAGCCGGGCTCGGCCCGCCAGAAGTCCCGTACGGCGTCACGGTACTTGCCATTCCACTCCGACCACAGCGGCGGGAAGTTGCCGACCTGGTAGCCGCCTTCGCCCACGTCCCACGGTTCCGCGATCAGCTTGACGCGGCTGATCACCGGGTCCTGCTGGATCAGGTCGAAGAACGCCGAGAGCCGGTCCACCTCGTGGAACTGCCGGGCCAGGGTTGCCGCGAGGTCGAAGCGGAAGCCGTCGACGTGCATCTCGGTCACCCAGTAGCGCAGCGAGTCCATGATGAGCTGGAGCACGTAGGGGTGCCGCATCAGCAGGCTGTTGCCGGTGCCCGTGGTGTCGTAGTAATGCCCCCAGTCGCCGTCGACCAGGCGGTAGTACGACGCGTTGTCGATGCCCCGGAAAGAGAGGGTGGGCCCCTGCTCGTTGCCCTCGGCGGTGTGGTTGTAGACCACGTCGAGGATGACTTCGAGGCCGGCCGCGTGCAGCGCCTTCACCATGGCCTTGAACTCGTTGACCTGCCGGCCGCGTGAGCCGAGGGCGGCGTAGGCGTTGTGCGGGGCGAAGAAGCCGATGGTGTTGTAGCCCCAGTAGTTGGACAGGCCCCGGTCGCGCAGTACGCCGTCCTGGGCGAACTGGTGGACCGGCATCAGCTCGACCGCTGTGACGCCGAGCGAGGTGAGGTGCTCGGTGACGGCGGGGTGGGCGAGGCCCGCGTAGGTACCGCGCAGCCGCTCGGGGACCTCGGGGTGGGTCCGGGTCAGTCCGCGCACGTGGGCCTCGTAGATGACGGACTCGGAGTACGGGATGTCCGGCGGCCGGTCGTCGCCCCAGTCGAAGTAGGGGTCGGTGACCACGCCGAGCATGGAGTGCCCGGCGCTGTCGGCCGGGTCCGGTCCCTGGGGTGCGCGTTCGTAGAGGGAGGGGTCGTTGTCGATCTGGCCGTCGACGGCGCGGGCGTAGGGGTCGAGCAGCAGCTTCGCCGGGTTGCAGCGGTTGCCGAGGGAGGGCTGCCAGGGGCCGTGCACCCGGTAGCCGTAGCGCTGCCCGGGGCCGACGCCGGGCAGGTAGGCGTGCCAGACGAAGCCGTCGACCTCGTGCAGCGGCACCCGCGTCTCGCGCCCCTTGTCGTCCACGAGGCTGAGGTCGACGCGCTCGGCGACCTCGCTGAAGAGGGCGAAGTTGGTGCCCTGTCCGTCGTAGGAGGCGCCCAACGGGTAGGGGTGCCCGCTCCACACGGGCACCCCTTTCCGGGACTTGCGCGCCGTCACCGGGCGCCCGCCAGCACGTCGGGGGCGGCCAGCGCGGCCACGGGCAGCGCCCGCGGCAGGTCGAGCACCCGGCGCAGGCTGGGCACGGGGACGGTGGCGACCAGCGGGACGCGCTGGTCGGAGCGGGCGCGCTGGGAGAACCAGATCACCTTGCCGCCGCCCGCGGTGGCGCAGCATCCCCAGCCGTCGCTCATGGCCGCGAGGTCCGCGAGGCAGGCCCGCAGGTCCTGGTCGGGGCGCAGTTCCCGGTCGTCGCCGCCGACGGCGGTGATCAGATGCTGGCCGGTCCACCACATCTCGATGGAGGTGGCCTTGTCCGTGGCGTGCCGGTCGATGGCCCGCAGCAGCAGCTCGGTGCCGTGGCGGACGGGACCGACGAGGTTCTCGAGGTCCCAGTAGCGCAGATGGGCGGCCATGATGCGGCTGACCTGTCCCACCCGTTCCGGGCCGACTTCCACGTCGAGGTGGTAGTAGCAGGGCACTGCGGTCTTCATCGTCGCTTGCTCCTCACCGGCGAAGCTCCCGCCCCGTCGCCCCGCTCGGGAGGATTCCCGATCACGTGGCGTGAGCTTCGATCGCTTCTGAGTCACTCCCACAGTGCGGGGGCTACGCCATTCGTGCAACACGAGCATCACGAACGGCCGGGTCGTTGAAGCTCCAACAGGACGATGCGTGTGTACGCGTGCACCATGAGTGAAAACCTCGATCGACGTCACGGCGCCGTGCGCTTGCGTGCGCGGTGCCACCCGAGCCTCGGGAACGCGCCCGGTCGAGAGCGGGAAAGGTGAAAAGGGCCATGCTGCTACCGGCCAAGGCCGAAGTGGCCCGGCAGTTGCGGCGTTACCGGGCGTGGGAGCGCGTGATGCTCGCCTCGCCCCACGACCGCACGGTCCGGGGCACCTTCGAGGATTCGGGCTACACCCTGTGCGTGCTGATGGGAAAGCGGTGCGCGCGGGAGGCCGCCGACGCGGCCGAGCGGTATCTGCGCTCCACCCTGACCGGCTATCTGCGCGAGCAGGACGGCCGGCCGCGAGGGGACAGGGCGGCGCGACGCGCGCAGTCCCCGGAGCGGCGTTCCACGGCGCCACGGCCCTGAGCTGGCACCGTACATGGCGTTCCCCACGGGGCGGCAGCAGCCGGCCTGTATCGGATCGCGAAGCCGGGCCCGTGTGCCCGGCTTCGCGCACGGCGGAGGTGAGATCCATGCGCAGGACTCCGGCCATCGGCCGCGTACCGGTACGTGATGTCCGGCCGTCCGTGGAATGCGGAAGGCGCCCGGCGAAGGCGGTGACCGGGGAGACGTTCCTGGTGACCGCCACCGTGTTCCGCGAGGGGCACGACGTGGTGGGCGCCGACGTGGTCCTGCGCAATCCCAAGGGCCGGCGGGGTCCTTGGCTGCCGATGCGGGAACTGTCCCCCGGCAGTGACGTGTGGGGTGCCGAGGTCACGCCGGACATGACGGGCCGCTGGACGTTCCGGGTCGAGGCGTGGAGTCATCCGCTGGCGACCTGGCGGCACGCGGCCGGCATCAAGATCCCGGCGGGCATCGACACCGGCCTGGTCCTGGAGGAGGGCGCCGAGCTGTACGAGCGGGCGGCCGCCGGGGTGCCCAAGGGGCCCGAGCGCGACGTGGTCCTCGCGGCCGCCCGCCACCTCGGCGACGACACCCTCGCGGTGGACGACCGGCTCAGGGGCGCCCTTGCTCCCGAGGTGCTGGAGGTGCTGGAGCGTTACCCGCTGCGGGAGTTGGTGACCGCGTCCGACCCGATGCCGCTGCTGGTGGAACGCGAGCGCGC
>NZ_JBSGAH010000046.1:0-3434 GCF_053600675.1 Streptomyces sp. NPDC005004
TCGCCGGCGCGGGAGGAGTAGGAGCGCTCGTTGACCTGGATGCGACCCTCGTCGTAGTCGTGGTCGCCGCCCTTGTCGCCCCTGCCCTCGTTGCCCTTGCCCTCATTGCCCTTGCTCTGGCCGTTGCCGTTGCCGTTGCCGCTGCCGCCGAAGGGCGCCGCGGCCGCGACGGCCGGGGCTTCCTGGGACACGGCGCCGGAGGCGGCCGAGGCGTAGGTGATACCGGTCGCGGCCATGGCGGCAGCGGCCGCGATGGCGCCGGTGACAAGGGTGGAACGGGCAATCTTCATGTGCCTTCTCCTGTCGTGTGACACCGGCTCCTCAGCCGGTACGTGTTGAAACTTACCGACCCGCCTCACGCCTGTCATTCCGGAAATGCCGGGAATCTGGCTCCATAGGGGCTGATCGGGGTATTTATCCAGCCCACACGCCGCTTCCGGGGCACGTTTTGACTCTGAAATCTCCATAAATACAAACAGATTGACATACAATTAGCCTCTTAGAGTGATCCTCTGACGCCTCCTCACGCCCGCCTCGCGGCGTGTCGCTACATTCCCCGCCCAGCGCGTTTTGCTAGGGCATGACCGGGAGGGCGGTGGCCCGAAGCCCGGCTCCTGAGTGGGTGTCTGCGTGAACCACCCATCCCCACAAGGAAGTTGACCGCCTTCGCGGCCGGAGATGGCCGTCCCGGGCCCTACCCGGCGTGCGGTAGGGAACGGGGAGCGGTCCACGGCCGTGCCCACGACCGCCGGGGCCGTCCGCCCACCCGTCAACCGAGCCTCCGGAACGCCTCCACGACCGCACCCTCAGCCGCCCCCGACTCCGCGGGTGCGTATGCGGAGGGGGTCCGCGCCTTCCTTGTGCCTGTCCCAGACCCGGTCCTCGAATTCGGGGTGCTGGTCGGCGGTGCCGCGGGAGAGGAACAGGTAGCCGCCCGACGGGAGGGCGTCGACCAGGGGGCGGGTGAGACCGGAGGGGGCCCTCGGAGTCGGGGAAAGTGCATGAGGGCGATCAAGGAAGGGACGATCGGGCGAGTGAAGTCCGGCCGCTGACAAGCGAGTTCGACGTAGACGACCTGGGCGCACGGCGTGACCGCCCGCACTGCCTGGTGCAGGGTGGGCGCAGTGGCGCTGTCGGTGCCCGGTGTCCGGGAACGGGTCGATGCCCTGCCCGATCAGCTCGGCCGAGGCGACCAGCCGTCTTCGGGGATCTTCTTCTCCAGCACGGAACTTCAGCGGAGTGGCAGGGGTCTGTCCGGTGCCGGGGCGTCGCACCCGGCGACCGGGCCGTTCCCTTGTCGCCGCGGAGCCGCGAACGAGCGTGGGAAGAAGCGTGCTTGGCCTCGCGGGCACCGAGGAGGGCGGCGACGGCCGTGGCCGCCGCCGAACCGGTACGCCACGTGCTCGTCGGATGGACCGATCACGGTCACCCACCCCCACCAGCCCGCCGCACCTCCGTACTGAAGCAGGGCGGCAGACGGCGGGCGAAACCCCGGCACCGTGCTCGGTCCCACCTCGCCGTCGCGGAGCCCGGGGGCTTCCCCGACTGGAGCCGGGCCGTCCGGCACACGAGGGACCGCGCGCCGGACGGCACCGTCAACTCCGCCTGGCGAGCGCCCGATTACCTGTGTACCGCTCCGCTCTACCCGCGTGACGACACCGTGCGACCCGGCCCTCCGAGCGGACGACGCGAAGGAGGCTCCGAGCGGACACGGGGTGTGTGCCCTCCGGTCGACTGGATTCAGTGACGGGCCGCACGCCGGCGCCGATCGGTGCGGGCGAACCCCCAGTCAGCGAACGCCGACCGCCGCCAGCGCCCGGCGCTGGCCTGGTGTCGGGTCGGCCGGGAAGTACAGGTAGCAGACGCCGCCGGTGCCCGAGGCGACCTGGCCGGAGGCGTTGTAGCGCTTGGTGCGGAGCCAGATGTTCTCGAACTCCCGCCGTGCGTACACCCGGCGCACCGCGTCGTCGCTCGGGGAGGCGGGGTCGTTGGCGATGACGTCGCCCTCGGCGGTGAAGCCGATGACGGTCATGAGGTGTCCGGAGGTGCCGTAGCCCGCGCCGGTCAGCTCCGTCTTGAGGAAGGACTGGGAGGTGATGGCGGGGATGCCGGCCGCAATCAGGGTCTCCAGGTCGGTGAGGGAGGTGAGGCGGGTGATCACGCCCTGGAGGCCGGAGTAGGAGGCGGCGTAGGCCGCGTTGAAGGGCCAGTTGCCGCAGCCCTCGTACTGGTAGTCGTAGGTGGAGCGGGCCGCGTGGCAGACCTGGGGGTCGGCGTAGGCGGGGTCGACCCAGGAGAGCTGCTCGGGGGTGGGCCGGGCACCCCAGTACTCGACGATCATCTCCGAGGAGGTGGGGCTGCACCAGGCTTCGCCACCGTTGTCGTACTGCGGGTACTGGCCCTTGTGGATCTCCTGCGAGTAGCGCGGGACGGCGAGTTCGCGGGTGAGGCCGGGGGCGGAGGCGGGGACGGTGAAGCGGTCGGGGATGTCCGAGCCCATGGCGCCGACCCGGTGGACCGTGGGGGTCGCGTGGGTGCCGGGCTCGCGGTATAGGGTGAGGCGCAGCCGGTACGAGATCAGGCGCAGTCCCGTGCTCGCGTCGTCGATGGCGAAGGTGTCCGTCCAGATGGAGCTCTTGCCGTCGCTCTGGTCGTCCACGGAGGTGCGCCGGATGTCCTGGTCGCCCGAGGCCCAGCGGCCCATCACGTACCAGGGGGTCGCGGTGCCGTCGGAGTACGTGCCGCTCAGCTCGGTCTGGAGCCAGGTGCCCTCGGGGGTGTGCGCGTTCCAGGAGGCGATGACCTCGGTGGCGGGCACGCTCAGCCGGTGCACGGGCGAGGTCCAGGTGGCGTACTCCCAGGTCGCGGTGGTGCCGGTGTGCGGGTCGGTGTAGTCGGTGCGGCCCGCGGGCGCGCCGATCACGATCCCGGGCCGCGAGCCGGCGACGGCGCGGACGCCGTGCGCGGTGCCTTGTCGCCAGTCCGTGTACGAGGTCCAGGCGTGGTACTCGACGGGACGGCCGGAGGCGCCGCCGTGCCGCAGGGCCGGGGAGGCGACGGCGGGAACGGCGGAGACCGCCCCCGCGCTCACGGCGACGGCGACGGCCGCGCCGAGGACACTGCGGCGGGAGGGCTGCTGGGCTCTGCTCATGGACGCGACTACCCCCAGGGAGTCCAGGTGCGAACGACGCACGGCTTCGCGCCCACTATGCGCCCCCCGCCATGCCCCTGCCAGCACTTCCCCGCTTGTCGCTCAAGGAACATTGGTTCAACCAATGACAACGGCCGCCCGGTCGGCGAAGCGGCTGGTCAGGCTCTGTCCGCGGCGGACTCCCCGCGCTGTCCACGTCGGCCTTCCGGCACGCCGACGGCGACCACGAGGGGGGGCGGGGTTGTCGGGCCCGGGCCCCTCCGGGGTGGGGTACCCCCCCCCC
>NZ_JBSGAH010000047.1:0-1776 GCF_053600675.1 Streptomyces sp. NPDC005004
GCCCCTATGTGTTTGGTCAAGGTCGAGGACCAGTAGGTTCGTGCGGTCGAGGGTGGGGCCGAGCCGTAGGGGTGTGCATGGGTGATAGCCAGGTCACGATCAAGCTCACGAGTGACGAGGCGCTGGTGTTGTCGGACTGGCTGGAGAAGCTGCAGATGACGGACCTGAGCCGGGTTGTCGACGATCCGGCGGTCTGGGCGCCGATCCATCGGATCGCCGGAACGCTCGACAAGGCGCTTCCCGAGCTGTTCGCGCCTGACTATGACGAGCGGCTTGAGGCGGCTCGCCAGAGGCTGCGGCCAGAGGACTGATCGAGCGGTCTCAACTCCTCACCGAGCGGCGGCGGGTTGGGGTTCATAGAAGGTTCCGTCGCGGAGCATGGCGAACAGGACGTCGGCCCGGCGTCTGGCGAGGCAGAGCAGTGCTTGGGTGTGGTGTTTGCCCTGGGCGATCTTCTTGTCGTAGTAGGACCGGGATGCAGGGTCGCCCAGGGCAGCGAACGCGGAGAGGAAGAAGGCCCGTTTGAGCTGCTTGTTTCCTCTCCTGGAGGGCTGTTCGCCGCGGATGGATGAGCCCGAGCTCCGGGTCGCGGGTGCGAGGCCGGCGTAGGCGGCGAGGTGACCGGCGGTCGGGAAGGTGCTGCCGTCGCCGACCTCGATCAGGATGCGGGCTCCGGTCCTGACGCCGATGCCCGGCATCGACGTCAGGACCTTTGAAAGAGGGTGGGCCTCCAGCAGTTCCTCGATCCGTCCGGCCAGCAGTTTCCGCTGGTCGAGCACGGCCGTCAGCGAAGCGGCCAGACTGGGGACGATCAGCGCGGCTGCCTCGGTCCCCGGGACTGTCACGGTCTGCTCGTCCAGGGCGGCGAAGATCTCCTCGACCAGCCGCTCGGCCATCCGCGGTGCCTTCGGCCGCAGCAGGGTGATCAGCCGCCGGCGTCCGGCCTTGCGTATCTGTGCCGGGGAGCCGAACCGTTCCAACAGGGCGAGGACGGCGGGGTGCTGCAACCGCGGTCCCAGGACCCGTTCCAGCGAGGGATGGATCTGGGTCAGCAGGCCGTGCAGCCGGTTCGCGACCCGGGTCGCCTCGCCGGCCAGGTCGTCGTCGAACCCGACGATCATCTCCAGCTCGGCGATCGTCTCGTCCTCGCCGTCGATCGCCCGCAGAGTGTGCGGCATCGCGCGGGCCGCGTCGGCGATGATGAACGCGTCCTTCGCATCGGTCTTCGCCTCGCCCGGGTAGAGGTCGGCGATCCGCCGCATCGTCAGGCCGGGCAGGTAGGCGACCGGGCAGCCCATGTCCCGGGCGACGGCCACTGGCAGGGCGCCGATCGAGGCCGGCTGATCTACCACCACGAGCACGGTCCCGTGCTTGGCCTGCAGCTTGGCGAACAGCTCGCGGAGCTTGGGTTCGGTGTTGGGCAGGCGCTTGTCGAAGGCCTTCTTTCCGGCCGGGGTGACGGCGGTGGCGTGGTGTTCGCCCTTGCCGACGTCCAGGCCGAGGAAGACGTCGATGTCGCCGGTGTCGATCACGTGCAGGCCCCTCCATCACGCTTTCGTCCGGCCCTGGCACGGCATCGAGCTGCCACATCCACGTTACGGAGAGCTCTTCCGACTCGGGTGAAGCCGGTGCTCAAGCCCCTCATCAGCGGTCCGTCGATGCCTCCGGACCCGGTGACACCACCCCCCGGATCATCAACAACAGGAGGGGGAAGCCATGCCGGGCCCGAAGGCCGGAGGCCCCATTGCGGAGCCACGAAAACGGTAACGGGGGGGG
>NZ_JBSGAH010000048.1:0-1426 GCF_053600675.1 Streptomyces sp. NPDC005004
CCGGGCGGCGAGGAGTATCTCGACTCGGAGAAGTACCAGCTCAAACCCCGCGACTGGGAGGCCGCCGCCCTGGAGGGACGGACCATCGCCCCCCTCATCACCCGGCTCAACGACATCCGTCGCCGGCATCCCGCGCTACAGCGCCTGCGGAATCTCCGCTTCCATCAGACCGACAACGACTCCGTGCTCGCCTACAGCAAGAGCACGGGGACGGACACGGTCATCGTGGTCGTCAACCTCGACCCGCACCACACCCAGGAGGCCACGGTCTCGTTGGACATGCCGCAACTCGGCCTGGACTGGAACGCCCACCTGTCCGTCCACGACGAACTGACAGGCGAGACCTACCACTGGGGCCGGACCAACTACGTCCGTCTCAGCCCCGGCCACGCACCCGCGCACGTACTGCATACCGCCGGGCGGGCGACGCCACAGATCGGAGGGCCTTCAGCGTCATGACCGTGAACGAACCCGTGCCGGACACCTTTGAGGACACTCCCGCCCGGGACCGCGACCCTGAGTGGTTCAAGCGCGCCGTCTTCTACGAGGTCCTGGTCCGCTCCTTCCACGACAGCGACGGCGACGGCATCGGGGACCTGAAGGGTCTCACCGCCAAGCTCGACTACCTGCAATGGCTGGGCGTCGACTGCCTGTGGCTGCCACCGTTCTTCAAGTCCCCGCTCAGGGACGGCGGTTACGACGTGGCCGACTACACGTCGGTGCTGCCGGAGTTCGGGGACCTCGCGGACTTCGTCGAGTTCGTGGACGCGGCCCACCAGCGCGGGATGCGCGTGATCATCGACTTCGTCATGAACCACACGAGCGACCAGCACCCGTGGTTCCAGGAGTCCCGCCAGGACCCCGAAGGTCCGTACGGCGACTACTACATGTGGGCCGACGACGACAAGCAGTACCAGGACGCCCGGATCATCTTCGTCGACACCGAGGTCTCCAACTGGACCTTCGACCCGGTGCGCGGCCAGTACTACTTCCACCGCTTCTTCTCGCACCAGCCCGACCTCAACTACGAGAACCCGGCCGTCCAGGAGGAGATCCTGGCCGCGCTGAAGTTCTGGCTGGACCTCGGCATCGACGGCTTCCGTCTCGACGCGGTGCCGTACCTCTACGCCGAGGACGGCACCAACTGCGAGAACCTGCCCGCCACGCACGCCTTCCTGAAGCGCGTCCGGCGCGAGATCGACACGCAGTACCCGGACACCGTGCTGCTGGCGGAGGCGAACCAGTGGCCCGAGGACGTGGTCGACTACTTCGGCGACTACCAGGCGGGCGGCGACGAATGCCACATGGCGTTCCACTTCCCGGTCATGCCACGCATCTTCATGGCCGTACGCCGTGAGTCCCGCTACCCCGTCTCCGAGATCCTCGCCAAGACACCCTCCATCCCGTCCAGTTGCCAGTGGGGCAT
>NZ_JBSGAH010000049.1:0-1318 GCF_053600675.1 Streptomyces sp. NPDC005004
CCGGGCGGCGAGGAGTATCTCGACTCGGAGAAGTACCAGCTCAAACCCCGCGACTGGGAGGCCGCCGCCCTGGAGGGACGGACCATCGCCCCCCTGATCACCCGGCTCAACCAGATCCGCAGGCAGAACCCGGCGCTGCACCGGTTGCGCGATCTCCACTTCCACGAGACGGACAAGGAATCGGTGATCGCCTATTCGAAACGCAGCGGTTCGAACACGGTTCTGGTGGTCGCGAACCTCGACCCGCACCACACCCAGGAGGCCACGGTCTCGTTGGACATGCCGCAACTCGGCCTCGACTGGCACGAGTCGGTGCCGGTGCGCGACCTGCTCACCGGCGAGTCCTATCACTGGGGCAGGGCCAACTATGTGCGACTCGAACCGGGTCGTCGACCCGCGCATGTGTTCTCGGTTCTGCGACCGTCCAACCCGCAGATCGGAGGGTCACCCACCATATGATCGTCAACGAGCCCGTCCCGGACACGTTCGAGGACACTCCCGCCCGGGACCGCGACCCTGAGTGGTTCAAGCGCGCCGTCTTCTACGAGGTCCTGGTCCGTTCCTTCCAGGACAGCAATGGCGACGGCATCGGGGACCTGAAGGGTCTCACCGCCAAGCTCGACTACCTGCAATGGCTGGGCGTCGACTGCCTGTGGCTGCCACCGTTCTTCAAGTCCCCGCTGCGTGACGGCGGTTACGACGTCTCGGACTACACGGCCGTACTCCCCGAGTTCGGGGACCTCGCGGACTTCGTGGACTTCGTCGACGCCGCCCACCAGCGCGGGATGCGTGTCGTCATCGACTTCGTCATGAACCACACCAGTGACCAGCACCCGTGGTTCCAGGAGTCCCGCGAGAATCCCGACGGACCCTACGGCGACTACTACGTCTGGGCCGACGACGACAAGCAGTACCAGGACGCCCGGATCATCTTCGTCGACACCGAGGCGTCGAACTGGACGTACGACCCGGTACGCAAGCAGTATTACTGGCACCGCTTCTTCTCGCACCAGCCGGATCTGAACTACGAGAACCCGGCCATCCAGGAGGAGATGATCTCCGCCCTGAAGTTCTGGCTGGACCTCGGCATCGACGGGTTCCGGCTGGACGCGGTGCCGTATCTGTACCAGCAGGAGGGCACCAACTGCGAGAACCTCCCCGCCACGCACGACTTCCTGAAGCGCGTGCGCAAGGAGATCGACGCCCAGTATCCCGACAAGGTCCTGCTGGCGGAGGCGAACCAGTGGCCCGAGGACGTGGTCGACTACTTCGGCGACTACCAGGCGGGCGGCGACGAATGCCACATGGCGTTCCACTT
>NZ_JBSGAH010000050.1:0-1138 GCF_053600675.1 Streptomyces sp. NPDC005004
GCCGTCGGATGACAGGGTCGCTGTCGTCAGACTGCTGCTGGTCGAGGATCGCTTCCAGGCGGGGCAGCATGGCCGCGCATTGAGCTGGCGTCAGGTCGGGGCCATCGTCGTCTGGATGGTTGAGCAGTGGCGCCAGGGTAGTGGAGACACTGCGCCACTGGCGCTCTCCACCGAACCCGTTCATCTCGGTGAGGGTGAACCCCTCGGCCTGAGCCAACCACTTCCTGAACATGTTGAAGCCGGTGTATGACCAGGAGACGTCCGGACTCGCCACGTCGTCGTCGCCTGGGAAGAGCATCAGTCCCACCTTGTCTCCCTTGGTTGTTCGTAGCTCAGGATCGCCATGAGGAAGGGCGCCGGCAACTGAAATGATCTCCGGATGGCCGGTGTGATCACGGCGTCGGAGCCGTCCTGGATAGCCCCGTTCACCGGGCTGAGCCCACGCTGTTTCGGCAAGCTGGTGACGGCTGTGCGCCGCGAGACTGCGGCCAAAGAGCACCGCGGACGCCCCTGGGGGCTGCCACTGGAGGACCGCATCCTGTTGGTCGTCGCTTATTGGCGCACAAACTTGACGATGCGCCAGCTCGCGCCGCTGTTCGGCATCTCGAAGTCGGCGGCCGACCGGATCATCGATCACCTCGGGCCCAAGCTCGCGCTCCAGCCACGCAAGCGGTTCGCGAAGGACACCGTGCTTATCGTGGACGGCACTCTGGTCCCCACCCGGGATCGCACGATCGCCGAGCAGTCGAAGAACTACCGCTACTCCACAGCCCACCAGGTGGTCATCGACGCTGATACCCGGCTGGTCGTCGTGGTCGGCCGTCCTCTGCCCGGCAACCGGCACGACTCCCGCGGCTGGGAGGAATCCGGTGCCAAGGACGCCGTCGGCAGGACCGTGACCATCGCCGACGGCGGCTACCAGGGCACCGGCCTGGTCATCCCGCACCGCAGGTCCAAGAGCGAGGGTCTGCCCGCCTGGAAGGAAGAACACAACCGCTCCCACAAGCGCGTCCGGGCCCGCGTCGAGCACGCCTTCGCCCGCATGAAGAGCTGGAAGATCCTGCGCGACTGCCGCCTCAAGGGCGACGGCATCCACTACGCCATGCTCGGCATTGCTCGCCTGCACAACCTCAACCTC